>JACPRI010000044.1 GCA_016190065.1 Verrucomicrobiota bacterium
ACAATTGACGCCGGAGTACATCCAGGAAGACCTGGATATCGACAACGTCACGGTGCCTTCGGGATGGCAATACGTGACCGCCACGGGCGGCACGACAACCAGCCTCCTCTACCTGTATCTGACGACCATAGGAGAGGGATACATTGATGATATCCGGCTTGTTTCAGGGACCGTCGCGGGCGTTGGTGCAAACTTGCTCCGCAACGGTGATTTTGAACTGCCGCTCAGCACCAACGATTGGAAGATTTCCTCCAATCTCGCCCGATCCGCAATCACGACGGAGGTCAGCCACTCAGGAACCAGCAGCCTGCGCCTCGTGGCCACGGCTCCAGGTTCGACCGATACATCTGCCATCACGCAGACGATCACACCGGCGCTCAGGACTACGTCTCAATCCTCATCACAAAGATACACTTTGAGTTATTGGTATTTGCACACGACCAATGCCCCAAGCCGCGTCACCGTGAGACTTTCGGGCGGCAGCCCAAACGCGACATCTACCGCCTTATCCCCTATCACCACGCTGACCTACGGCATCGCTCCCCTGGCGGATCTTTCGACCTGGCACATCCTCCACGCGGTGCGATCCCAACGCCAGTTGCTCGAAGTCCTGACCCAGTTCGTCGATAACCACTTCGTCACCTACCAAGACAAATCCCAGGAATATCTCGCCGGCAAGGTGCCATCCGGTGCAGATGCAGCTTTCGCCACGGATTTGGAATATCGCGAGCTGAAGAAATGGCGCGAAGTGCTGATGAATCCCAACGGTACTTTTTACGACCTCTTGAAAATCAGCGCCGAAAGCCCCGCGATGGTCATTTACCTCGATACGGTCGTCAGCAAGAGAACCGCCGCCAACGAGAATTACGCCCGCGAGTTGATGGAGCTTTTCACGATGGGGGTCGATAACGGTTACGATCAAAAGGATATCGAAGAAATGAGCCGGGCCTGGACCGGCTGGCGGGTGGATAAGCTGCCAGTGGGCCAGGAGAACAATCCGTTCGCCGCTCCGATCCCGACCGCGAACCGAAATACGACGCCCGGCACCTGGACATTGCGTTTCGATTCGAGCGCGAGTGCCCATGATACGACGGCCAAGACGATCTTTCCGGGCAAGACCGTGGAGGCTCGTTTCGGGCCTCCACACGCCGGAAAATCCTACGAACTCAAGCTGGCCGCCCGCACGGGCACGGCTGGAATGCAGGATGGTTACGACATCATCAAGCATCTGGCGGATTTGCCTTACACGCAGGAGTACATCAGCGTCAAACTGTGCCGCTATTTTGTCCACGAGCATTTCCTCCACGGCGTCTATGATTACACGCAGTCAGGCTTGAGCGCGGATGCCGCGCTGGTCCGCGATTGCATGAAGGCCTGGGACACTCCCGCCGCAGACGGACGCAAAGGCAACCTCCGCAATGTCCTGAAGGTGATCTTCAATTCCTCGACGTTCCGCCAACACCTGGCTTCGCAACAAAAGGTCCGGACGCCGCTCGAATTCACGGTCGGCTCGGTTCGCGCTTTGCGAGCGGCCAAGCCTGGTGGCGCTGGATTTACGGCCGACTGCACCGGGACTGACTTGAACAACACCCTGATCCGTCTCGGCATGCGCCTCTTCAACCGGGAAGAACCCGACGGCTGGTCAGAGTTTGGTCAGGACTGGATTAATTCATCCTCGTTGATCGAAAGAATGCGCTTTGTTCAGGAACGGCTTCGATTGACATCGCTGGCGGACCCGGTCGCGCTTTTGAAGTTGAAGCTTCCCTCGACTCAATGGCGGAACGCGGGCGCCGTGTCCGATTACTTCCTGGGCATTCTCTTCCCGGCCGAAGGCAAGGCGAACGTCGATCTAGATCGTGCCAACGCTGTCACCTATTTGAACACGCTGGATAACGGGACGACCTCGTCGTCGTTTGCCCTCCTGGACCCGAACTCCGCGACGTATGGCACGCGGGTCAAGGGGATGGTCGCTTATTTGATGGGACTGCCTCGATTTCAAGAACAATAGTGGAACGCAACCAATTGAGCCTCGGATGATTCACGGATTAGACACCCGATTGTGGGTCCTCTCTACTGCGTTTGAGAGCAGACCAAGCGTATCGTTGCAATTGCTTCAATTCCTCCTGCGATTGCTGCCCACGGTTTGGCCGACTCCGCAACCCTGTCTGATCTGTGGCATCCGTGGCTTACGGGTGGCAACACCCCGAAACGAAACATTCGGAACTCGAACCACGGATTACGCGGATGGGCCCGGATGAAAAAGGCAGACACGAATTCCACGAATTGGCGCGAACCGAATCGCGCGAAAAGTAATTCGCGGAAATTCGCGAAATTCGTGTCTCTACCCCTGATCCGTGGTTAAAAAAGATCGTATGAACATCCTGACCCGCCGGACCTTCCTCGAACGCAGCTTGCAAGTCGCCCTCGGCGCGACGGCGAGCGCGTTTCTCAACATTCCTGCATTCATCCAACGCGCGATGGCTCAGGGCACGATCCCGCAGCGGAACAAGAAGATTCTTTTCATCTTCCTCCGCGGCGGCAACGACGGCCTCAACACGATCATCCCGTGGGGCGACAGCGGCTACAACAAAACGACGCGTCCGACGCTTTACGTCCCGCCCCCCGATCCGCTCACGAGCGTTTCTGGCCGCATCCCGACTGACGCCGATCCGACTCGCGCGGTCGATCTGGGGAATGGATTTGCCGGAATGCATCCAGGGCTGGTCGGCCTGACGCCGGTTTTCAACGATGGCCAGGTGGCACTGATCCACCGCGTGGGCTATCCCAAACAATCGCGGTCGCACTTCGATTCCCAGCGTTACTGGGAAAACGGCATGCCGAGCAAAAACCTGACGAGCAGCGGCATTTTCTACCGGGCCATCGCCAATACCGGGCTCGCGGCTGGGCGCAAATTCCCGGCCATTTCACTGGAGGGCAGCAATCCCTTGCTGCTGCGCGGTCCGGCGCCTTTGACGACCAACCTGGCGGATCCGAGCCGCTACGACATGCTCGGTATCTCCGGATCGGACAAGCAAAAGCTGCTCTCGCTCATCACGACGGAATACCGCATTCCGTATCCGGAGAAGGACAATCGGGAACTGTTGTTTCAGACCGGCGTCGGCCTCAAGGACGCCATCGATTTGATCAAGACGATCGGGCTGACCGCGAACAACTTCTTCGACAAGGACGGCACAACCCACTTGTTTCCCATCGACGCGGCGTCCAATCAGAAGGGATTTACCAGCGCCTCCTACGGCTATTTCAAGAACATCAAAACCGCCGCGCAAATCCTCGCCAGCACCGATGCCATCATTGCCGGAACGAGCCTGGGCGGCTTCGACACGCACAATAACCAGGGCGCCTTGACCGGCGGCCATTCCGACCGGATGAAATGGCTCGGCTGGACGATGCACGCGCTGCGCAAGTTTTTCACGGACGTGAATCCCACGCTTTGGGACGACACTGTCGTGGTCACGCTGTCCGAGTTTGGGCGGACGACGAAGGAGAACGGTAATCAAGGGACCGACCACGCGGAGGCGGGCGTGATGTTCGTCGCGGGCGGCAAGGTCAAGGGCGGCGTGTATCAGTGCAGCAACGACTCCTGGGCGGTCGGGCCAGCCGGCTCAATGTTTCAGGTCAATCAACGCTACTTGAAGCGGAGCGTCGATTACCGGTCCGTGCTCGGGGAAATCATCCGCGATCATCTCGGCGCGACCCCCGCGCAACTGGCGACGGTCATTCCAGGTTACGCTGACGCCCGCGAAAGTCTGCAAACCGGCGGCGTCACGCTGGACGGCACGCGGATCGTTGGCGAGCTCGGGATCATTTGACAGCGTCGCGGCGTTCGTCAGAGCGTTAAAGCGTTACAACGCTAAAATGAGCCTCCTTCCTCTTCATTGGCGCACATGAAATTTGTTCCGTACGAGTACGGAACAAATTCTACGTACGCAGGACGGTCGATCGGGTTCGACAAAAACCGTGTCCCGAATCAAACGCGTGCTCGTTTTCACCGCTCGACCGTGAAAGTCACGTCACTCTGGCGCTTGGGAAATCCTTTGTATTCCTGACCGCCGTCGTCCTTTTCGTCTCTGCCGAGCCCATAAGTCATGTAACCGCGGACGAGTCGTTTGTAGCGGATCGGCTTTCCGTCGAAAGGGTCGAGCGGCACGGCTTTGAGGTAGTCCGGGACCAGTTCCTCCAGCGTCTCCGGAAGCCGACCTTGATTGGCGACGCGATAGCGTTCCACGGCGAGTCCAGCCAGCGCGGCCCTCAGACGGGATTCCTTCTCCGCTTCCCCCACGAGAATCGAAAGCAAATCCAGCGTCATGCTGCCCGGGATGGCCAGCGGCATCCTGTTCTGCGTGTGGTTTAGTTTGGGGAGTTCGGTTGCCTTCCTTAAGCACTCCGGAAATGGAAGCTCCACAATGTCCATTTGTCTTGCGGCCGTTTGGAGGAAGTCCAGGAAATCGCGATCGCGCATTCCCGCCCAGGCGCGCACCTCGTGCAGCGCGCCCAAGGCGGTCGTCTGCCACTTCGACATGCCGGGCACCCAGAGCGCGAGCAACCGAGGCGTCGGCAGTTCGAGAAAGTGAATGCGTTCGTAGCGTTCCCCGGCCATGGCCCGCACGAGCCGGTTGGAGGTTTGGAGTTGATCGAAGCGCTCTGAGAGCTCTTGAAGCTGGCGATCCGAAAGCGCGTATCGAGTGAGCAAACATTCGAGTGTCGAAGCGGCAGAATTCAAGCCGATGTTTTGGAGACCGCGCGGTCCCAGCATCGGCTCCTGCGCCAGTGACTTCGACACGGCCAGCAGCGCGCTCACCGATCGGATGGCCGAGCCGGGTTGATTCTCCTCGATTCGCAGCAAGGCCTCCAGCCGGAGCAATTGCATCAGCTCATGCGCACCCTTGACCGCCGGTCCCCACCAGGCCCACCCGGGATTTCGCGCCCGGTTCCAGACGGAGTCGTAACGGCTTTTGTGATAGTCTGTAATTTCGTGAACGACGTTCAGCGCCGTTTGATTGCTGGAGATGAAGGCGGCAAGGGCCTGGCTTGCTTCAATACTCAAGGGAGCCGTGCGAAGGGACGCCCCGGCGGTTGGGATGCTTCGCACCTGGTCTTGAGCGGGCTTCGGCAGCCACTGAGTTGAAAAGAGAGAGACGCTGGCCCGCTCGATAATGCTCGCGGCGTTTTCATCGCTTGGAATTGGCGGATGCCACTTGATCAGATCGTCTTCGGTCACGGGATATCCGGCC
This sequence comes from Verrucomicrobiota bacterium, assembly GCA_016190065.1. GTDB lineage: Bacteria > Verrucomicrobiota > Verrucomicrobiia > Limisphaerales > SIBE01 > VHCZ01. Next base: position 5,253 of record JACPRI010000044.1, read on the forward strand.
TTTTGAATCGCCGCCAAATGGACTTTGATCTGCCGCGCGAGCGACCCGCGATACCAACCGAACCAACCGACGGCCAGAAGTGTCGCGCCGACCAGTGACCCAACCAGCGCATGCCGCCGCAGCGCGGCGCGGGGGAGCACACGCGCCCGGGCGTGTTCCGAGCGGCGCCCTCGCCGGTCAACCGCCGCACAACGACCCTCCTGCGGCAGTTCTGCCGACGCCGCAGTGGTTGGCGAGGGCGCCAACCCCCGCGCGCGGGGCGCGTGCGCTCCCCGTAAGGCACTGAATGCGGCGTGAATCTGTTCCGCAGCCGTCTGTGCGAAAGCGTTCGATCTCCTCGAGATGAACCGTTCGGAAGCAAGCTCTCGGAACTCCGTCAGAAACCTTCGCTTCGCCTGCAATCCGAATACGCCGTCGAACAGCAGGCCGATGCTCAGCCAACAAATCGTCCAGGCGACCAGAGTGAGCTCGGGGCCGCGCTGGCCGGCGAATTGGAAAATCAGCGACCACGACCAATAGAGTGCCAGGTGAATTAACCACGGCAGCCCCAGGATGCGGACCCACGCGCCGCCCATGGCCTGGCCGAGGTTTTTCGAGGTTAATGCCAGCCACAAAGCAACCCAGCGGAGTGCCATTAAGTCCGCCACAAACATAACCATCCCCGCGGGAATGGTCGTGAGCAAACGCGGCGCGGACGCATCAAGGTAGCGGGTTTTCACTGCGACCCACAACAACAGGTCAAGGGCGAGAACAATGGCGACCGCTTTGCCGAATTGCGCCCGGAGCGCCAGCTTTTGCCCGTGCGCGATGTCCGGCACGCTCAGCGGCGAAGACAACAACAGCTCCAACGCGCCGCTCCGCCGGTCTTCCACCCAACGGCTGCAGACTTCGGAAACGACCCAGATCTTCAGTACGCCTTGCGCGCAAAATAGCAAAAACGCCGCGGCCGTGATGACAGTGTCAAACGAGACGAACCAGGCCGGAATCCAGAGCAAGGTCAATGCGCCCAGGAATATCCAAACCTGTTTCAACTTGGACCGGTCTCGTCCGGCCAGCCAAAGAATCGGATTCTGATCCAACAAACGCCCTCGAACGGCTTTGCGGACCGCCTGGCCGCCATAAATCCAGCGCTGCCACCGCGCCCACCAGCGGAGTCTGCGTCCGGATCGCGGACGGTCGCTCCAAACGCGAGGCAGCACGGCGCTGGCAAGAATGAGCAGCAGCCAGCCCAGCAAATGCGTGCTTAGCAGCGAACGCCAGAATTCGGGTGGGCCCAGAAGTTGTGGAGTGGCCGAAGGCAGCATGGCCATCCAGATCGCAAAGACCGGGCTGGGCGCGAGGAGAAACATTTGTTGTCCCGCGAGGAGACGCCTTGGGGAGATTAAGCTCGGATCCACCACACAGAACGGACCGGCGGCCACGACCAGAATGAACATCGCGGTGGCAAACATCGCTTTGCGCTCGTTACGGCTCAACGTGGAGACCAAGACACCGGACGCGAGGGAGAAGAAGAGCGTGTTCAGGAGAACGGCCACCACGCGGGCTAATTCGCTGGCCGTCACTCCTCCCAACAACATCGCCAGCGATAAGACGGGAACGATGGCGAGCAATCCGTAGAACGATTTGAGTGAGGATACCGCCAGTTTTCCCAGAACGACGTCGTAGCCTTTCAGATCCGTGAGAAAAAGAAGGCCAAGGGTTCCTTCCCGTTTTTCTTCGCTCAAACAATCCGCCGTGGTTGCGACGCCGACGAACAGGCAATAAACGAAGGCCAGGGTCGAGATGATCCCGAACAAAAGCCGGCCTTGTTCTGCAGACTGAGTTTCGGAGGCGAGGATCGCCAATCCGGCCAGAACGACCAGCCCCACGATCGAGACACCGACGCGTGTCCGATACGTGTTCTGATGCCGCGCGGCGGCGTACAATTCCCGCGCCACTACCGGTAGAAAAGTCACTGGAACCTTAGACAATCTTCCCGCGCGTCCCTCACAGGCGAAACTCTAAAGCATGGCCTTTGAAATGGAGCGAATTGGAAACCACTAATTGACACTCATCGACACAAACCCGTTGCCGTGGGGAAGACAAGAATCTTCGTTACGTGCCCCGGAGAATTGCCTGGAGAATTGCCTTGTCCGGAAAACGCATTGCGCGTAGGAAACACGCATGGCTAATTCATCCCTTCCCAGCGGGACGGCCTTCCCCATCAGCCGTCGTAATTTCCTGACCAAGTCCACTCTCGTGCTCGGCGCGGCCGCGCTCTCCGGACCGCACCTTCTGCGCGGACAGAACCTGAACAGCAAACTGAACATCGCTTCCATCGGCGCCGGCGGCAAAGGCTCGAGCGACACCGACAATTGCGCGGAGCTCGGCGAAAACATCTACGCGCTGTGCGACGTGGATTTGAAGACGCTCGAATCGAGAACCGCGTCCAATCCTCCAAGCAGCGACACGACCGGGAACACTCGGCGGCGGCAAGGCCGCACTTACCCCAACGCCAAAAAGTATCAAGATTATCGCCAGATGCTGGAGGAGATTGGGGACAAGATCGACGCGGTGACCATTTCCACGCCGGACCACCATCATGCGATCGCCGCCTCCATGGCGATGAAGATGGGCAAGCACGTCTATGTGCAAAAGCCGCTCGTTCATTCCGTTTATGAGGCGCGATATCTCCGCCAGCTCGCCAAGGAAAGGAAGCTGGCCACTCAGATGGGCAATCAAGGCAGTGCGGGCAACGGATTGCGCCGGGCGGTTGAAGTCATTCAGGCCGGAGTTATCGGGAAACCTTTGGAACTCCACGTCTGGAGCAATCGTCCCATCTGGCCGCAAGGCATTGAGCGCCCCGTGGACGCCCAGCCGGTGCCGGCGAATCTCGATTGGGATGTCTGGCTCGGTCCAGCCCCCATGCGTCCGTATCACAGCGGCTACCACCCGTTCGCGTGGCGAGGCTATCAGGATTTTGGAACCGGCGCGCTCGGCGACATGGCTTGCCACACGGTCAACATGCCGTTTCGCGCACTCAAACTGGGTTACCCAACCGTGGTCGAGTGCGAAGAAACTTCCGAGATGCACGCGGACACGTATCCCAAGACATCGCGCATCCGTTTTGAATTCCCGGAACGCGAAGGCTTGCCGCCGCTCAAGTTCTGGTGGTACGACGGAAGTCCTCAGGACAAAACGGTGAAGCCGCTCCGCCCGCCCGAAGATCTCACCAAAGAAATCGTCGCCTTGCGCGCCAGCTTGCCGGCGAGCGGTTGCCTGATTGTCGGCGATAAGGGCAAAGTATTCTCGCCGGACGATTACGGTTCGCAATTCTTTGCCCTGTGCGATTCGGAGAGCAAATTCACGCCGGCCAACCAGCATGAAGCCTGCAAAGCGGTTCCCCAAACGATTCCTCGCAACGAAGGCTCCGGCGGCGACGACCAGCGGCAAAAGGCGGAATGGCTCCGCATGATTCGCGGCGGCCCGCCGGCTTACTCGAACTTCGACATCGCGGCCTACCTGACCGAGATCATTCTGCTGGGATGCGTGGCCATGCGCGTCGGCGTGGGGAAGAAACTGGATTGGGACGGCCCGCACATGGAAGCCACCAACGCGCCGGAAGCCGCTCAATTCGTCAAACGCGAGTATCGCCGCGGCTGGACGCTCTAGGTCAGCCCAACAAATGCCGCTTGAGATATGCCGCGTAAAGCTGGCAGCGGAATTTGGACTCGGCTTGCGACCCGCCCGTGATCACGCCCGCGCTCCGCAGCCGATAAAAACTTTCCGGCGTTGGACACGGTTGGCCACGGAGCAGGGCTTTGACGACTTCCGTGAGTGCCGGATCTCTCGCCAGCAGAACCAGAATCCGCCGCAAATGATCGCCGAAGATTCCTTCATCCCGGTCGGCCTGTGATTCAAAGGCCGCGATGTCCGTTTTCTTCGAGACCATTTCGTGCAATCCTCGCCGCACTAGAAACGGATGACCGTCCACTAACTGGCGGAACCGATCGAGCTCGCCCGGGTTCTTGAGTGGGCTTCCGTTCCGTCGATTCAGATCCGCCACTTGTTCGCTCGTGAAGTCTTCCAGAACCAGGCGTGTGCCGATGTTGAACGGCGATTGGTTCATGTCCGTGATGAACAGGTGCGCCTCGGTGGCGTAAGCAATCGCCAGCGTCAAGCCCGCCCACGGTCCGGACGGATCGAGCGCGCGCTCATTGTGCCAGGAACGGAACAATCCGAACACCTCGCTGCCGTACGAGCAGACAAACAATCGATCCACTTCATCCAGTCCCCAGACGAGCGGGGCGTTGAGTTTGGCCAGCACTTCGCGGCGGATGAAGCGCTCGAAATTCACGTTCGGTCCGCGGCGTTCATCCCAGACATCGGACGGCAGCGTGGAGATTTCCAATTGGTCCGCGAGGGATTCGGCCAGGCTCAGATAAAAATTCCCGACCGTTTCCAGATTCGAAGCGTTGAATTTTTGGAAATCCGTCAACGCGACTTTGGCGCCGCGCTCGCGCGCAAACTGCAGCCCGCGCGCCAGCATGGAGGTCTTGCCGATCTGGCGGCCGCCTTTGATGAGCACAATGCTGTCGTAACGGGTGAGCGCCGTGCGCAATTCGCCGTCCGCGGAGCGAACCACGTAAAACTCCGAGTTCAGGGGAACCGCGCCGCCGATGGGTTCCAGAGGAAGCGGCATAGAGGGGGCAGTTTTCGCGACCGCGAGGGGTCGGGGTTGAACGGCGGGCCGCGGCATCAGGCGCAGCCCCTTCGTAGGGATGATTCGCACCGGAGGTTTTGACGGTGCCAGACTCTTCAACGCGGTGAGCACCTCCGACACCACACGCTGATCATCGCGCGGATCTTCCCAGAGCACATACTGGATCGGATCGAGGATGCCGGAGAGGGGTTCCGGGAGCGGCCCGGTAAAATTGACGCGAATTGGGAGCAAGCGCGGGCGGCCTTGCTGCTGTTGCGACGACTCATGAGCGTTCTCGATCTCGAACGCGATCATCTCGCTGCGGGACGAGTCCTCGGAAAGCAGCCCGATGACCGCGTGCGCGTCGCGGATTTTTTGCTCGATTTCCTTGGCCCATTCGACGCCCAGCGTGAGATGGCGGTCGATCCACACCTGGTACCCGTGCGCCCCCAGCTCCTTCTCCAGCAACTCCAGGACATATTTGTCGGCGGGCAAATGCCGCTTGTAGAGCAGCACAACGCGAATCTTTTCCGATGGACCGGCGGACGCAGCGGCGCCGGGAGCGGGCGAGGAAGGGGAGCCGGAAACGGAGGAAGCGCTGGTCGAGGTTGCGTTAGTAGCCATGAGTGAAAGTCACGAATAATGTCGGTTCACGAGCGGTCCGGGCACGGTTTTCTTGGCGGCCATTAACCGCAATCACCGTTCGGTTTACAAGGCAATTCATGGACGAGTTCGCTTGGAATGCCAATTGCCGGTTCACCTCCGGGAGAGGTAAAGGGGGTGCAGAGATTAACCTCACCCGCGGGTTTCTCCCCTGTCACCAGTCGCCGCCAATTCGTGAAGGCGCCTTCTCGGCGGGGTGGGCACGGCTCGTCCCCATTTGTCCCTGTTTTGCCGAAAGAATCGGGGACGAGCCGTCCCCGCCCCCCGTTCATGAATTGGCCCTGTCACCAGTTTTGGTGTCAACTATTCCTATTGCGCGGAATTTGGAAATCTGATCTTCTCGTTCCCGTTCCCGGTAAACCAAACAACCAACCGCTCGGTCAGACTCACGGCGGGCCGCGTTCACCTGGGGCGAGTGCCTGAAAGGTGAAGCTGTCGGTGGAACGCCCGAGGTGCCGAGCTCAACCAGAACTCAGGAAACCTACCTATGCAGCGAAGATCACTTCGTTCCCTATTGATCCCCACACTCGCGCTGGGCTCCTGTATTTGGAGCCATCAAGCCGCGATTTACAATGAAGTCGGCGGACGCGTCGTCGTCGAAGCCGAACACTTCGACAAACGTGTCGATGGCGCGGACAAGAAGTTCTTGGTCGTGCCGGATGAGGATGCCGGTTCGCAATCCTTCGTCAATATGCGCGGCAACAAGTTGGTTCAGAATTTGCCCGACGCTGGAGAAAACAGAAACGCGGATGCCAGCGTCGTCGGAACCGGTGCGTTGCTGGATTACAAGGTGCAAATTAACACGCCCGGCGAATATCAACTGTTCATGCGGGCCGTGGGTTGGGACGGGAGCGCGGATTCGTACTATGTGCAGATTGTGGAAGTCTCCTCTCCCGCGTGGTACCGTTACAGTCCCGATCCGGCCACAACCGACTTCTCCGTGCTCCGCAATGATAACGCGGATGCCAACTCTGTGATCGGATGGAATGGTTATGCCAATCCCGAGTCCAATAGCGGGGACGGCAGTGAAGTTGCGGCGGTTTGGAATATTCCCAAGGCCGGCGTCTATACGATCCGCATCAGTCAACGGGAGGATGGCAGCGCATTTGATGCGTTCATTCTGCAACGCACTAATCTTCCGCTTCCAACGGATCCGGGGCCACCGGAATCCCCCACCGTCGGCGCCACGCTCCAGCCGCTGAGCATCACGGCGCTCGTCCCTTCGGCTGACGCCAAGGCCGCCCGATTTGATTCCGCGATCCAGGTTGTGTTTGCCGATGGCACGACCAAATTGGCGGCCAATTCGGTCGTGTTGTCTGTGGACGGCGCGACGGTGACTCCAACCGTTACCACCGACGGCGCGACGACGACGGCCAAGTTTCAGCCCGCCTCCATTTTCAAACCCCTCTCGACGCACTCGGCGACGGTCAATTACAGTGACACTGCGGGCGCAAAATTCACCCAGACCTGGTCGTTCACGGTCCAGAATTACATCATCATTCCCGCTTCATTGGGCGTGACGGCAGATAAGACCAAGCCCGGTTTCCTGGTGCGCACTTGGAAATCCCCCGGACAGCCCAACAATCTGACGTGGACCGAGGAACAACTGGCGGGCCTTCATGGAGACAACGAAGCGGACACTTCTCTGTTCACGATCAAACAATACGGCAATTCCTACTACGAAGAGAAGGGGCCAATTAATTACTGGAACACCGGTGGCCAAGGCAACTTCACCAACAATTCTGAGCCGAATACGCCCGGATTGGCGAATGACGGATCGAACGACGACAATTACTCGATTGAGGCCATCACGTACCTGGATCTGCCCGCCGGCGTGATCCGCATGGGCGTGAACAGCGATGACGGGTTCCGCGTGGCCGCCTTTTCCGGCGATCCGCGCGACCGATTTGCCACGACCCTGGGCGAGTTTAATGGCGGTCGAGGCGTGGCCAACACGGAATTCCAATTCGTTGTGGAAAAAGCGGGCACTTACCCGTTCCGCATGATCTTCGAGGAAGGCGGCGGTGACTCGGCCGTGGAGTGGTACGCCGTGAGGACCGATAACACCCGACACCTGCTCAACGATCCGAATGACTCGGTTTCGATCAAAGCTTACCGGCCAGTCGCGGGGGCGACTCCGGCGTACGTTAGCGCCGTGACTCCAGATGTCGGATCCCAAGCTCCAAGCACGACCGACGTCAAAGCGGTCATCGTGGACGGTTCCAACAAGATCAATGCGGCCTCGGTTACAATGACCCTCGACGGCGCGGCCATCAAAGCGACCGCGACGAAGACCGGCGACACCACGACGGTTACGGCGCCGCAACTGACCGGGCTTGCCGAAGGCTCGAAACACACGCTGACCTTGTCGTACTCCGACACGAGCACACCGCCGGGGACCCGGACTGTGAGTTGGGATTTCGGGGTGAAAATCACCGAGAAAACCTTCGTGGCCGGCACCCTGTTCATCGAAGCCGAGGACGTGGACTACGGCAAAGGCAAGTATCTCAAGGACCCGAAGCTCATTGGGATGAGTGGCACGTACGTTGGTGGTGCTTACGAAGGTCTTGGCACCGCCGACGATAAAGGGTTTGACTGGAACACCAATGACAACGCCGGCCAGGCTTACCGGACTGATACCGGGATCGCCGCGGGCAAGAAAGACGGTTCGGCCGGCGCGGAACGCGGTGGGTTCCAGGTCTCGACCTGGTGGACTCTCGGGTGGAATGACGCCGGCGAATGGTACAACTACACGCGCGACTTCCCAACGCCAGCCAAGGACTATCAAGTCTATGGCCACCTCTCTTCCGGTGGCGCAGCGATCAACATCCGCGTTGATCAAATCGTGTCCGGCCAAGGGCAAGCCGATGCTCAACAGGTGAAGAAGACGCTCGGTTATTTCAAACCGGGGCGGGCCACGGCCGGCTGGGATGTACTCGAAATCTTCCCGATGACGGATATCGATGGAAATCCGACCACCGTCAACCTGGGAGGCAATGTCACGCTCCGCACGACAATTGTGGCGGGTTCCAACTCGGACCAGGATTACTTCGCCTTCGTGCCGGTCACCACACCGCCTCCAACGGAGCGGCCGAAGATCAGCAGCGTCAAATCCGATGGCAAGAACCTCACGCTCGAATGGGCCGGCACGGCTACGCTGCAGGCCGCGGACGACGTCTCCGGGCCTTGGGCGGATGTGGCCGGTGCGGGCAGCGGCAAGGCGATTGCGATTTCGGGCAACCGGAAATTCTATCGCTTGAAACGATGACCGACTTCCAAGAGGCGGGATTTGGCCCGCTGTCTTGAACACTGGCGGGCTTTGGCCTCGATTCCGTGTGTGAGCCAGAGCCCGCTTTTCTTTTTCAAACTCTTCGAGCCAACCCTGAACCTTAAAACGGCAATTCATTAACCGCAAAGATTGCAAAGATCCCAGCGCGACGCAGCCGCCACCAAAGCCACCACGGATGACCCAGGCCAGCGGAGCCGGAACCAAAATGACCACGGAATACACGGAATACACGGATGGAGATCGCTTGCTGATCCGTGTGTTCCGTGGTTCCCGTCCCACAAAAAATCTTCGCGAATATGAGTGATTTCTCTTTATTGTGGTACGGATAGCGCGGATTCGGGAGACACGAATTGCACGAATTCTCACGAATGGGTTTGATTTCATCCGCGGCGTGGAAATTGGTGAAATTCGTGTCGGCCGCTTTCCGGCATCCGTGTTGATCCGTGTCATCCGTGGTAAAAAATCTTCCCGAAATTGAACGATTCTGGCGTATTGCAGTGCAGAGAAAGGAACTGTGCGCATTGCGATTCGGAAATGCGTGTAAGGAAGCAGGGAGGGCCGCGCGCTCCAAGTCCTACGCCGCGCACTGAAAGACCTTGATCCGCCCGAATTCCGGATACTGGCCGTCCTTCTTCTTCTGTTGCCCAACCGCGCCGGCCAGGAACAAGCGGGCGCCGTCCGCGCTGAACGCGGCGCCGGTGACGCG
>JACPRI010000397.1 GCA_016190065.1 Verrucomicrobiota bacterium
GCTCCGGTTTGATTTCGCGCGCCAGAGCCCACTCGAATGCCGGCTCGCCGCGCCGCCGAAGCAGCTCCAGAGCTGATGCCTCGATCCGTTCCGGATAAGGTTCGTCGGCCGGATTCGGGCTTTGGCGCCAGATCACCTTGAATTGGCCGCGCACCACAAACTGCTCGGGCGGCTGCTGATTTTTCCCGTGCAGAGTTACTGCGAAAACCGATGAGGCCGCCGCGTTGGTGGCGGGATGGAACTCGACATGGCGCCATTCCGAGTTCTCGATCCGGTACCCCTGGTTTTGGAGCTGAGCCAAAAGGCTTCTCCAACCTGGCGGCATGAGATGGCGAGCCGGCGCTCCCAACCGAGCCGAGGTGACGTGGTGTTCAAGAATCTCAACCTGACCCAACGCTCCCAGGGTCATCGCGCCAAATTCAAAGTTCTTCAGGAGTTCAATTGGATCCGCGCTGGCGCGCAGCGCGTCCCACAACCGAACGAAAACGTCCTCGTGCTTTTGGGCTGTCAACTCCGGCGCCCACACTGTTTGATCGAGCTGGTTTCGCTGGGCTTCAAGAGCGAGAGCGTCTTTGAGGATTTTTTGATCGACGAACGAATCCGTTCGAGCTGATTCGGAATTTCTGCCCAGAGCCTCTTTTGCGTCGTCGGATCGATTTCGAGAAACGCGCAGAAGCCAGCAGGTGACAGTTCCACCGGCCAAGATGGCCACAAGGATCCCGGTAGCTGCTCGGCGAGTTGAAGCCATTGCCTTGTTGGCATAGTTACGGGCGATGGGGCAAGCAAGGAGAAAGTCAGGGTAGATCAAGAAGGAGTGCAGACAGCCTGTACAGCTTGTCCGCGCCGCGGCTTGAGGAGATTCTTACGAAACGCGCGGGCAGGCTGCCCGCGGTCTTTTCGTGCGCTCTTAAATCTACCGCGGGAAAAAGTCCGGTTGGGCTTTCTGAGCTTGAATCCGCTCGCGGGCGGCCTTTCCATGCCGTCAAGAATTATGCAGTTCAGCACGGAGATTCTGGAGCAACTACAGCTCGCGGTCGGACGTGAAAACGTTCTGACCGCGAAAGAGGATTTGATTTCCTATTCGTTCGACGGCACTGCGGCCATGCAGCAGATGCCCGGTTGCGTGGTCTTCGCGCGCGCGACCGAAGAGGTTGCGGCCATCCTCAAGCTGGCTCACCAGACCCGGACCGCCGTGGTCACGCGGGGATCTGGCACGGGGTTGAGCGGCGGGAGCTTGCCGAGTCCGCAGTGCGTGGTTCTCTGCACGGTTAAGATGAACCGTATTCTCGAATTGGACCGCGCGAATCTGACGATGTGGGTCGAGCCCGGCGTGACCACGTTGCAGGTCGCGGATGCCGCGTCTGCGGCCGGACTTTTCTACCCGCCCGATCCGGGATCGATGCGGATCTCCACGATCGGCGGCAACGTGGCGGAAAACTCCGGCGGCTTGCGCGGCCTCAAGTATGGCATCACGCGCAATTATGTCATGGGGCTGGAAGTGGTCTTGCCCAACGGCGAGATCATGCGGACCGGAAACAAATGCGTGAAGGACGTCGCTGGCTATTCGCTGAAGGACCTTTTCATCGGCTCAGAAGGCACGCTCGGCGTTATGACTAAGGTGCTGCTCCGGCTGATTCCCAAGCCGCAAGCCAAGAAAACCATGGTCGCCACGTTCGCCCAAATGGACCACGCCGCCGAAGCGGTGTCTGCGATCATCGCGGCGCAGATCATCCCGTGCACCTTGGAGTTTTTGGATCGGATGACGATTCATTGCGTGGAGGATTACGCGAAAATCGGGTTGCCGCTCGATTGCGAAGCGCTGTTGCTGATGGAAACTGACGGCCACCCCGCGGCGGTCGCGGAAGAGGCCGCGCAAATGGAAAGAATCTGCCGGGAACAGGGCTGTCTGGAGGTGCGCGTGGCGAAGGATGATGCCGAAGCTACAAAACTAGCCAGCGCCCGCCGCACCGCTTTCTCGGCGCTCGCCCGTGTTGCGCCGACCACGATCCTCGAAGACGCGACTGTGCCGCGCAGCGAATTGGCGAAGATGATCCGGTTCGTGGCGGCCGTGGCCAGGAAATACCAACTGAAGATCGGCACGTTCGGCCACATGGGCGACGGCAATTTGCACCCGACCTTCCTCACGGATGAGCGCAATAAGGACGAAATGCATCGCGTCGAGGAAGCTTTCAAGGAAATCTTCGACGAAGCGATCCGACTCGGCGGCACCATCACCGGCGAACACGGAGTCGGCCTGGCGAAGAAAAGCATTCTCCCGAAATTCGCCGGCGACGCGCAAATGCGCGTCATGCGCGAGCTGCGGCGCGTCCTGGACCCGAACGGCATTTTGAATCCGGGGAAGATGTTTGATTGAACGCGCCTCATTCCCATCTGAAAGGCTTGGACTATTCCGTCGTGCAGCAGTGCATGCACTGCGGGCTTTGCTTGCCGACGTGCCCCACTTACGACGCGACGAAGCTCGAACGCAATAGCCCGCGCGGACGCATCGCTCTGATGCGGGCCATCGCGGATGACCGGCTTGAACCCACCCGCGCCTTTGCCGACGAAATGTATTTTTGCTTGGGCTGTCTCGCATGCATGACGGCGTGTCCCGCCGGGGTCAATTACGCCGAACTCTTCGAGCATGCGCGCGCAGAAGCGGAGGCGAGCGGCGTGCTCGATTCCCCGAAGCGCAGCCTGCTCCGCAATTTCACCTTGCGCTGGCTGTTCATGGATTTGAACCGGCTGCAAGGAGTCGGCCTGGCCTTGAGGCTCTATCAACGGCTGGGCCTGCAAAGCTTCGTGCGCCGAAGCGGCGTGTTGAAGCTGCTTCCCAGGCGACTGCGCGAACTGGAGGCGATGATGCCGTCCGTTCAATCCCACTTCTCCGCCGATCTGATCGAACCCGTCACGCCCGCAAGCGGGAAGCGCCGTTTCCGCGTGGCCCTGCTGACGGGGTGCGCGCAGGATTTGATCTTCAGCGGCGTCAACCGCGATACCGTCGAGGTCCTCGCACGCAACGGATGCGAAGTCGTGACGCCACCGGAGCAATCGTGCTGCGGCTCACTCCACGCGCACAACGGCGAGTGGGAGCTGGCGCAACAACTGGCCCGCAAGCAAATCGACCAATTTCCTCCGGACGAGTACGATGCCATTGTCACCAACGCCGCGGGCTGCGGCTCGCATCTGAAGCATTATGCGAAGCTTCTGCACGACGACCCGGTTTATCATCGGCGCGCGGAGCTTTGGGACGCCAAGGTGAGAGACATTCACGAATGGCTCACGCACATTGGCCTCGAGCCTCCCGCATCGAACCGCCTTCCCGTCCAGAGAGTGACTTATCACGAAGCGTGTCATCTTTGCCACGGCCAGAAAATCACGGCGCAGCCGCGCCAAATATTGCGCGCCATTCCCAATCTGAAGTTGGTCGAACTCCCTGAAAGCACGTGGTGCTGCGGCAGCGCGGGCATCTACAACCTCATCCAGCCGGAGATGGCCGCTGAGCTGCTTGACCGCAAGCTTGAACACATCCGGAGCACCGGCGCGGAAGTTGTCGCCACCGGCAACCCAGGCTGTTTGCTCCAGATCATCAACGGCGCAAAGCGGCAAGGGATGGCGCTGCGCGTCGTTCATCCGATCACGCTGCTGGCGGAGGCTTATCGGCAAGAAGGCTCGGTGTAATCTGAGAAGATGAATTTTGAAACCCGATTTCACCTGATTCGCGTCTATAGCGGCATGTTGAAATTGGCGGGCCCTGCCTGGGCGATCAACCAGAAACGGTCGAATTGCTTCATGAAAATCTGGTGCAGGCTTCCAGCCCGCCGGTTTGTGCGGCATTCTGCCGCCAGGTGGACGGGGCAAGGATGCCCCATTATCCGGCAGGCTGAAAGCCGGCCCTACATTCTCGCGCACGCACTCTTCGCGGGTTTTTTCCTGGCCGTTCTCGCTCAAGCGGATGATAAACTTGCTGCTCCGCAACACTCTTTCCTGGCGCTGGCGCAGGCCGAGCCAATCTCGCCAAAAGAACCGCCCGCGAAGGAGCCGCCCCCGCTCCAAGAACTCACCGTCCCGAAAAAGCCGTTGCCTGGGAAAACCGAGCGGCTGACGGGTGTTTTCCGCAAGGACTCGCCGACTTCGATTGAGGATCTCAAATCCATCGAGCGCCAGGTGAAGAAGCTGCTGGATCGGGTGTCGCCTGCGGTCGTGGCGGTGCGCGTCGGCCTGGGCAGCGGTAGCGGCGTGGTCATCTCCGAGGACGGTTTGGTGCTGACGGCGGCGCACGTTTGTGTGCGGCCCGGCCTGGACGTCAGCTTCATTTTTCCCGACGGCAAAACGGCCAAAGGCAAAACGCTGGGCACCAATCACGAGATCGATGCGGGCCTGATGAGGATTGCCGACGAGGGCCAATGGCCGCATGTCGAAATCAGCGATCCCGATCAAGCGCGCCTGGGAGATTGGGTGCTGGCGCTGGGACATCCGGGCGGATTTGATCCGTATCGTCCCCTGGTGGTTCGATTGGGACGCATCATTCGGCTGGCTCAGAACGCGCTTCAAACCGATTGCACCTTGATCGCCGGAGACTCCGGGGGACCGTTGTTCGATATGCACGGCCGGGTGGTCGGCATTCACAGCCGGATCAGCGATTCGACCGCCGCAAACTTCCACGTGCCCATCGCGACGTATTCCGAGACGTGGGGCCGATTGGCCAAGGGCGAGAGTTGGGGTGACGGACGGCCACCGGCGCAGTCGTGGGTCGGCGCCTGGGGTGTCGATCATCCGGAAGGTTTCCGAGTGGAACTGGTGAACCAAGGTGGCCCCGGCGAAAGGGCGGGGTTGCAGGTCGGCGATCTGGTGACGAGCATCAACGGAAAGGAGATCAAGGGATTCGACGCTTTCGCGAAACACGTGTCGCGGGTGAAGCTCGGCGAGAAAGTGACGCTCGCGATTAAACGAGGCGAATCAGCAATGACCCTCGAGGTGACGGTCGAAGATCGTCCGTCCGGTCTGAGGTAATCTCGATACGCCCAAAAAGCAAACCGCATGTCCAGTCTTGATTTCACAAAAGCCCTCCGGAGGCTCTGCCAGTGTGAGCACAGGTTCTCGCGGCTCAGTGTTGCGCCATTTTTCCTGCTGCTGTCGCTGAGTTTAGTGGGGCAAGTGGCCACGACTCAGAGTCCGCGCGTCCGGCCGCTCTCCCTTCCCGAAAGCCGCTTCAAGAACGGCGCCTTGACGCTGCAAGCGTTCGCCCCGGCCGCCGCAGCCGTGCGCGATTCCATCGTGAAACTCATCCAGAACGAAAAGACCGTCTCTCTCGGCACGATCATCGACGCGAACGGTTTGGTCCTCACCAAGGCCAGCGAGATCAAGGACGGCACGCTCACGTCCA
>JACPRI010000406.1 GCA_016190065.1 Verrucomicrobiota bacterium
GGCCGTCATGCAGCGCCTGGAGCAGGGCGAGTTCGACGGTGATATGCTCGACGCCTTTCACAAAGCCCAGCAACGCTTGAATCCGGGCAACTCCTGGGAACCCAGCGGTGAAATCTATAAAGCGGTGGGGACAATCGATATGCCCGGCGAAGGACCGTACGGGCGCGGCGACGGACGTAAGCTGGTCAAACCGGGCTATTGGACTGATCTCCAGATGTACGATTGGAGCTTCGCGCTGCAGAACAACGGCTGGCGCGGCTCCTATTACTTCAAGCAAATGATCGACGCCATGTGGGCCGCGCGCGGCGACACGCCCTCGGCGCTCAGGCCGAATCTCGTGGCCTTGCGCGCGTATTTCACCAACTACTTCGACATCGACGAGATGCTCAACTATATCGCCATCGAGAACTGGTGCTGCCCTTGGGACGACACGACGCAGAACCATTTCTTCTGGCAGCGGCGCACCGGCAAGTGGGGGATGCTGCCGTGGGACTGCGACTTCTGGTATGGGGTCGGGGACAACACACCCGCGAGTTCGTCGATCTACATCGGCGAGGTGGGGGACCGAAACAACAACTTCCGCGGCCCAAATTATTTCAAGGACAGTTTCATCAAAGCGTTTCGGGAGGAATACAAGCGGCGGCTTTACCTGCTCAACAACACGTTCCTTCACCCGGAGAACATCAGCGCGATGGGCTTTGGGAGCATTCGGACGTTTGCCAACGCGCGCTTCACGGCGGTCAATACGCAGTGCGGATTCGGCCCGTTCCAACGGCCTTCCAAACCCGTGAACCTCGCGCCGGTCAGCCAAAGCGCCGCTCTTCCTCCCTCAATTCTGCAGGCGGCCGCCTACAGCCACAGCGCAAGTCCGGCTCCGGCTCATGCCAAGACGACCTGGGAAATCCGGAGCGCCAGCGGCTCCTACCGCGCACCGGTCTGGAAAGCGACCAGAACGGCCAACTTGACTTCAATTCCGGTTCCTTTTGAGGAATTGAATTTCGGGGAGACGTATTACTGGCGCTGCGTTTATCTCGATGCTGACGATCATCCCTCCTTGGCGTCGGATGAAACGGCTTTCAACTTCGGCCCGGCCGCGTCGCAACTTGTGCTCGTGGGGATCGACGCCGCCACAAAGTGGAAATACAACCAGTCCGCTGATTTAACCGGCGTGAACTGGACGGCGTGGGCTTACGACGATGCGGCCTGGCCCTCGGGTGGAGCGCTGCTGGCCGTGGAGACGGCCGCGTTGCCGGACCTGATCCGCACGCCGCTCAGCCTGGGCCGGACGACTTATTACTTCCGGACCAAATTCAATTTCCCGTCCGCACCGCGCGGAGCCGAGCTTCGACTGCGGCACGTGATCGATGACGGTTGCATCGTTTACTTGAACGGCACGGAAGTGTTGCGCACGGGAATGCCCTCGGGCGCGGTGAGCTACGCCACGCTGGCCACGCGCACCGTCGGTGACGCCGTCTATGAAGGCCCCTTCACAATTTCAACGGCGAACCTCGTGCCAGGCGAAAACGTGCTGGCCGTCGAACTCCACCAATCGGCCAACAACAGCTCGGATATCGTGTTCGGCGTCGCGCTGGAAGCCACCGTGCCCGCGATCACCGGAGATTTGGTCCTGAATGAAATTGCCGCCCGCAACCGCGGTTCCGTGCCGAACGGGGGCCAAACGCCGGATTGGATCGAACTGTTCAATAACAGCAACCAGACCCTGGACTTGAGCGGGATGGGCTTTAGCGACGACACCCTCGTGCCGAATCGCTACGTGTTCCCATTGAATACCCGGATTGCCGCGCAGGGTTACCTCATCGTCTGGTGCGACAATCAAACCAACGCGCCAGGACTGCACACGGGATTTGGTTTGAATGACAAAGGCCAGACTGTCGCGCTGTTCACGCCGTCGGCCAACGGCTTCGTGGTGCGGGATTACGTGAGCTTCGGCCCGCAAGTCGCGGATCTGACGATTGGGAGGGTGGCAAACGGCACTGGCGCCTGGCAGTTGACCGAGCCGACGCCGGGCCAGGAAAATCGCGCGAAAGCTCTGGCCTCCCCGGCCAATCTGAAGATCAACGAATGGATGGCGTCGCTGGCTTCCGGGGATGATTGGTTCGAGCTCTACAATCCGGGCATGCTCCCGGTGGCGCTGGACGGATTGTATTTGACGGACAGTTTGGCCTCGCCGACCAACACGCGCCTCGCGGCCCTTTCCTTCATCGCGCCAAAGGGGTTTTTGAAAATCGTGGCGGATGAGAATCCGGATCAAGGCGCGAGCCACGTCGATTTCCGATTGAGCGCCACGGGTGATTCTATCTACCTCGTCGCTGCAAACGGCAGCAGCGTCATTGATTCGGTGACGTTCGGCCCGCAAACGACCGATGTGTCGCAAGGGCGCTTGCCCGATGGCAGCGCGACCATTGTTTCTTTCCCGGCCTCGCCTTCGCCGGAAGCGAGCAATCAAACCGGCCCCACGCAAGCCGACTCGGACCACGATGGAATTCCCGACGACTGGGAAACGGCTCACGGACTGAAAGTCGGCGTGAACGACGCGACGCTTGATCCGGACGGCGACGGCCTGGCGAACCTCCAGGAATATTTCGCGGGCACCGACCCCCAAAACGCCGCAAGCGTCTTGAAACTCGAAGCCGTCCGGGACGGAGGACAAATCGTGCTCCGCTTCACCGCCCAGCCGAACAAGTCTTACGCGCTTCAGTTCCGAAGAGACCTCTCGTCTGGCTCCTGGCAAACCTACAGCACGGTTTCCGCGCAACCGACAGCTCGAGATTTTCAAATCGGAGACCCTGCTGCGGTTGGCTTGGCTCGCTACTACCGAGTAATATTGGCCCCAGCGCTGTAGCTGATAGCGGCGCTCGACTTCACTTTAGGTCGAGTCGCTTTACGCGAATCAGGCGGTGCCCGACCATGTCCACCGCGGCTTGACTCTGTTCCAACACAATGTAGCCAATGAGCGGCTCGTACGCGCCGTCCTTGGGTTCCATGGGGATGAATATAACTTCAGTGAAAATCGGGTCGAAACCCTCGATTTGGAGACGCACGGGACCGCACACATTTCCGTCCACGGAAGCTTGCGTAGCGGTCTCTAACTGAACCTTGCGAATCTCTTCCAGGGCGCCAAGGCGGTCCCTCCACGCTGCGGGCAACACCATGTGAGAGGCCCCCGTATCGACCAGTGCATCACACCGAATCCTTTGATTCGGTGAATTTAGACCTTCGATCCTGACTGAAGCGGTTATCCTGCCCATGATGACGACGGTAGTTCGGCCTGCCCTGGAAGGCAAGATCGCACCAATTCGAATCCAGCTTATGGATCTTGAATCGGCCTCAGACGCAAGGCGCGGACATCTGCCAACTCACGTTTCAGCGGGCCTTCGGGACGCATCAAGACACGATTGACTCCGGCGCGCAGCCGTACAGGGCCGCAAGCGTACTCCCGAAACCTGTCGTAACCGCCGGAAGATTGAACCGTGGCGACCCGCCGGCTGCGTTCGGTTTCGATGGCAAATTTGTCGCCGGCCGAAGCGTCGTCGGCCGCCAGCTCGACCCACACTTCGTAAGTGGCGTCGCGCGGAATCTCGACCTGCCACTCGGCCACATCTTGTTCGCGGCGCCAGGGCGCGAGAATGTCGAGCGAGGGTCGGTACGCGAGTTCGCGGCCGTGTGTGACGGCCAGGCGCGCCGGCAATTGCAGTTCGCCATTCTGATCGGGGCGAATGATTTCGGGGAAACTCGTCTTAGCTACAGAACCGCGCGCGTTAACCTTCGGGCCGGTAAGGACGCGTTCCACCGCCACACTGGATTCCTTGCGCAATGGTCTCTGCAAGTCAGGGACGGAGTGGAATCCGTCCTTACCTGGAGAAGGTTTGCCAGTTTGCGCTTCGGCTAATTCCTGGACGATCCACGGCAGGGAACGCGATTCAGTTTGGCGGCGCACTTCGCGGACAAGACTCGGCGCAACCGGCTCGGCGGCGTTGTCCCACGCGCGGCGGATGAAGGTCAAAATGCCGGCGAGCTTTTCGTCATCCAGAACGGGACCGAAGCTCGGCATGTGCAAATCCCACTTTTGGCCGTTGACCTCAATCGGACCGTAAAGCCCGTGAAGGACAATGCGAGCCAGGCGTTCACGCGAGCCCGTCACCCAGTCGCTTCGGCTGAGCGGAGGCGCGACATTGGCGAGGCCTCCGCCGTGCGGTTGATGGCACGCCGCGCACAAGGCGGCGTATTGTTGCTCCCCAAGCTCGGCCAGACGTTTTTGTTCGGCAGTGAGCGGCTGCGTGTCTGTGATTCCCGGACGCAAGCCGGGCGCGCCGGGCCAGGTGAAGAAGGCGTGCAATCGAAAGGCACGTTCCCGCAAGATCGAATCGGAGGACCGCACGAGCTTCGTCAGAATCCCAGGCTCCTGCTTGAGGGAAATCGGTTGGATGCCCTGGAGGTCACGCGGCACGGCGGCCAACATGCCGTCGAGCAGCGCGTCGCGAAGGTCGGTGCGATCCGTGGCGATCCGGTCCCACAATTGCCCAATGCGGTCCGGGACTGCCTCGTCAACGACGGACTGAGCCAGCAGTGTGATCATCCGGCGCCGGTGATCGGAGAGCGTTCGCCACGGGCGAAGGCTCAGGAGGCGCGAGAGGAAATCCAGTTCGCGGCCCTGCAGGCCGGTCATCGCGGCGGCTCGAAAGAGGAAGTCTTCGTTTCCTGAAACCAACCTGGCTTGAATTCGCTCGCCTTGCTCTCCCGGAAAAGCGCCGGCGGTGAGCAGGATTTGCAGACGAACGAGGTTGCTTTCATCCTTTTCCATCCGCGACAGCTTGCGGAGGAACTGACGGGTTGTTCGATCAGGGCTGACGGGAGCGTTCGATTGGGCAATTATTTTTTCGCCAAGCCGAACGGCGGTGGCGCGGACGATTTCGCTTTGATCCCCAAGAGCTGTCATGGCGCTTTTCACGTCCAGTGCTGCCATGCCTTCGAGCGCCCAAAGTGCGTGCATTCGAGCCAAAGCGCTGGCCTTGTTCAACGCCACTTTGCGGAGTTCGGGGATCGCACTGGCGTCACGCCGCTCCACCAACAATCGTTGCGCGGTCAGACGCCACCAGGCATTGGAGTGGCCAAGCTGGCTGGCGAGTTCGCGAGATGGGGCAGCGGACAGGCCGGGACGTTTTCGATGGATGGGCTTTCCTTCGTGGACGAGACGATAGATTCGGCCCATGTCCAGGCCGTCTTCGAGATGGCGCTCCTTAATCTGCCTTTCCAGGTAGGGCACCATGAAGATGACGTGCTCGATGATGCCGTGATACATATCCGCGATATAAAGCGCGCCATCGGGTCCGACGCGGGCGTTCACCGGGCGGAACCGTTCGTCGGTCGAGGTGAGAAATTCCTGTTCGGGTGGATAAAAGCGCAATGCTTGAGGCGCGATGTCACCGGAAAGCCGCAGGCGGCCGACCAGATGTCCACCGGCGTCCGGGACGAACACGTTGCCGTACGCGTCGGACGGGAATTGATCTCCGTTGTAAAAGCAAACTCCGGAGACGACCGTGTAGGTGCGCAGCCGTCCATCCTCGCGCAACTCCAGTGCGCCGAGCGTGATTTGAGGCGTGACGCGAGTCGGGAAAATCTCCTGGGCTTCGCGAGCAATGTTCACGTTCACACCGAACTGAGCGCGGTCACCGCCGCCACGGTTGAACGCCTTGAGGAAATGGCGGTTCCGCAACAGATATTCGGCAGGAATCAAGTCGGCGTGGAGCGCCGAGTTCTCGTAACAGGTCATAAATCGGCCAAGGTCATCGAAGGTGACGCCGAATTGTCCGCGGTGGATCGTGGGCTCCTCGATCAATTGGCCGTTCACAAAGCGATGGCGCTTGGGCCAGTCCGAGGAGTGCAGCCAATTGTCGAGCCCGTAGCGCAATCCGTTCGCGGTGTGCTGCGGATTTCCCGCGCGGCCGTACGTGCCGACCTGCACTTTCGCATCGCAACGGAGATCCGCGTTTGTGTCCTGACAAAACCACAGCTTGGGAGGTTCAGCGATCAGCAGCCCGTCTTTCACGAAAGCGAGAGATCGGGGCATGACCAGGCGATCGAGGAAAACGGTCGATTTATCCGCCCGGCCATCTTCATCGGTGTCTTCGAGCACGACCACACGGCAAATGGGGTCGCCTTCACCGGTGCCCTGGAGATCGCGCATGTAGCCTTGGTACTCCACGACCCAGATGCGTCCCTCCGGATCGAACTCGAAGAAAATCGGGTTCTGGACCATCGGCTCGGCGGCGACCAATTCGAGCCGGTAGCCGGGCGCGACGCGGAATGTCTTCAGCGCCGCTTGCGGACTGAGCGGCGGAGCGGGCGGAACCTGAATGCGCTTGAGGAGTTCGTCCGCCTTTTCCCAATCGGCCCAGCCCGTGAGTTCGGAAGGCGGACGGCTGCGGGGGCGCTCGGCGGGGATTGTTTGTCCGCTGAGGCACGGGGGCCACACCAAAGCGAGCCAGAGGAAGGTTCCCCAGAGCAAAGAAGGCCGCGCCTCCACCAGTGTGAATTGGAACTTCATGCGCATTTCTCCTTTTAGCCGTCTCGTCGGAGTGGAAGCAATCTTTGACTGGAGCTCGAACATTGAACTTTGAACTTGAAACCTGAAACTTGGAAAGGCAGCCGCTATTGAAAACTGGTTTTGCCTCACCTATCTTTTGCGCATGGCTGAGACGGCTGAGCCGCTGGTGCTGCCCGACGTCGGGCACGAAGAGAAAACCGATTCCAAAGAGGATTTGGAGCCCGGCTATCTCGTCATTTGTTGGGATGATCCGGTGAATTTGATGGATTACGTGACGCACGTGTTTCAAGTGGTTTTCGGTTGGGCGAAGCAAAAAGCGGAGTTTCACATGCTTCAGGTACACAACCAGGGCAAGAGCATCCTCACGCGCGAGAGCATGGAACGGGCGGAGCACTACGTTCATCAACTCCAGAAATATAGTTTGCACGCGACCATGGAGCGCGATTAGGTGCATCTGCTCAGATCGGAAGGCGACCAATTCGTTTTTGAAATCGGCAAACGCGAGAAGCGCTTGCTGCTGGATATCCTGAAGCTTTATCCGTTGATCCCGATTGCTCACCACCAGGTGACCCGGTCGGGCGTCGGCGATAAAATGGAATCCAATCAACGGCTCCTTGAAGAGGCGCTCGCCGAACAACGCGCCGGCAACCGGAAGCAATTGGACGTGATGCTGGGGGAGGAAGGCCGTTTCAAGCCTGTCAAAACGAGCTTTCATCTGACGCTCAATCCGCATCAGACCGAATGGCTGCTCCAGGTGTTGAATGATGTTCGCGTCGGGAGCTGGCTCCGGCTCGGCCAGCCGGATGAAAAGAAGGCGAAGGACATCAACCTGACTCCGGACAACGCGCGCTATTTGGTTTTCATGGAAGCGAGCGCCTATTTTGAGTCGGTGCTCTTGAGCGCGCTTGAAAAGTGAGCGAAGACGCAAGCAAAGTCGTTAAAACGTTACAAGGTTAAATCGTCAAAACGGTTAAATGGGGCAAATATGCGGTTCGCGACCATCGGTTCATGGCGCGCGGGCTTCCCCATAAACATGGTCGGGACGGATTCCACTCCGTCCCTGACTTTACTCTGCGATCGGACGAGCAAGATCAGGGACGCGGTGGAACGCGTCCCTAGCATTTCATGGCGCGTGAGATTTGCTTCTGCCAAACCCGCTGTCCTGGATCGGCGCCTCTGGTTTCCCGATCCAAGCCAGGCGGTTCACACCCAAAGCCTCAACGGCCTGGTGGCGATTGGAGGCGATCTTTCCCGCGAGCGGCTGTTGCTCGCGTATCGCCGCGGCATCTTTCCGTGGAGTGTGGACCCGATTACCTGGTGGTCGCCGGATCCGCGCGGCATTTTCGAGTTGGATCATTTCCACGTTTCTCGAAGCCTAGCGCGCACTCTGCGAAAATCGATTTTTGAAATCACCGTGAACCACGCGTTCCGCGAGACGGTCGAGGGCTGCGCGGATTCGACGCCGGAACGGCCTTCCACCTGGATCAGTCCAGAATTCATCGAAGCCTATTGCGAGCTGCATCGGCAGGGCCACGCTCACAGCGTGGAATGCTGGCGTGGGCGCGAGTTGATGGGTGGGATCTACGGCGTGACCGTGGGAGGATTGTTTGCAGGCGAGTCGATGTTTCACCGCTGCCCGAACGCATCGAAAGTCGCGCTCTATCACTTGATCCAGCGGCTGCGAGAACGTGGCTTCGCATTATTCGATATTCAAATCGTGACCCCGCACACGGAACGCCTCGGAGCGATCAATCTCCCGCGCCGGGAATACTTGGCTCGATTGAAGTCGGCCGTGGAAAAGGAGTGCGTTTTGAGTAACTGTTGAGATTCCATCCCTTGAGGGAGAGGGATAAGGGTGAGGGTGAAGGCGTTGGGCAAATGAAGGGCATTGGAAGTGCCAGCGCTTCTCCCTC
This sequence comes from Verrucomicrobiota bacterium, assembly GCA_016190065.1. Classification (GTDB taxonomy): domain Bacteria; phylum Verrucomicrobiota; class Verrucomicrobiia; order Limisphaerales; family SIBE01; genus VHCZ01. Next base: position 8,479 of record JACPRI010000406.1, read on the forward strand.
ACCCCACTCTCTTCCGCTCGGAGACGGAGAACAGCCTCTGAAACAGTGAGGAACTAAAGAATGAACTATTGGAAGAACTCCAAATGCGGGTCGTTGTCCGTGTGCCACCGTTTGACCACGTTCGGGTTCAGGTCCAGCAGCGCTTTCCGATAATCGACCGCTTCGACGTGCGCGTCGCCGATCAGAATGTTCATTTTCTTCCGGTGCCGCGTGCTGGCTTCGCGTGAGTTGGGGCTGGGCCCTTGGCCTGAGTCGAGCGTCGAATAGAGCCTCCGAGACAACAATTCGAGGCCGACGAGCAGGACGCGACGTTTCTGGGATAAAGTCGAAAAAGAATCGGCGGCGATGATCATGTCGCTCGGGACCTTCACCGCGTTCTCCGGTGTGGGGATTTGGACCAATTCGCCCGGACCGACAAATTTCCCGGCCAATCCGAATTGCAGGATGTCGTTCGTGTCGGCCGATCCGCAATTGTATCCGTAACTCCCGATGGATCCGTAAATGACCGTCCGGTCCACGCGGCCGTCCGCGACGCCTCCCTTGTAGCTCGGACACGAGAAAAGATCGTTCGTCCAGGTCTGAGTCGTGTAGGGGCGAATATCGTCATACCACTTTGATCCGGTCGGTTTCGTCACGCTCACGACAGAGCCAATCAGGGGATAGAACTCGTAATCCTGCACATAGAGCTGAAAGGCGAAACCCATCTGGCGGAGATTGCTCATGCAGCGGGCCTGGCGCGCGCTCGATTTGGCTTGCGTGAGCGCCGGCAACAGCAGGCTGGCTAGGATGGAGATGATCGCAATCACGACGAGCAGCTCGATCAACGTGAACGCGCGCGAGGCGGGACGCGGGAAAAATCGTTTCATTTTAACTCTCGTGACGCTGTCGGGTCTTGCGAGACACGCCAGATGTTCCCCAAACAGTAACGCCTTGTCGAGAAAACTCAACTCGTCGCCTCGGAGCGCCAATTTCATGGACAGGCTTGCATATTCGACGACTGCCGCGGGTGTCCCTGATGCTCAGACGTTGTCCGTCGCGTTGCCGCTACAATAATCTTAGTCAGACCTGATGAAGACTCTTTGACGCCGACGGCCCCAATGCCCCGGTGCCGGATCGAAATGACCCGCGAGCGGCGCGCTGCAGAAAGTGCAAGCGCCGTCGGCATCCAGATTCCACTCGCCCAACTCATGCCAGTCGCGCTCGATCAGCAGGCGTTGGCAATGGGCACAGTAAGTGGACTGGCCCTTGGGGTCGTGAACGTTGCCGGTGTACACGTAGCGCAACCCCGCTTTCAACGCTTGCTGCCGCGCTCGCATGAGAGTGGCAGCCGGCGTGTTTGGAGTGTCGAGCATTTTGAAGTCCGGATGGAAGGCCGTGAAGTGCAGCGGAACGTCAGGGCCGAGGTCCCCCATGAACCACTCGCACAATTTCGCGATCTCCGATTCGGAATCGTTCTGCCCGGGGATGAGCAAAGTCGTGACTTCGAACCAAACGTTCGATTCGTGCTTCAGCCAGCGCAACGTGTCCAGCACCGGCGCGAATTCTGCAAAACAAAGTTTGCGATAGAACTGCGGCGTGAACCCTTTCAAATCGACGTTCGCGGCGTCCATGTGCGCGTAGAAATCTTTGCGCGCTTCCGGCATGATGTAGCCGGCGGTCACGGCCACGGTCTTGATCCCTCGGTCATGCGCGGCCTTGGCGCAGTCGATAGCGTACTCGGCGAAAATCACGGGGTCGTTGTAGGTAAAGGCGATGCTGCGGCAGCCGGATCGAACGGCGGCGTCAGCCACGGCTTCGGGCGTAGCCCAATCGCCGAGCTTGTCGATTTCGCGGGCCTTGGAGATGTCCCAGTTCTGGCAGAAACGGCAGCCCAGGTTGCAAC
>JACPRI010000045.1 GCA_016190065.1 Verrucomicrobiota bacterium
GGATCGTCCGGTTCTTCGTCGAGCGGGCAAACTATCTGTCACGGAGTCTGGCCAACAATCCCCGCTGAAGGCGGCTGAAGGCGGCGGCTCCTGTGCCGTCGGAAGCAAACCGCGCATGGACGCAAATGCACACGAATAGCATCTGCCTGCGGCGAGGTTTGCGACCGACAGTGGGTCATCTCAGCTTTTTAAGAAAAGTGACGTTTCGGTCGATCTCGGAAAATCCGAGCCGCTGGTGGAGCCGGATGCTTAAAGCGTTCTCAGCTTCGGCATCGCTGGCGAGCTCGCCATATCCCTGCCCGATGGCCCATTGCTCAACAGCGTCGATCAACAATCGGCCAATCCCTTGCTTCCGAAAGGGCGCTTCAACGAACCAGGCTTCGAGATACGGCACCGGGGAAATGGAAGCTCCATCAACATGATCCTGCCGAACCGACACCTCGGCGAATCCGATTAATCCAGCCTGACCGTCTTCCGCGCCAAACACCGCCCCTCCGGATGTCAAAAGCTGCCGCATTTCCAGGTCGTGCTTATGATCTGCACAGTCCGGCCACAGGCAATGGCGCAAACGCAGCCAGGAAGCTCTGTCCTTTTGTTGCAATTGTCGAATGCGGGGAGTTGCCATGCTTGACCATGCTTTTCACTGCGAATAAACGACACCATCTGCTCCCGGTGGTCCTTTGAAACCGCACGTGCCGAAGACGCTGCCATCGCTCCGGTGCACGACCACAAAGCCATGAATCCAGGGGTCCACCGGACTCGATCCCTCAACTTCGGTTTTCGGCTTCAAACCTTTTCTGGCGATGGATGCACCCAAGGAGCCCGGTAAGGGCGCGCCAGTAGCTTGTTGGCTTCTTCGTCGCCAATCACTCGGCCTTTGGCCTCGTCCCACGCCAGGCTCCGCTGCAATTGCAGCGAGAGATTCGCGAGCACGCACATGGTGGTGGACGCGCTCCCTTCGGCGATATCCGCGCGGGGGCGGCCCCGGCTGGCGGCACATTGCAGCAGGTCCTTCATATGTTCGCGGATGGCCGGCGCGACGTGATACTCGATGCGTTTCTCCGTCTTGTCCTCGGGATACTTGTCACTATCGACCGGATACTTGGCGTTGGCGTCATTCCATTGGCGTTGAAGGGGAGTGCCGCTGCCCAGCGGGGTGAAGTCGAATCCCATGACCCCAGCCTTGAGCGTTCCCTTTTCTCCATAGAAGGTGGCGCCCCACCGGTATTTCGGATCGGGCGCTTCCCCAAAGTGGCGATGCTGCCAGGAGACTTGCAGGTCGCCGTAATCGAACGTGGCGGTCTGCATGTCGGGAATGTTGGGTTTGCCTTCTTTGTGGAAATAGTTCCCGCCGGTCGAGGAAATCCGTTTGGGCCAACCCAGGTCCATCATCCAACGCACCATGTCGATCATGTGAATTCCCATGTCCCCGATGGAGCCGTTGCCGTATTCCATGAAATTGCGCCAGCTTCCGGGATGGGTCATCCGGTTGAAGGGGCGCATCGGCGCCGGGCCGGTCCACATCTCGTAATCGAGGTTTTCCGGGGGCGCTTCGTCGGGCGGATTGCTGATGCCGCGCCGACCGTAGTAATAGGTTTCCACCAGCCCGATCCGGCCCAGACGGCCTTCCTTGATCAACTCGTGCGCCTCGAATAAGTGTGGCGTGCTACGCCGCTGCGTGCCCACTTGGACCACCCGTTGGTGCTTGCGCGCCGCGGCTACCATGGCCTGGCATTCGACCACGTCCACGCCGATCGGCTTCTGCACGTACACGTCGGCTCCGGACTGCACCGCCGCAATCATCGGCAGCGCGTGCCAGTGATCGGGCGTGGCGATCAGCACAATGTCCAGGTCTTTCTCCTTGAGCATTTCGCGGTAATCACCGTAGGTGCGCGGCTTCTTCTTCGAAAGCTGGCGTCCGGCCACAATGTCAGCCGCCTCGGCCAGAGTTTTCTTGTCCACATCGCACAGCGAGACCACTTCGACGGGGGCGATCTGGATCAGGCGCAGCAGGTCAACCTTGCCATACCACCCGCTTCCGATCAGCCCGACCCGTTTTTTCTGGTCGGCCAGTTCAGCGGCAAGACTTGAGTATTTCGTCAGCGATATCGCGGCGAATCCGAGGCCGCTCGTTTGGAGGAATTGTCGTCGGTTCATGATTGCTCCTGTAGATGTTCTTGTTTCTAGGATCGAGGTTCCGGCAGCAGATCTCACACGTTCTCCGGCACAACAAACGGTGGGCGATATTGGCGCGTCACGAGTTGATTGGCCTTGGCCACAAGGTCGCCGCTGCCGACAAACTGCTCTTTCTCGGCGTCAATTTCAAGCCACGGTCCAAGCACCGCCTCCGTTTTCGTCCAGTCCACGCCGTTCGCCGTGAGATGCTCGCGGAACCGCTCGAACGTCTCGACCGCCTCGCTGCCTCGATCCTTGATCGCCTCGCGGATCGCTTCCGCCGATGCCGATCGGCCCAGCCGATAGGAGATGTTGGCCATGTGAACCATCACCGTCGAGAGGTGGCCTTCGAGCACGTCCATGCGCAGGTCCCCGACATTGCGGCTGCGAACGGCCCTGACGAAGTTGAAGATGTGCCCCTTGTGCGCGGCGAAACCGCCCGTGTCGCCAACCGCTCCCGTCCAGCGCGGCAAGCGGTCGCTGCCGCGGTCCCCGACGACGCTTGTGGCCGGCGTCTTTGGCCCTTTCTCGGAAGGAAAGTTGCGCAACTCGAAAATGACCAGCGGACCCGGCTCATACTTGAACAACGCAATCTGGGTGTTGGGTGTCTCACCGTCGTCATTGAACTGGAACCGCCCGCCAAAGCTCATCGCGCGTTTGGGCAGTGTCTTCTGGCCGAGAGCGAGCCGCGCGGCGTCCAAAGGATAGATGCCGTTGTTGCCGATCTCGCCGGTGCCCGTCGGCCAGACCCAATGCCAATCGTAGTGAAGATTCTTGCGTCGCAGCGGCCCCATCGGTGCGGGACCAAGCCACA
>JACPRI010000401.1 GCA_016190065.1 Verrucomicrobiota bacterium
AGGAAACGAAGAGAACAAAGGCTTCGTTGGCTTCGTTACCTTTTGTAGAAATGCTGCCCGGCTTGCGACCAACCTGTTAGTCTTAGTGGTCCGATTGCTTCACAAAAGAAGGCGGTTATCTCTTTCGGGTCCTTCCACGGCAATAGCTCAGAATCAAGCATTCGCGCGGAGATTTCGGAGCGCGGCTGTGTGCGAAGCGCCAGCCGCAGCACTCGCGCTGGCGTTGCTCTGGCCAGGTGCGCTTTCCGCTGCGAACGCTTTGGAATGGGATTCCGGCAACGGTTATCGCCGCGCGCAACTGAACGTCCCTGCCTCCGGGAAAACCGGGTTCACGCTCTTGACGGGCGAGACCACCGGCATTTATTGGACCAATCGCATCTCCGTGGAGCGCTATACCGAGCGCCAGAATCTCATGAATGGCGCGGGGTTGGCGCTCGGTGACTTCGATGGCGATGGCAGGTGCGACATTTATTTGTGCAACAAGGAAGGTCCCAGCGCGCTTTGCCGTAACCTCGGCAACTGGAAATTCGAGAATGTCGCCGAGCGCGCGGGCGTGAGTTGCACGAACCAATCCTCCACCGGCGCCACGTTCGCCGACCTCAACGGCGACGGACGTCTGGACCTCCTGGTCACTTCGTTCACGGGACCGAACGCGTGTTTCCTGAATCTCGGCGACGGGCGGTTCACGAACGTCACGGCGGCAGCCGGGCTGGTCTCCAAAGGCGGCACCACCTCGATGGCTTTGGGGGATGTCGATGGGGACGGCGATCTGGATTTGTATGTTTGTTACTTTGGAATCGAAGCCATCCTGCGCGACGGCGGCGCTTACTCGACGCGCATGATCGATGGACGGCCCGTGGTGACCGGTCGGTATGCCAGACGCCTGGCGATCCTCAATGGCCGCATGGTCGAGTTCGGCGAGCCCGATATTCTCTTTCGCAACGACGGCCAGGGAAAATTCACACCGCTGGATTGGAAGGAAAACTTTCGCGATGAAAAAGGCCAGCCGATGGCGCCGCCGCCCGATTTCGGCCTGGCGGTGCAGATTCGCGACATCAACGGCGACGGCATTCCCGACATTTACGTTTGCAACGACTTTCAAACTCCGGACCGGATGTGGCTCAACGACGGACGCGGACGGTTTCGCGCCGCCGAGCCGCTCACGCTGCGCAACATGAGTTACGCGTCCATGGGCGCCGATTTCGCGGATTTCGACCGAGACGGGCGGATGGACTTCATCGCGGTGGAAATGCTCAGCCGCGAGCACACGCGGCACATGAATCAGTCGAGCCCCATGACTCCGCTGCCGCGCGTGCCCGGTTCGATCCTCGACCGCGAGGAAGTCCCGCGCAACACCCTTAACTGGAATCGCGGCGACGGCACGTACGCCGAGATTGCGTGGTTCAGCGGCGTGGCGGCATCGGATTGGTCCTGGACGCCGATCTTTCTCGACGTCGATCTGGATGGTTACGAGGACCTGCTGGTTTCCAACGGCCACATGCACGACGTCAATGACCGCGACGTGAAGGAAGCGCGCAAGCCGGCCACGACCGCACGCGGTCCGGATCGCAAGGTTCTGCTCCTGTATCCGCAGCTCGACACACCGAACGCTGCCTTCCGCAACCGCCGTGACTTAACGTTTGAAGACGTGACAGACGCCTGGGGCTTCAATTCGCGGAATATCTCGCACGGGATGGCGCTGGCGGATTTGGACAACGATGGCGATCTGGACGTGGTGGTGAATTGCGTGAACGCGCCGCCGCTGGTTTATCGCAACGATTCACCCGCGCCTCGGGTGATCGTCCGACTCAAAGGACGCGCGCCGAACAGCCAGGGGATCGGCGCCAGCGTGACTTTGCTCGGCGGGCCGGTCGCTCAAACCCAGGAAATCCTCTGCGGGGGACGATATCTCTCCGGCGATGACCCGGTGCGCGTTTTCGCGGCGGGTTCGATCACCAACCGCCTGCGGCTGGAGGTGACCTGGCGGAACGGCGGGAAGAGCCTTATCCAGGACGTACGGCCGAACTGTCTCTATGAAATCGACGAAGCCGGCGCGGCGGCGTCAGAGCGTCAGAGCGTCGAAGCGTTGAAGCGTGAACGCGTCGAGGCGATTTCGTCTGTTTCATCGCGCACAATGGATCACGCTTCACGCTCGCACGCTCCGACGCTCTTCGAGGACGTGAGCCGCTTGCTGAACCACACGCACACGGAAGATCCATTCGACGATTTCGCGCGACAATCGTTGCTGCCGAAGAAACTTGGCCAATTGGGTCCAGGCGTGGCCTGGTGCGATCTCGATGCCGACGGTCAGGACGAATTGATCATTGGCGCGGGGAAACGGGGCTTGGTCGCGATTTTTCGCAGTGATGGCAAGGGTGGGTTGATCCCGTGGTCCCTGCCCGCTCTCAATAAGCCACTCGCCGACGATGCGACGGCTGTGCTGGGCTGGACATCGTCCGGCGGGCAACGGGGTTTGCTCGTCGGCTTGGCCAATTACGAATCCGCGCTCACCAATGCACCCGCCGTGCTGCGTTATGATTTCGCCAATGGGACTCTGAACGAAGGTCCAAATCTGTCCTCAATCGGCGGCAGCCCCGGAGCATTGGCCGCGGCGGATATCGACAGCGATGGAGACCTGGACCTTTTGGTGGCAGGCCGCTTCATCCCGGGACGGTATCCGGAGCCGGCTTCGTCTCGAATGTTTCTGAATGAGAATGGGCAACTCGTCCTCGACGCGAAAAACAGCGGCGCATTGGAACGCACTGGGCTGGTCAGCGGTGCGGTGTTCAGCGATCTGAACGGCGATGGCTGGCCGGACCTGGTGCTGACTTGCGAGTGGGGGCCAATCCGCATCTTCCTGAATGAAAACGGAACGCTGAAGCCCTTCAATCCCCCGGTCACTGTTTCCAACCAAAGTTCCACGCCCCACGCTCCACGCTCCACGCTCCACGCCCTGACCGGCCTTTGGACGGGCGTGACGGCAGGCGATTTCGACGGGGACGGACGCATGGACCTGGCGGCAGGGAACTGGGGATTGAACACATTTTATCGCCGAAGCGCCACGGGGCCCTGGTATTTGTATCACGGTGACTTCAACCAGGACGGCCAGGTCCAGTTGCTCGAAGCCTACTCAAACAAAGCTCTGGAGAGAATCGTGCCTTTCCGTGATTTGGATTTGATCGGAACGGCGCTCCCCTGGCTGCGCGAACGGTTTCCGACTCACAAAGCTTACGCGCGGGCCAGCGTCGCGGAGATTCTAGGCGACCGGATGGCCAAAGCGAAGGAGCTTCTCGCGGTCGAACTGCGCTCGATCGTTTTCCTGAATCGCGGCGCGACATTTGAAGCGAAGCCGCTGCCGGCCGAGGCGCAATGGGCTCCCGTGCTGGGCTTGAACGCGGCTGATCTCGATGGCGATGGCCGCGAAGATTTGTTTCTCAGCCAGAATTTCTTTGCCGGGCGCGCGGAAGACCATCGTCAGGACGCGGGCCGGGGTTTGTGCTTGAGAGGCGATGGCAAAGGAGATTTCGCGCCCGTGCCAGGTCGGGAGAGCGGCATCAAGATTTATGGCGAGCAGCGCGGATCTGCCGTGGGGGATTTTGACGGCGATGGCCGGGTGGACCTGGTGGTAGCGCAAAATGCCTCGCAAACCAAACTGTTCCGCAATGCGGGCGCGAAACCGGGTTTGCGCGTTCGTTTGAAAAGCACGAAGGACAACCCTGACGGGATCGGAGCCTCGGTGCGATTGATCTTCGGCGAGCGTCCCGGACCGGCACGCGAAATTCATGCCGGCAGCGGTTATTGGTCTCAGGACAGCGCCATCGCGGTAATGGGAACGCCCGAAGCGCCTGCAAAAGTCTGGGTGCGCTGGCCAGGCGGAAAAACCGTCAGGGCCGAAATCCCGAAAGCCGCGAAGGAAATCTCGGTGGATATGGAGGGGGTCGTGAAGGCGCATGGCGTGGCGTCAGCCAATGTTCATCCTTAAAGCGGAGCTCAACCACGAATTAACACTAATAAACACTAATCCGCGGGGGTGAAGAGCCAAAGAGCCTTAGCCTTTGAGTGAGCCGCAGAGTTCGAGGTATCGCGGTACTTTCATTAGGCTGTGCGCAAGCAGAGGGCGTGAGGAGTCGTGGAAGCGTTACAGAGGATGCTCCGCACTCCGCACTCCGCAATCGGTTACGGCCCTTTTCTCTGCAACGCCTTGCCCAGGGCGCGAAGAGCGGGCGCAAAATCGGGCTTGAGGCGGAGGGTTTCCTGGAATTCCTCGACGGCCTCGTCAATCCGGCCTTGAGTCACGTACGCGTTGGCCAAGTTGTAATGAGCATCGACGTAAGTTGGCGTGAGTTGCACCGCCTTGGCGAAATGGATGGTCGCGTCGGTCAGCTTCCCTTGGCGCGCCAGGGCCGTGCCGAGATTGTTATGGGTCGAGGCCGAGTCCGGATTCAGGTTGAGCGCTTCCTTGAAATGATTAACTGCTTCTTCGAACTGGCCGCGTTTGACGAGCAGGTTGCCCAGGTTGTTGTGGGCTTCGGCATAATCGGGCAGAATTCGTAACGCTTCCGAGTAATGCTGGATGGCCTGCTCCTCCTTGCCGAGCCGGGCCAGAGCGATGGCGAGATTGTAATGCGTGTCTTCGGACCCCGGATCGTGCCGCAGAGAGTGCTCGTACTCCTTGACCGCTTCCTCGATCTTCCCTTCGGCCAACAATTCGTTGCCACGGGTGAGCAGGCCAACCGCGATTTCTGCGTCGGTCGCCGCGCTTTCGCCTTCTTCTCCGTGGGTATGGGCATTCGTGCTAGTCAAGGAGGCGGCGTTTGGCGCTTCCGGATTTGGAGCGAGAGGCGACGATGCCGAAGCCGGAGCCGGAGTGGCCGGTGCTGGATTTGGACTGACCTTCCGATCAACGCGAAGCCGATAGGTCGCCAGAGCCACCAGAACCGTAGCGATGATGAGAAGGGCCAGCCAAAGCTTTGGGGCGTTCGTCTTCGATGGAGGCAAGGGCGTCGTTCTCGATTCGGAACCTGGGGGAGGTTTTCCAGAATGGGGAGGGCGTTTCCGTTTGTGCGCGTTCATTGTCGCGAGCCAAATATGAGGACAAGAATTGCATGTTTCAACCTGGAAAAAGCAGTTGGACCCACGAAACACACAAAACCTAAACGAGTTGACCAAGGAAGCGATCCTCACCTGCCCGGTGAACACCTCTCCGGGTTCAACGATTCTCCTTTCGTGTATTTGGTAATTCGTGGGCTGAACTGCCGTTTCTCGGTTCAATCAAGAATGGAGCCAAATGGCCTGCTCTCAACATCCTCCGGCTCTTTTTTGTTGCGAGTAACCGCAAGTTATGTTGAACTCAACGCGAGTTCCCGAACGAACAGTGCTCGAGAGAATCATCTAAGGCCGTGTGCACGCGGAAGAGGGCAGTGCGGATGAGTGTCCGGGCTGATTCCGCTCAGATGACTTTCACGAGACAAAACTCAGAAACACAACTATGCCAAGAATACCGTGCAAAGCGTTTGCTCTTCTCTTGGCCGTCGCTGGGCTAGCCTCCGTTAGCTCCTATGCGCAGCAAAAGACGGTCAGCGGATACTTAAGGGCAGACATATTCTTCAATAAAACCGCGGCCAACTCCGTCGCTGGAACGAAGGCCGATCCTCGATTCCCAAACAACCCCACCGAAGTCCGGTTCCTCAAGTACTTCGAATTCCCGCCCGGCGCGGACGTTGGAACAGCTCCTCCCGGAAATGTGTGGGACAACTATGGTGATCGACTCTGGGGCTGGCTGACTCCCAAAGCGACCGCCGAATATGTCTTCTTCGTCGCCGCGGACGATCCGGCTGAAGTCTGGCTCAGCACCGATGAGACCGAGGCCAACAAGAAACTGATCGCTTCCGAGCCGCAATGGAACGGCGTGCGCGCTTGGGTCGCCACCTCCCGGCGCCCCGCCTGCCCCGACAACGGCGGCGTCAAATGCGAAAACCGATCCGACCCGGTCCGACTCGAAGCGGGCAAACGCTATTTCGTCGAAGCGATCCATAGCGAAGGTCTGGGCGGCGACAACGTCGCGGTGACCTGGATCAAGAAAGG
>JACPRI010000407.1 GCA_016190065.1 Verrucomicrobiota bacterium
GCGCCCCGCAGGCCCACAATGGTCGATCTTCTGGGCGGGCCTGGCCGCGGCCGTAGCGGGCGTGCTGGTCTATTTCCTGATCGCGTATCACGGAGTCGGCAAGGGACTCAAACGCGCCAATTCAATCGCAGATGAACGCTCCCGGCAAAGCCCGGCCAAGCCGGAACCGAATTGATGAACCTCGAACATTGAACCTCCAACTTCGAACACGCAGCGGGCTGCTTCGACGTTCAGAGTTCGAGGTTGGAGGTTCGATGTTCATTCCTCGCCAAAACTTCTTCGCCACGTGCGAGTCATTTCGACGATTGCGCAGCTAAGCGCATCACGAAAAGTCATCGAGAAAGTCTTCACAAAATTCGTCGGATCGACAACACTCGCGCTCATGTCGGACCCAGAGATCGACCCGCTCGACCCGTTGGAAACCGCGCCCCGGCGGCCCGCCCGCGAAGTGTTTCGCCGCCTCGATTACGAGCCGCTCCCGTCAGCGTCGGTCGATGACTTCCAGCTTCGCGGGCGCCTCTGGGAATTGATTTACGCCCTGGCCGGCCGGCGGATTTATCTCCATCACACCGATCACTTGACCGACCGCAAACTCTACGCCTGGCTGGCTGACCAATGGCTGGATGAGGAAATGGCCGATATCCCGCCTGAATTGGAATGGAACTGCAAGGTGGACGCGTCGGATTTCGACAACGGCCTCGACCCCATCGTGTGGCTGCGTTTCTTCGCCAGCGAAAATGAACGCAAGGAATTCGCCGCCGAACACAACCTGAAATCTTTGCCGCCGCACGAAGACCCGCCGTGCGACCGCGACCGCTGGTTGCCGGAGCCGCCGGGGATTCCGGAAGACTTGGACGACGCTGACTCGTTTCCGTTTGAAGAAAGACCGGACGACGATTCTGATTCTGATTCCGACCCGCTGGGTTTGGAAAAAGCAGATGCGGAAATCCGCGCCGAAAAGGAACGGCAACAACAACTCGCCCTCACCGGCGACGAAAAAGCCCGCGAGTGGGAACGCCCCATCGACCGCCTTCAACGCGCCGGCATTTCTTTCCTGCCGCCGGATGAATTAACCGACGAAACGATCACGGCCAAGCTCTGGGAACTCCTGCACGACCTCGCCGGCCAGAGCTTCTACGTGCAGCACACCGATCACCTCAGCGACCGCGAACTCTACACGGCGCTTTGGACTCGGGGTCTGCGCAACGAGGCGGTTCTGCCGGGCCGGTCTCGGACCAACGGCTGGTTGTACGATTGCGTCGGCACCGGCAGTGAGGAGCACACCCAGCTCTGGCTGCGCTTCTACACCACGGACGAAGAGCGCGCGGAACACGCTCGGCAATGGCCGAACGACTCAATACCGCCTCGCGAGAAACCGCCTTTCCACCGAGACTGGCACCTTCCGCAAGGGCCTTTTTGATCGGCGAGGCCGTAATCGAAACGCGCGCGTATGCTCGCCGAAGCAGTTTCAGATTTGGATCAAATCGCACGAGCGATTTCGAGCACCTTCGGTTGAGCAGCGCGAAAGGCATCGTGCAACTCCGGGATGTCCGGCAGCCGTGCGCGACCAAAGGCGATTTGCAGATCGGTTTCGCTCAGCGCCTCTTGCTGCAAAAGAAACTGAATGTCGGCAAGGTCTTCACGATCCGCGCCACGCATCATTTTCGTGAGGACCAAATCGATGGTCGCCGGACGGAAGATCTTCAGGTGGAATGATCGCGTCCACATCTTTCGTAGTTTCATGCTGCGGGAGGTGGGTCGAGAATCCCAAGGCTAAAGCCGGGCGACCGTAGAGAGTCAGTTCCACGGGGTGGTCGAGATGCCTGTCGAGGGTCTGGAGGATGACCAGTGGATTACTCATCACGGTGGAGCCAAGCGGCGGGCGCGTAACCGTTTCGAGTCAATCCTTGGAGCACGGCAAACCGAGTCCAGTGCGGCAAGGCGTCAGTACGCACGCGCCGCCGTGGATGAAGCAGCCGACGCAGGGTGGCCCACGGCTCCACGGCTTTATCCACGCGTTCGGCCGCACCCGCGATGTGCAGTAGCACCGGCTCGACGCGCTCCATTTCCGCCAGCCGAGCGAGTCGGGCTGCATCCACGCGCGGTGACGAGAGCAACTGCGCGGCAGCGCGAATGAGCCACGGATTATCCGGCATCTGCCCAAGGCAGAGCGTTGCGCCAATCTCCTCGTCCGGGATTTCAGGCACATCGGGCGGAAGAGCTGGATCGAAGTCGCGCTCGTAGTGGGTTGCCCCGCGCTCGACGGCCACCTTGAGCAGCCATTCGGGGAGCCGCACGCCCGCGCCGCTTTGGCGCGCCAGCCGGATGGCCAGCCCGGAGACATGCGGCGTGTCGCCCAATGCGTGAGCCAGGGTCGGCGCTGGCGGCTGTTCCTTCAATTCCATGCCGTCAGTTGATCACAGCCCAAGTTTCTTGAACCGGCTTTCCACTTCCTTTAAGTGGAAGTCGAGGGAACAAAGTTTTTCGAGTTCGCCGGGCTTGAAATGTTTTGCGATTTCCGGGTCGCTCGTGAGTTGCGCCACAAAATCCGCGTCGTCGCGGCCGGCGTGTTTGACTTCCCAGGTTTTCATCGCGGCGCGCTGGACGAGCTCGTAGGCCTCCTCACGGGTGAGGCCTTTGCGAATCAGCGCAAGCAGGACGGTCTGGCTGTTCCACATTCCCAGGCTCAGGCCCAGGTTCTTCTTCATGTTCTCTGGATAAACGTTCAGTCCATCCATCAAACGAATGAGCAAACCAAACATGTAATCGAGCAGCGTGCACGAGTCCGGGAAAATGATGCGCTCGACGCTGCTGTGGCTGATGTCGCGCTCGTGCCAGAGCGCGACGTTTTCCAACGCGGCCATGGCGTTGGCGCGCAGCACGCGCGCCAGTCCCGTCAGTCGCTCCCAGGTGATGGGATTGCGCTTGTGCGGCATGGCGCTGCTGCCTTTCTGGCCCTTCGTGAAGGGTTCCTCGGCTTCGAGCACTTCGGTGCGCTGGAGATGTCGAAACTCGACTGCCCAGCGTTCGATGCTCGCTCCCGCAAGTGCGAGCGCGTTCATAAACTCCGCATGAAGGTCGCGCGGGATCACTTGCGTGGCGATGGGTGCGGGGCGAATTCCTAACTTCTCGCAGACCGACTCCTCGACTTTCGGCGAAAGATGTGCGCTGGTGCCGACGGCGCCACTCAACTTGCCCACGGCCGCGGCCTCACGCGCGCGTTGCAGCCGCTCCTCGGCGCGGCCAAATTCGTCATACATGAGCGCGAGCTTCAGGCCGAAGGTCGTCGGTTCGGCGTGAATGCCATGGCTGCGGCCAATGCACGGCGTGAGCTTGTGCTCCTTTGCGCGCCTGGCGATGGATTGGCGGAGCTTTTCCACGTCAGCTAGGAGGAGGTCCGCGCTCTGCACCATCTGCACGGCGAATGCGGTATCGATAATGTCGCTGCTCGTGAGGCCGAAGTGCAGCCAGCGGCTGGCGCGGTCGTTGATCTTCTCGGCGACGGCCGTGGTAAAGCCGATGACGTCGTGGTTGAGCGTTTTCTCCAATTCCTTCTGCCGTTCGACCAGCGCCTTCAAGTCGCCGAAGCAAGCGTCGGCGCCCGCCTTCATTTTCGCGAAATCTGGTTTCGGGACAACACCCTCTTCTACGAGCGCTTCGCCGGCCAGCAACTCGATCTGCAGCCAAATGCGGAGTTTGTTCTCGTCCGTCCAGATCGCCCGCATTTCGGGTCGCGAGTAGCGTTGGATCATGGGGTCAATCTAAGAATTGATCAGAGATTTGGAAGGCGGAAATCGTGCAACGGGTAAATCGCAATCCGTACTTCGTCAAACGTGGTGCGCAATTCGGTTTGAAGACGGGTCCCGTGTATGGCTCCACGCAAAGATCGGCCTTTCGGATCACGTTTTACGTTTTACGAATCATCTCTTCGCCATCTTCGCGCGCGCCGCTTCGAGGATCTTGCGCTCCCGTTCGGTGAGGCTTTGAATTCCGTGCGCGGAGATCTTGTCCAGGATCGGATCGACTTCCTTGCTGATGAAGTCCGCGGCGGACAAATCATCTTCCTCAGCCGGGGCCGAGCGTTGCCAGAACGCCCGTTTGCTGGCCGGAGCTTTCACCAATTCCCGATTCGCCCGGAGCGGACGGAGCCGCCGTGTCTCCAGCCGCTCGGAGATCAAATGCTCCCAATGGAGTCCACGACGGATGTAGGCGACGCCTCCGAGCAAGCCGCCCAAATGGGCCGCGTGCGCAATGCCCGGATCGGACGGAACAACCGTGAAGAAAAGCGCGATCCCCACCGAAGCGATGAGCAAGTAACGCGCGCGCACGGGGATGACGAAGAAAAGCAGGATCGTGGCCTCCGGTTCCAAAGTGGCGAACGCGGCCAGCAATCCGCAAACTCCCGCCGACGCGCCAAACACGGGCCACAAGCCAAAAAACTGCGGCGCCACGAACGCCATCACCATGTGCAGCAAACCGCCCAGTACTCCGCATGTGAAGTAGATCCGCAGCATCCGCGGGGCCCCCAAGCGCTCCTCCACGAAGCGTCCGAAAAACCAGATTCCGATCACATTGAAGATCAGATGCAACCCGCCGCCGTGAAGGAATTGGAACGTGAGAAATTGCCAGATGAACCCCCGGCTGATTCCTCCCCGGCTGAGCGCCAGGTAATCCTCGAACGGTTTGCGGACGTAAACCGCATTGATCTGCTGGAAAGCAAACGCGACGGTGATAACAATCATCAACATCACGGAGGCCGAGAGCCGCCGACTTTGATACGACGGCTCACGCATGTATGGGCGGTCGCCAATCACTGTGGCGTCAACTTAGTGGCACGCCACGGACTTTTCAATCGAGTTTTTCACGCCGCAATAAGCGTTGCACAAACCGTCGCGCGGGAATATTTTTTCATTGTCGTCCATTGCGCGCCCCTCGGGTTTCCCGCTTGAAACCCGCCAGAAGTTTGGAAACCGATTCGGATGGCCGGCGCCGCGAAAATGCTCGTGCGAACCTGTGGCTTGTTATGCTCAAAGTAACCGGAAGCGGATCCATTACCACCTGTGACGGAATTACGCGGCGGGACTTCCTGCAAGTCGGAACGCTCGGCGCGATTGGCCTCTCGCTGTCGGACCTGGCCGCGCTCCAGGCCAGAGGCGCCGTGGCCAAAGGCAATGACGAGCGCTCCGTGATCATGATCTTCAATTTGGGTGCGCCGAGCCAGTTGGATACCTTCGATTTGAAGCCGGACGCGCCGAGGGAAATCCGCGGCCCGTTCAATCCGATCCGCACCAAAAGTCCGGACATAGAGATTTCCGAGATGTTCCCGCTCCACGCGAAAGTGGCGGATAAATTCTCGCTCGTTCGAAGCTGCTATCACACCGCCGCCGCCGTCCACGACACGGGACATCAAATGATGCAGACGGGCCGGTTGTTCACCGGCGGCATCAACACGCCTCACGCCGGCTGCGCGCTGACTTATCTGCGCGGACGGCGCAGCGAACTGCCCGCACATGTTATCCTGCCCGAGCCGATGGGACCGACGGGGGGCAACATGCCGCACGGCCAGGACGGCGGATTTCTGGGCAAAGGATTCGATCCCTTCGTCCTGAACACCGATCCTTCCAAGACCGATTTCAAAGTCCCGGACCTTTTGCCGCCGGCAGAAATTGGCGAAGCCCGCCTGCAGCGGCGGCGCGAGTTGCGGAACATCATCGAAGACACGGTCAAGCGATTTGAGGCCAGCGAGAACGCGAAGCTCATGGACACCAATTTCGAGGCGGCCTACCGGCTCATGACGAGCGACAGAGCCCGAGCCGCGTTCGATCTGAGCAAAGAAACGCCGAAAGTGCGCGAACGGTACGGGATGACTCGCTTCGGGCAATGTTGTCTGCTGGCGCGGCGGCTGATCGAGGCGGGCGTGCGCTTCGTCACGGTGAACACGTTCATCACCGTGTTCGACGAGATCACCTGGGACATTCACGGTTCCAAGCCGTTCACGTCCATCGCCGGCATGAAGGAGATTGTGGCGCCCATGTACGACCAGGGCTACAGCGCTTTGATCGAAGACCTCTACGACCGCGGGATGCTGGAAAACACGCTTGTCTGCAATCTGGCTGAGTTTGGTCGCACTCCGAAGATCAATCCAGCCGGCGGGCGTGACCATTGGCCGCAATGCTGGACGGTCTATTTCGCGGGCGGCGGTGTCAAAGGCGGCCGCGTGGTGGGCAAGAGCGACGAGATTGGCGCGTATCCGGCGGAACGCCCCGTCAAGCCGTCGGAAGTCGTCGCCACGATCTACCGAAGCCTGGGTTTGGATCTCGAAACGCATTTGCCGGGGCCGAGTGGCCGACCATTCCCGCTCGTGGACTTCGGCACGCAGCCGATTACGGAACTGTTCTAAGACTTGTCCGACATGTCATTGACCAAAGTAGGGCAGGCTTCCAGCCTGCCCAATTCAACGGACTTCAGCGACGCAGCAAGAGGCAGGCAGGATGCCTGCCCTGCTTTGCAAACGCGTCCGAGACGCCGGGTCCTTGCGGGGAAGCCCATTTTCTGCGGGCTCGGACTATTGCTTGCGCTGGCGTTCCAAACCCTATTACTCGCTGACGAATCTCTGGTGCTCCTGCCCAAGGAAATCACCCTGAACGGCCCGACGTCTTTCCACCAATTGATCGTCGAGCGCGTGCTGGACGGCGCATCCGTGGGACAAATACTCAATGAAGTGGAGTGGGTCTCCAGCGACACCAACGTCGTGCGTATCGATGGTTCGACCGCGGTTCCAGTCGCCAACGGCGAGGTGAAAATCACGGTTCGCGTCGGCGACCGCACGGCGCAGGCCCAAGCCAATGTTGCGAATATGGAGAAGCCGGTCGAATGGAGTTTTCGCAACAACGTCCAGCCCATTCTGGCCAAAACCGGGTGCAGCTCCGGCGCATGCCACGGCGCCGCCGCGGGTCAAAACGGCTTCCGGCTTTCCCTGCGCGGTTACGATGACGAAGGCGATTATCTGTCGTTGACTCGACACGCCTTTGGCCGGCGCATCATCTTCAGCGATCCAGGACGAAGTTTGATGTTGCTGAAACCGACCGGCGCGGTCCCGCACAAAGGAGGCAAGCGTTTCGAGACCGACTCGCTGGAATATCGCATCCTCTCGGAGTGGATCGCCGCCGGCGCGCCTCCGCCGAAACAAAACGAACCCCGCATTGTCCAAATCGAAATCCTTCCTTCGGCCGTTCGTCTCAAGCCAGGCGCGGCTCAGCAATTGATCGTCCAGGCGCGCTTCACCGATGGCCATGTTGAAGACGTGACGCGCTGGGTCAAATACACGGATGCGAATTCTTCCGTCACCCAGGTCGATGAAATGGGAAATGTCAAAGTCATGGGCTACGGCGAGGGCGCGATCACGGCGTGGTACCTCAGCCGCATTGCCATTGCCACCGTGACCGTCCCGTACGAAAACGCGGTCGCGCCGGAGGTTTTCGCCCAGGCCAGGAAACGCAACTTCATCGACGAACTGGTCCTCGAGAAACTCCAGAGCTTGAATCTTCCCCCGTCGCCGCGCGCTTCGGACGCCGAATTCCTTCGGCGGGCCTTCCTCGACACGGTCGGCGTTTTGCCGACGGCCCAGGAGGCGCGCGATTTTCTTTCCAGCCAATCCGCCACGAAACGGGATGAACTGATCGAATCGCTTCTCCGCCGCCCAGAGTTCGCCGATTACTGGGCCTACAAATGGTCGGACCTCCTGCTCGTCAACAGCGACCGGCTCCGGCCCGCGGCGATGTGGTCCTACTACAATTGGATTCATCACAACGTCGCGGCGAACACACCCTGGGACGTGCTGGTCCGTCGGATCATCACCGCGAAAGGGAGCACGCTGGAAAACGGCGCGGCCAACTTTTACGTCCTGCACGAAGATCCGCCCGCCATGGCCGAGACCACCACGCAAGCCTTCCTCGGCATGTCGATCAATTGCGCGCGTTGCCATAATCATCCCATGGAGAAATGGACCAACGACGAATACTTCGGCATGGCGAATCTGTTCGCGCGCGTTCGGGCCAAAACTGGCGCTGCCGATGGCGAACGGCTCATTTTCGCGGCGACCGCCGGCGATCTCAATCAGCCGCGCCGCGGACGCCCCCAGCCGCCCCGCCCGCTGGACGGCCAGCCATTGTCCATTGATTCACCCGAAGACCGCCGCGAACACGTGGCCAATTGGCTCGTTTCGCGCGACAACCCGTACTTCAGCCGGTCGATCGCCAATCGCATCTGGGCGAATTTCTTCGGTGTCGGCCTGGTGCAGCCGGTCGATGACCTTCGCGTGACCAATCCGGCGAGCAACGAGAAGCTGCTTTCGGCGGCGGCGCGATTTCTGGCGGGCAACAAATTCGATCTCAAGGCGCTGATGCGTGCGATTCTTCAGTCCGAAACCTACCAGCGTTCAAGCCAGACGCTGCCTGAGAACGCGGCGGACACGCGGTTTTACTCGCATTATTACCCGCGCCGTTTGATCGCGGAGGTGCTCCTGGACGCGTATTCCCAGGTCACCGGCGTGCCGACGGAATTCATCACGGACCTGCGCAACGCGAACCGCGGGTTGGGAGACAAATACCCGCTCGGTTTCCGCGCGATTCAACTCCCGGACACCCGGATCGCTTCTTACTTTCTGAAGAGCTTCGGCCGGCCCGACCGGGAGAAGACTTGCGAGTGCGAACGCACTTCGGAGCCGACCATGGCCCAGGCGCTCCACATCGCCAACGGCGACAC
>JACPRI010000402.1 GCA_016190065.1 Verrucomicrobiota bacterium
GCTCATCGAACCGCGCGGGCCGGAAACCTATCTTTTCTTGACGTCCGGCGCTCACGGATTTACCGCACGCGTTCAACCAGACTTCCCTTGCCGTGCCGGTCAAGCTGTGGCAGTCGCTTTCAACTTGGAGAAGGTTCACCTGTTCGACGCAGGTACTGGCGGTGTGCTTGACTGATACTGAGAATTGCCGCGGATTGGCGGGTAACCCGCTCCGGAGTGCATGCGTCTTCTGACTTGTGTGAGGCGTCTTTGCAGGATCAAACTCTGCCGAAGGCTCTCAGGCGTTCTAAAACTTGTCCAAATCCCTAAAACCACACTAAAGGAACTCTATGAAGAAAATCATGATCATCGGCGCATCTACGTTGCTGGCCGCTTCGCTCTATGCTGCGGACTCCAGCCCCAAAGACGCCGTCACCGCCGCAGCCAAGAAACTCGGCGAGGCCGCGAATTACAGTTGGAAACAAACGGTCATCGTCCCGGAAGGTTCCCAGTTCCGGCCCGGCCCCTCCGACGGCAAAACCGAGAAAGACGGGTTTACATTGGTCACCTCGAGCTTCGGGGATAACACCATGCAAACCGTGGTCAAAGGAGGCAAAGGGGCGGTGACCAATCAAGACGGCGCGTGGCAAGGCCTGGCCGAGGTGGAACAGGAAGAGGGCTTCGGCCGATTCCGGGCAATCATGGCGCGCAATCTCAAGACCCCGGACGTGCAAGCCGCCGAGCTCGCGGCCGCCGCCAAAGACCTGAAGAAAGACGGAGACGCCTATTCCAGCGCTCTCACCGAGGAGGGCGCGAAAGAATTGCTGCGGTTCAGACGGGGTGGCGACGCCACGACCAGCAATGCGAAAGGCTCCGTGAAGTTCTGGGTGAAAGATGGGGCGCTCGTGAAATACGAATTCAAAGTCAGCGGCACGGTCAGCTTCGGTGGCAATGACCGCGACGTGGACCGCACCACGACGATTGAGATCAAAGACGTCGGCGCCACGAAAGTGAACGTGCCGGAAGAAGCAAAGAAAAAGCTCTCTTGATTGGACGAGCGGACGGCGGCGCGCGGGTCCCCGCCGCCTCCGCAATGGTTCATGGATTGCCGCCTGTTCCACAAGGAACGGTGCGCGCGACATGAACCTCCCGGTAGGGCAGAGCGGCAGCTCCGCCTTACCGGGAGGTGTCGGGAAAACACAAACCCTCCTTGGGGCGAGAAATCCGGGATGGTGCGAATCGCTCGACTCGCATTCCAGAGGAATCGCGATGAGCGATCAACCGCGGAAACATTGTCACACAATCGTAACGTTTTTGCCATTGGATTGCCATGAAGCCGACCTAGCTTGATCCCGTGATGAGTTGTTCCGGGCTGATCCGATCTTGAAAAGCGGCCTGAGCAAACCGGCACGAACAGAAAGGGAACCATGCAACGAAAGCAGCTACGAAAGTCGCTGGCGAGCAGTCTTGGTGTAGTGGCCTCCGCCAGCTTCCTTAATCCAGCGCCAGCGCAGTCCTCCGATGCGCTCCTGAACAAGCTTGTCGAGAAAGGAATTCTGGCGACGAAGGAGGGTAATGACCTTCGCGATAGATTGTGCGAGTCGAGATCGAACTACGACTACAGTCCACGAAGGTTGTGGCCCGTCCCTCTGCCCCTTCTTTGGGTTGTGCTCCTGACGGTTGGATTCTTGAACTGGGGCCCGAGTACGGCACTTGCCCAGTCGGACGGCTCGGCCGCGCCACGGCCGGACTCGGAGAGGATCGAGAAACTGGAAAAGGCAGTCCAGCAGCTTCAAAGGCAAAACGAAGAGTTGATGCAACTTATCAAGGAACTCAAAGGGAAGGCGCCTGTGGCTCCAGCCCCGGCCCAGACGACTTTTCCTACCTTCACACCAAAGCCTGCGGAGGTGGCAAAGGCCGACGCCAGACCCAAACCCGGTGCGGACCTCCGCCTGTTTTGGAAGGAGGGGCTGCAGTTCGAAGCTGGAGACGGAAAGATCTTCAAAGGAAAGGCCGGCGGCCGCATTCAATATGACATGGCGGCGTTCGACCAGGACGCCGCGACGGAGTCGGTGGTCGGCGATGCCGCGGCGGCAACGGAGTTCCGGCGAGTCCGTCTTTATACGAGCGGGGAGATCAAGGCGGGCATACCGGTGACTTACAAATCTCAGATCGATTTCGCCGGACCGAGCTTGAAGTTTGCGGACGTGTATCTTGGGCTGAACCAGGTTCCCTATGTTGGAACACTGCAACTCGGCCAGATGTACGAGCCTTTCAGCATCGAACAGAATACCAGCGACAACTATATCACGCTTCTCGAACGGTCCCTGCCCATCGAAGCATTCTCCCCGGCTCGCAATGTCGGCGGTCTGTTCCGCAACACCCTCTTTAGCGAACGCATGACCTGGTCCGCCGGCGTCTTTGTCGATGACAAAAACGACAAGGGCGACGGCGACAGTTTCGACAGCAATACGCATTTCATGGGCCGCTTGACAGGTTTGCCTTGGTACGATGAGGCCTCGGGTGGGCGACGCTACTGGCACCTGGGTGTCGGCGGCGGTCTAATTGATCCCGAGGATAACACCGTCCGGTTTCGCTCGCGGCCGGAAGCGCATCTCGCGCCGAATTATGTCGATACCGGCAACTTTGCCGCGACGGACATTTATCTCTCGAACGCGGAGTCCGTCCTCACCTATGGGCCGCTTTCGTTGCAGGCCGAGTATTTCCAAACGTGGACGGAAGCGTCAGGCGGGCCGAATCTTTCTTTCGACGGCTTCTACCTCTATGGCAGTTGGTTCCCGACCGGCGAGCATCGTCCTTACAAGAAGAGCGAGGGCGTAATTGACCGCGTCAAACCGCTCAAGAATTTTTCCTTGAGCAAGGACGGATGGGGCGCGATCGAGCTGGCCGCGCGCTATTCACGGCTCGATCTGAACGATCGAGGCATCGCGGGTGGCCGTCTGGCGGATTACACCGGAGGCCTCAACTGGTATTTCAACCCAAACGCACGCCTGATGTTGAACTATATCTATTCGGACCTGGACCGGAACCGCATCGAAGGCCATGCGCATAGCCTCCAAACCCGGTTCCAGGTCGATTTCTAGCGATGAGCACGCAGCCTCATCTGGAAAAGAGCCTGCAGCAGGACATTGATCGCATCCGCGGCAAAGTCCTCGAAATGGGCGGCCGGGCTGAACGCGCCCTGAAGGACGGTCTGCAAGCCTTGGTGGAAGGGAACCGACAGCGCGCCTACGCCATCATTCTGCGCGATCAGTACATTGACGAACTGGAGAAGGAGATCGACCGGCTCTGTCTGGAGTTTCTGGTGCGACAACAGCCCGTGGCGGGCCATCTGCGGTTTGCTTACGCGACAATTAAGATCAACGCCGAGCTGGAGCGGATCGGAGATTACGCGGAAAGCATCGCCCGACAGGTTTTGAAGCTCAGCTCCCTCGAATGGCATCCTCCGCTGGAGAAATTCGTCGAGATTGCCAACCTCTCCATCCCGATGGTTCACGACGCCATCCAGGCGTTCGTGGATCAGAATGCAGACCTGGCGCGGGCCACCATGGCGGTCGAGGAAAAGGTCAACACCCTCCGCGATCAGATCAACGCGGATCTGTTGTATGCGGAAAAGACGGGCAAAATCGGAATGGAAGCGTTTTCGCCGTTGACGATGGTCGCCCGCCGCTATGAACGCGTCTCCGATCAGGCGAAAAACATCTGCGAGGAAGTGCTCTACCTGTGCACCGGCGAATACAGCAAGCACACCGGCACGGAGTTGTTCCGCATTCTTTTTGTTGACGATCACAACGCGTGCCGCAGCCAGATGGCCGAAGGCATCGCGAATTCGTTGGGGCAAGCCGGGTTTCTGTTCAGCAGCGCGGGTCTGGAACCGAAGCCATTGGATCCGGCGGCGGTCAGTTTTCTGGCGGGCAAGGGAATCGATATTTCCAGACAGGTTTCAAAGACCGTGCCGCAAATCCCGAACCTGGAGCACTACCAGGTTGTCATCGTGTTCGGCCAAGAAACGCGGCAGTCGTTCAAGGCGCCGAAAAGCAAGACGATCGTACTGGAGTGGCCGATCAGTGATCCCTCAGCTTTGCCGGCCGCGCCCGAACAAATCCAGGCCGCCTACGAAGAAACTTTTCAATCCCTCCGCGCGCAGATCACCGACCTGGTGGAGGCCATTCTGGGAGAACCGAACGATTAAGGAAACGACTACGAGACGTATGAAACACACAACACCACTACACAGGCGAACCCTTCCGCCAAACCTGGTAGGGTCGGATTCCACTCCGTCCCTGACTCTACGAAGCGATCGAAAGAGAAATTTCAGGGACGCGGTGGAACGCGTCCTTACCCGGTCGTGGACCACATGTCTCTCCATCACGGTCGCCGCCCTGACCGGTTGCGGCCAGAAGGAATCGACCGATCCCGGAGCCGCCGGAGGCCAACGCCCGGTCGTGATCACCCAGAAGCCGGTTGAAATCCGTGTCAAGGGATCGGACACGATGGTGCAACTGGCCACCGGCTGGTCCGAGGCTTACCGCAAAGTGAAGTCCAACGTGTTCGTGAACGCCGATGGAGGCGGCACCGGTACCGGGTTCGCCGCGCTGCAAAACAACACGTGCGACATTTGCGATGCTTCGCGCGAAATCAAAAAGGAAGAGATTGAGAAGACAAAAACCGTCACGGGCAAGGACGTGAAGGAATTTGTCGTCGCCTATGACGCACTCGCCGTCTATGCGCACCCGTCCAACCCGATCAATGAAATCTCCATCGAAGAGTTGCGAGAAATCTGGGCCGAAAACGGCGCCGTCACTTCCTGGGAGCAGATCAATCCGGCGATCAAAGGCAAGATCGCGCTCTTTGGTCGCCAAAACAATTCCGGCACTTATGATTATTTCCGGGAACATATCTGCGGCCAGACGAGCGCAGGCAAGCAGCGTGAGCTGCGCGGAGGCATCAGCGAGATGAACGGCTCGGCCGAAGTGGTGGAGAATGTTTCCAAGACTCCCCTGGCCTTGGGTTACAGCGGAATGGGCTACAAAACCCCCGACGTGAAGTGGCTCAAGGTCTCAAGCAAGAAGGGTGAACCTGCCGTCGAGCCAGGCACAGATGTGGCCCGCAGTGGAAAGTATCCAATTGCCCGCAAGCTCTATCTCTACACCGCCGGCGAACCGGCGGGCGAAGTCAAGGCGTACATCGATTGGATTCTCTCGCCGGAAGGCCAGAAGATCGTCGAGAAAGAAGGCTTTGTGCCGCTGAAGTAACCACGGAACTTGAATGGTCCCTGGCTCTTTGGAGCCGCTGATTTCTCTCTCCACCCGAAGTTTGTCGTCCCATGGCCGAGTTCCAGAAAGTCAGAGCGAGGAAAAAATTCCGATTCCTCGACGCGCTTGAAAAGCCCATCGAAGTGCTGATCCGCCTGTGCGGCTGGAGCAGCATCATCGGCATCGCCGCCATTTTTCTTTTCATTTTCAAAGAGGCGGCGCCGATGGTGCCGAAGCTCGATTGGATTCACTTTTTCACCAGTGCGCGCTGGATTCCCAACCCGGCGCCCGGCAACCCGCCGAGCTTTGGCGCATGGGCGCTGTTGGTCGGCACGTTTGCGACCACTTTCATCGCCTTGATCATCGCGGTGCCGGTCGGACTCGGCGCCGCGGTCTATATCTCCGAGTTTGCCAGGGGCAAGGGGAAAGAGACGCTGAAGATTGTCATCGAGTTGCTCGCGGCCATTCCTTCCATCGTGTGGGGGTTTATCGGGCTGATGGTGCTGGGGCCGATCATCAAGGGCATTTTCACGGCCGCGCCGGGCAGCGCGTGGGGCAAGATCATGGTCGCGTTTCATCTGGCCACGGCGGAAACCGGGGCCTCGCAGGGCACGAACTTGCTGACCGGCGGGGTGATTCTCGCGCTGATGAGCGTGCCGCTCATCGTGTCGCTTTCCGAAGACGCCCTCCGTGCCGTGCCGGATTCATTTCGCGAAGCCGCGCTGGCGCTCGGCGCCAACACGTGGGAAACCGTGCGGCGTGTGCTCTTTCCAGCGGCCCGCAACGGTTTGCTGGCGGCGTGCATGCTGGGCATGGGCCGCGCCATTGGCGAGACGATGGCCGTGCTGCTCGCCACGGGGCACAACAACCGCATTCCGGAAGCGCTCACGGACCCGGTGCGCACCATGACCGCGACCATCGCCGCCGAGATGGGCGAAACCGTACACGGCAGCGAGCATTATCGCGTGCTCTTCATCCTCGGCATCGTGCTCTTCATTGCCACCTGCGGCATTAACGTCGCCTCCGATCTCATCGTCAAGGGAGTGAAGAAGGCGAACCAATCCTGAGATGAATGCCGCGCCCGTCAGTCCTGTTGCCTTCGGCGCAAATCCGTTTGCTCCGAGTGAATTCGAGCGTCGCAAAGTCCGGCGCGCCAGCCGGAACAAGTGGCTCATGTTCGCCTTCTGCGCGGTGTTGGTCATTCCACTCGTCGCGATCCTGGTGGACATCTTTGTGAAAGCCGCACCGGTGCTCTCTCTGGATTATCTTTGGCTCAATCCGGTCAATAAGGGCAAGGAGGGCGGGCTGTGGGCGCCGCTCGTCGGCACGTTTTATCTCGTCATCGGGTCGCTGCTGTTCGTCGCGCCCGTGGGCATTCTGGCCGCGATTTATCTGAACGAGTACGCGAAGGAAGGCTGGTTGAACCGAACGATCAGCATCACGGTCACCAGCCTGGCCGGCGTGCCGAGCATCGTGCACGGCCTGTTCGGTCTGGGCGCCTTTGTGTTGACCATGCTCCCGGCGGTCAACCGTATGATCGCCGACCCGAACCACCCGGAAACTAAGTGGGAGGGAGGCTTGCTGACCGCCTCGCTCACCATCGCGGTCATGAATCTGCCGGTGGTGATCACCGCGACCCGCGAAGCCCTGGGTGCGGTCCCGCAGGCCTTTCGTGAAGCTTGCTGGAACCTCGGCGCAACCCGCTGGCAGGCCATTCGCACCATCGTGCTGCCCAATTCGTTCAGCGGCATTCTGACGGGCATCATTCTCGTGGTTTCCCGCGCGGCCGGCGAAACGGCGCCGATCCTCTTCACCGGCGCCACCTTCTTCAAATGGGTGGCCGACAGTGGTTGGGATAAACTCTTTCCTTACAATATCCGCGAGCCGTTCATGGCCCTGTCGATGCACTTGAACATCATTTCCACTCAGATCTCCCAGATGCCTGAAGTCATGAAGTTCGGGAGCGCCGCTGTGCTCATCGGACTGATCTTGTTCATCAATAGCTTCGCCATCGTGCTCCGCGTCTGGCTGCGCGGACACAAGCGCTGGTGAACGAAGAAGGGGAACCGCGAATGGACACGAATGAACACGAATTAGCTGCTGACAAGACACACGCCGATGCATCTGAGTTTTCGAGCAACGGATTGGACCGTGCCCCTTTTCCCCTCACCCTGCCCTCTCCCCCAGGAGAGGGTTGCCCTGCTCATCATCGCCGCTTGATCGTGGCGTGCCGACAGATCCTCGCGCAGCCTAGAATTCTCCCTCTCCCCAAGGGAGAGGGTTGGGGTGAGGGGAAAGTGGGTGTCGATCGGCATTGCCGTTCAAGCAGTCAACTGCGCCCCGCCCGCCTGCTTTATTTGACGGGACAGACCATTCGCGTCCCTTCGCGTCTATTCGCGGTTCCACCATTTCCTTCGAGATGACCGCCCGCCCTCACATCGAATTCCGCGGTGTCTCCGCGTTCTACGGTTCGAGGCAGGTGTTGAAAGACATCAGCTTTGCGGTGCCGCGCAACAGCGTGCTCGGCGTCATCGGCCCGGCCAATTCCGGCAAGACCACGATGATGAAGATCATCAACCGCACGCTGGATTTCGTGGGGGGCGCGCGATTCACAGGCGACGCGCTCATCAACGGTGAGAGCATTACGAACCTGCGCAACCCGAATGAACTCCGACGGCGCATTGGCGTGGTCTTCCCTTTGCCCGTCGGCCTGCCGCTGACCATCTATGAAAACGTCGCCTACGCCCCGCGCCGCATGGGCATTACCGCGGAAGGCGCGCTGGATGAGATCGTCGAGCGGTGTCTCCGCCAGGCGGTGTTGTGGGATGAAGTGAAGGATCGCCTGGGCCTGCTGGGCACGCGCCTGTCCGGAGGACAGCAACAACGCCTCACGCTGGCGCGCGCCCTTTCGCTCTCGCCGGAGATTCTTTGCCTGGACGAATTCAGCATCGCCATCGACCCCGTGACCACGATGCGCATCGAGGACGTGCTCAAGGAACTGCGGCAAAGCATGACCATCGTGCTCGTGACGAATCTCGTGCAGCAAGCCCGCCGCCTGGCCGACCGCACCATGTTCCTCTGGAACGGCGAGCTCGTCGAACTCGACACCAACGAAGTGATCTTCTCCGACCAACCGGCTAGCCGGAAGACCTATGAATACGTTAATGGCATTTTTGGCTAGGGGTTAAATGAGTTAAATGGGTTGAAAAGTTAAATGGTTATTAATCATCAGTTCAGAAGTCGGTTGACACGAAGAATGCCCCTCACCCCGTCCCTCTCCCCCTCCGAGGGGGAGAGGGTGCCCGAAGGGCGGGTGAGGGGCCGGTTCAAAGTTCTGATGCGAGTCCAGAATTGGGGGTCCAGGGAC
>JACPRI010000403.1 GCA_016190065.1 Verrucomicrobiota bacterium
CCCCTACACCCCTCCCAGGAGGGGAACTTGCAACCGGCGCTTCTTCCAAGGCTCCCCTCCAGGGAGGGGCCGGGGGTGGGTTCATCCAGCGAAGAAAGCGAAAACTCAATTTCATAAGCGTCGGTCGTTCGGGACCCCGTAAGTTTGGAGAATCCTGGGATTGGCTTTCTCGGCTTCCGCACGATCCAGGCATTCAAACGTGTGGTGGGGCGCGAACTCGACGATGTGCTGAGTCGTCGTGGCCGTTTCGAAGGCGCGGATCACGTCATCGAGTTTCTCAATCCGGATCCCATTGACCTTGTCCACCAATGCATGGCCGCGAATGGTGAAGTTCGCGTTCACTGCGTCCGGGAGCAAAGAAACCAGGACCACCGGCTCCGGCCGCACGTCGGAGGGCGCTTCATGGCGGCGATAATACAGCTCGAAGACCAGTTCGGCGTTGGCGGAGTCGGCCCAGTTGCGGCCGAAGGTTTTCATGTACTCCAGCGTGAGCGGGGTGAAGATCAGCCCGCCGTAAATGAAATAGCGAGGCAGGGTGTCGTACAGATTCCCGATGGCTCGATCTCCCATGTAAACGTGAACCGGAATTGAAGTTTCGACTTCCTGTCCGTCTCGCCAGAGCTTAAGCGGCACGCTCTCGCCATGCTGCGCTTCTTGAAAGGCCATCGCGGCGTGGACGCGGTTACCGTGAAACAAAATGGTGCTGTCGCTGCCCACCGGATAAGGCCCGATCTGCATAATCACGTCTTCTTCCTTCAAGACCTTCTGCGTGCTCGGAATCTGGAGCATGGAATCCACCTTCGCCCCGCGCTCGCCGTCGGGAAGTTTCAGGAAACGGCGGTAAGCCGGGTTTTGCAGCGCCACCAACCGAATGCCCGCCTGGGGAAAGCCGTGGTAATTGCCGTCTTCGATGTCCTTGAGGAAATGCCCGATCACGGGCGGGGGGATGAAGAAGCCCGTGTTCTCCAGGCCGGGCATTCCTTGGAAGGCGACGCCGACGACCAGACCGTCCTGAATGACCGGCCCGCCACTATTGCCGGGATTGATGGCCGCGTCCGTCTGCACGCCGAGGTAAGTGCGATTGCCGATGTGAACGTAATTCTGCAATTCGACTCGCGAGACGACCCCGCGCGTGTAGGAAATCTGTTCGCCGCCGGCCGGGTAACCATAAGTCACCACCGTGGAACGAACCTTCGGCAGCTCGCCAAATTCGAGTGGTTGCAGGCCGTCAAAAAACGTTTCGTCCTGGACTTCCAGGATCGCGAGATCGCAATCGTGGCCGATGAATTTCACCCGGGCCAGGTATGGGCGCGGATCCTGGTAGCGGCGAACCAGGATTTGCCGGTCCCAACTGACGACGTGCGCATTGGTCATGATGCGCTTGCCTTTGATGACGAACCCGGAACCGCTGCTCCGCTGCACGCCGGTAAATCGCCAGGGCGCATCCCAGACTGGCTGCTGGCTGAACGTATTGATGTGGATCACGGATTTCTCCGGCTCCTCGGACGCCGCAAAAGAACCGCGCGCCGCCAGCAGCCCGACCAGCAACGCGATTGATTTCAACCATGGCGCCATGTTGCGAGGCCAAAGTCTGGCCCGCGCGGGCGGCTCTTGACCCTGCTGAAATTCATTTGTGAGCATAACAAAAAGGACGATTGCGCCGCCTTGAGAAACTCAAATCGAACGACGCGTCAGTATGGGGGAACATGAAGACCAGCCCCGCGATGGTCAAGCTCTAAGCCTTTGTTTTCATTTCGAAGCTGGAATTTGCGCTTTGGGAGATTAGCTTCGTGCGGAACCGTATGAAGGAACCCTTCGATTCGATCGAATCTATCCTCTCCGACCTGCGCGCCGGCAAAATGGTCATCGTCATCGATGACGCCGACCGTGAAAACGAAGGGGACTTGATCATGGCCGCGGAGCGCGCGACGCCCGAAGCGATCAATTTCATGACCAAGTTCGGCCGCGGCTTGATTTGCGTGCCCACGACTTCCGACCGGCTCAAACAGCTCGGGATTGAGCAGATGGTCGTGCAAAACCGAGACACGTTCAAAACGGATTTCCAGGTGAGCGTGGACGCAGCCAGAGGAATCACGACCGGCATCAGCGCGGCGGATCGGGCGCAAACGATCCGGCTCATGGCGGAGCCGACCGCCGTGCCGAACGACCTCGTCCAACCCGGCCACGTCTTTCCGTTGCGCGCAAAACCGGGCGGCGTGCTCCAACGCGCCGGCCACACGGAAGCCGCCGTCGATCTGGTGAAATTAGCCGGCCTGCGCTCCATGGCCGTCATTTGCGAGATCATGAGCGAGGACGGTTCGATGGCGCGATTGCCGGAACTGGTCAAACTGGCGCGCCGGCACAAGCTCAAAATCTGCACGATTGAAGCGCTCATTCGCTACCGTCGGACGCGCGAGAAACTGGTCGAACGCGTCGAGGTCGTGCGAATGCCAACGGAGCATGGAGATTTTGATCTGTATCTGTATCGTTCCTGTCTGGATGGCCAGCATCACCTGGCGTTGGTCATGGGCGAGGTGGCGAAGCGAAAGGGCGTTTTGGTGCGAGTGCACAGCGAGTGTCTCACCGGCGACGTGTTCGGTTCCCAACGCTGTGATTGCGGGCCACAGCTTCATCAAGCGATGCGCCAGGTGGCCGAGGCAGGCTGCGGCGCAATTGTGTACATGCGGCAGGAAGGGCGCGGCATCGGGCTGGTCTCAAAAATCAAAGCCTACAAACTCCAAGAGCGCGGCTATGATACGGTGCAAGCCAATTTGAAGCTCGGCTATCCGATGGACCTGCGGGAATACGGGCTTGGCGCCCAAATCCTGGTTGATCTCGGCGTCAAGACCATCAGGCTCCTGACGAACAACCCCAAGAAAGTCGTCGGGCTGGAAGGGTACGGCCTGGAAATCGTGGAACAAGTCCCCATCCGGGTGGATCCCAATCCGCACAATCGAAAGTATCTCCAGACCAAACGCGAAAAACTTGGACACCTGATTTGACGCCCCGCGTGGGCCGCAACTCCGTCTTGGAACCATGCTGAAAAAACATGCCCGAAACCGCAAGAAGAACGCGCTTCCCGGCGTGCGCTTCGCCATCGTCGCGTCCAAATACAACCGGCGCTATGTGGACGGAATGCTGCAGGCGGCAAAAGCGGCGTTGGTCCAGGCCGGCGCGCGGGAGATTGAGGTCGTGCGCGTCCCAGGCGCATTCGAGATTCCGGTGGTGGCGGCGAGGTTGGCGGCGCATTCGAGACGGCCGTTCTCGGCCATCCTTTGCTTGGGCGTCATCCTGCGGGGAGAGACCACGCACGCGCAACACATTGGCGAAGCCGTCAGCCAGGCGCTCGTTCATATTCAGGTGGCCTACCACATCCCCGTCATCCATGAAGTTTTGTTGCTGGAAAACGAGGCGCAAGCCCAAGCGCGTTGCCTCAGCAAAACGCACAATCGCGGTGAAGAAGCCGCCGGCACGGCGCTGGAAATGGCGCGGACGATGGCCGCACTTTTGACTTTGTGAAAACTTTCACAAATCGCTTGCTGCTCGAAAAACCCGGTGTTATCGTGCGCGCGAAATTTTAAGCAGCAACACTCGACTCAGACCTTATGAAGAAATTGATTGGTTTTTTAGGCGCCGCGGCCTGCGTGGGAACGATGCAAACGGCTTCGGCCGGTGATATCACGGGGAAAATCACATTGAAAGGCACGCCGCCGCCCGCCCCAGAAATGCCGCTCAAGGCCGATCCGTTCTGCGGCAAGATCAAGGAAGTGGCCGCTGCTCCCGGCAACCCGCGCATGCCGTTTTACGTGGTGGACAAAAGCGGAGGATTGGCCGACGTCTTCATCTACATCAAAGAAGGCGCAAAAGCCGCTGCGCCTCCGGCTCAACCGGTTGTCATCGACCAGGTCCAGTGCCAGTACACGCCCTATGTGGTCGGCCTGCAAGCGAAGCAAAAGATCCTGGTCAAGAATTCGGATCCCCTCATGCACAACGTGCATCCTCAGCCGACCGTGGCTGGCAACAAGGAAGCGAACAAAGCACAACCGGCCAATGCGGGCCCGCTGGAGTTTGTTTTCGACAATCCGGAAGTTTTCTTGCGGTTCCGCTGCGACGTGCATCCGTGGATGTTTTCTTACGTGGGTGTCGTGGACCATCCCTACTTCGCGGTTTCCGGAAAAGACGGAGCCTTCAAGATTTCCAACGTGCCGCCGGGCGATTACGTGATCGAAGCCGTGCATCGCAAGACTCATCCCAACGGCAAAGGCATTACGCAAAAGATCAAAGTCGGTGCCGACGGAGCCAAGGCAGACTTTACTGTCGAACTACCAGCGCAGTAACTCTCGCCCCGGTTCCTCTTGTTTTTTGGTCGCCGCTGCGGCGCATGGCTGCAGCGGCGTTTCCGTTCGTCGCAAAGAATGACTCGGTCAAATCACAGCCTCTGGCTGAACCGTTTTGCTGTTTTCACGGCGCTCGCGACCCTGATTCTCATTGGAATCGGCGGTCTGGTGACGAGCCACGAAGCGGGGCTATCGGTGCCGGACTGGCCCACGACTTACGGTTACAACATGTTTCTGTTTCCCCCGTCGTACTGGATGGGAGGAATTCTCTACGAACACACCCACCGGCTCTTTGCTTCATTCGTCGGTCTGCTCACCACCATCCTTGCGGTCTGGCTTTGGATCAAGGAACCGCGGCGCTGGGTGCAATGGCTCGGCGTGGCCGCTTTTTTCGGCGTGGTTCTCCAGGGCGTTCTCGGAGGTTTGAGAGTCACGCTCCTGCAAAACTCGCTTGGCTTCGTTCACGCGACCGCCGCCCAGCTTTTCTTGCTGCTGGTGGGCATCATCGCTCTGGTGACTTCCGCGTCGTGGTCGAAAATTGCCGCGAACGAAACTTGGAGCCTTGTCCCAAAAGGTCTGCGGTATCTGTTGCTGAGCGCGACGTCGCTCGTGTTCCTGCAATTGATTTTAGGAGCCGTGATGCGGCACCAGCACGCCGGTCTGGCCGTGCCGGATTTTCCTTTGGCCTACGGGCAACTTTGGCCGCCCACAGACGCCGCGTTCCTCGATTCCGTCAACGCCAGACGGATGGACGTCTTCGATCCGAATCCGATCACGGCCTTTCAAATTGTCCTCCACATGATGCACCGCCTCGGAGCGCTCGCCACGTTGCTCGCGGTGGGCGCGGGCGCGTGGATCAGCCGGTCGCGACTTGGAAATCGAGCCCCGCTGACCAAGGCCACGCTGGCTTGGTTCTGCCTCATCATGCTCCAGGCTGCGCTTGGCGCGGCGACGGTACTCAGCCGGAAGGCAGCGGATGTCGCGACGGTCCACGTGATCGCGGGTGCGGCGAGTTTGCTCGTGGGAGGGCTTCTTTGCTTCATCGTGTTGCGTTTTTCATTTGCGCCCTCGAAAGCCGAGAAGGCTCCTGGCCACTCCGGCGCGACGCGTTTGCCCGCCCCTCAAACCGAGACGGCTCTGACCACCGGGTAATTCCTCATGAAGGCCTCCGCTCCATCCATTCCCACTCCACAATCCGCTGATCGAGCGGGCGTCGGCGTCCTTCTGGAACTGGCCAAGGCCCGCTTGACCTCGTTGGTGTTGCTCACAACGCTGGTGGGATTCTACCTCGGAAACCGGGGCGCGTTGGATTACATGCTGATGTTCCACGCGCTGCTGGCGACGGGATTGGTCGCGAGCGGTGCGGCGGCGCTCAATCAGTATTTGGAACGCGAATATGACGCCTGCATGCCCAGAACTTCGGGGCGGCCTCTGCCTTCGGGCCGGGTTCAACCGGAAACCGTATTGATCATCGGCGCGGGCGCTTCAATCCTTGGGTTAATCTATCTGGCCACAGCCGTGAATTGGCTCACCAGTGTATTAGGCGCGATCACCCTTGGAACGTACCTCTTCGTCTATACGCCGCTGAAACGGGTCACGACGCTCAATACCCTCATCGGCGCAATCCCTGGCGCGCTTCCGCCGGTCATGGGGTGGACGGCCAGCCGGGGTGATGAGCCTTGGGGAGCGTGGACCTTATTCGCGATTCTCTTTCTCTGGCAGATTCCCCACTTTCTGGCCATTGCCTGGATTTACAAGGACGATTACGGCAAAGCGGGTTACGCCATGCTGCCCGTGTTTGATGAAACCGGAAACCGAACACGCCGGCATGTGTTGGTGTCAAGCCTGGGGCTGCTGATCGCAAGCCTGGGGCCATTTTGGTTGAACGTAACGGGAGGCCTCTATTTGGCCGGCGTGATCGTTTTGAACCTGACCTTCGTGGCCCTGGCCATTCGATTTTGCAAACACCTGACGACGACCCGCGCGCGGCAGTTGTTCTTCGCCTCGATTATTTTCCTGCCCGGTGTGCTGACGCTGATGGTGCTCGATAAAGTGCGATGAATCTGCCGTTGACACTGTCCAGAGCGGGAAGTTAACTTGCGCGCTTAAAATTTTTGGCCTAAAAGTTTTCAAACACCAAAACCAGTTCGTCCATGCAGCCGACCACTCAAGCCGCTCATCATGCCGGAGCTCACGAAGCTCACCACGAAGATCTTGGATTCTGGCAGAAATACGTTTTCTCCACCGACCATAAGGTCATCGGGATTCAATACGGTTTCACGGCGCTGCTGTTCCTGCTCCTGGGTTTTTCGCTGATGCTCATGATGCGCTGGCAGATCGCGTATCCCGATCAGCCCATCCCGCTGGTCGGATCGCTCTTGCACACGGCCTTGGGCGATATGGCGTCTCCGGTGGTGGACAAGGCGAGCGGATCGGTCCGGGGATACTCCATGTCGCAAGATCTCTACAACGCGTTTGGCGCGATGCACGGAACGATCATGGTGTTTCTCGCGATCGTGCCTCTGGCTTTCGCCGCGTTCGGCAACTTCGTTGTTCCCCTTCAGATCGGAGCGCCGGATATGGCCTTTCCGCGCGTGAACATGGCGAGTTACCACGCCTACGTCATCGGCGGGGTCATTATGCTGACCAGTTTCTTCATCCCTGGTGGAGCCGCTCAGGCCGGCTGGACCTCCTATTCTCCGTTGGCCACCTACATCCCAACCCAAGGCCAGACGTTCTGGATCATCGGGATGGTCTTCCTCATCACCTCGTCCCTGCTCGGCGCCGTCAATTTCATCGCGACCATCATTCAACTCCGGGCACCGGGAATGACCTGGATGCGGCTGCCCTTTTTTGTCTGGGCGCAATTTGTCACCGCTTTCTTGCTCCTGCTCGCCTTTCCGCCGCTGGAATCGGCAGCCGTCATGCAGCTCATGGATAAAGTCGCGGGCACGAGTTTTTTCCTGCCTTCCGGCTTGTCGCCGGGCGGCGCTTTTTCAAGCATCAGCGGCGGGGGCAGCCCTCTGCTCTGGCAGCACCTGTTCTGGTTCCTGGGGCACCCGGAGGTCTATGTGCTGATCCTGCCGGCCATGGGCATCGTCGCGGAGATCATCGCCAACAACACGCGGAAGCCGCTGTGGGGCTACAAATCCCTGGTTTACTCCGTGCTCGCGATCGGGTTTTTGTCGTTCATCGTCTGGGCGCATCACATGTATCTGACGGGAATGGGAACCAAGATCAGCACGTTCTTCCAAACGACGACGATGATCATTTCCATCCCGTCGGTGATCATTCTGAGTTGCTTGTTCATTTCGTTGTGGGGCGGATCGATTCGGTTCAACACCCCCATGCTTTTCGCTTTGGGATTCCTGCCCATGTTTGGCATCGGCGGCCTGACCGGGCTGCCACTCGGCCTGAACTACAGCGATATCCATCTCCACGACACTTACTATGTGATCGCGCATTTCCATTATGTCGTCGCGCCGGGAACCATCTTCGGCCTGCTGGCCGGGATCTACTTTTGGTATCCGAAAATCACCGGACGGATGATGAGCGAGTTCTGGGGCAAGGTTCATTTTTGGCTCTCATTGATCTTCATGAATCTGGTGTTCCAGCCCATGTTCTCGCAAGGCATGGCCGGCATGCTGCGGCGCATGTCCGATGGCGGCGCGCAATACTCTCTGGCCAAGGTGGGCCAAGACGCCATCGGCGGGTTGACCGACAGCATCATGCATTGGAACGTCACTATCTCGTGGGCCGCGGTCTGTCTCGGGCTGGCTCAAATTCCATTCATTATCAACTTTTTCTGGAGCATGAAGCACGGCCAGAAGGTCACTTCGGA
The DNA here is from genome assembly GCA_016190065.1 of Verrucomicrobiota bacterium. Lineage (GTDB taxonomy): Bacteria > Verrucomicrobiota > Verrucomicrobiia > Limisphaerales > SIBE01 > VHCZ01. Next base: position 8,179 of record JACPRI010000403.1, read on the forward strand.
CAACCCGTGGGACGCCACCACGCTCGATTGGCAGACGCCGACACCTCCGCCTCACGGCAATTTCGCGACGGCGCCTCACGCTCATCGCGGACCGTACGACTACAGCGCGCCCGGCTCGACGAAGGATTTCTCGCCGCAGAATCAACCTGCCTGACCCAAACCACACAACACTTCCCCATCGCCATTTCATGGAAATTCCTTACGCCGTTCAGCCTCGCCAGGACACTGGCCTTTACAACGCGAAGGTGGGCATCTGGCTGTTCCTCGCGTCCGAAGTCATGCTCTTCGGCGGCTTGTTCTCGTCGTACATCATCTTGCGCATCGGCGCCGCGCCGGGCGATTGGGTGCATGGTCTGCTGAACATCCCCATTGGGACTTTCAATACCGCCGTCCTCATCACCTCCAGCGTCACGGTCGTGCTGTCCTGGTCGGCGTTGAAGGTGGGAAATTTCGCCAAGTATCGCGTTCTGCAAGCGATCACGATTCTGTGCGCGCTCGGCTTCCTCGGCATCAAGTCGTTCGAGTATCGGGAAAAGTTCATGCACTACGAAGTTTGGAAAAAAGACGGAACGCGACTCCTGGGACATCTCGAACACAACGGCGCGCATCCGATGTTCTGGAAAACCGAGACCCTCAGTCAGTTGAAAGTGGACTCCATCAAGCTCGCGCCGGATCCGGAACATTACCGGATGAACGCCAG
>JACPRI010000404.1 GCA_016190065.1 Verrucomicrobiota bacterium
AGGATGCTCTCGGAGATTTTCTTCAGCCGCAGTTGGGCGTTGTACGTGTTGGCGAACCGATGGGATTCGTCGCGGACGCGCTGCAATAGTTTCAAAGCGCCAGAATCGTGGCTCAACCGAAGCGGTTCGCTCTCGCCGGGGCGATAGATCTCCTCGAACTCTTTGGCTAAACCGATGATTGGGATGTGGCTCAGCCCGAGTTTCGCCAGTTCGGCGCATGCGGCGTTCAATTGGCCCTTCCCACCGTCGATCAGGATCAAGTCGGGGAGTCTCGGTGCGACGGCACGGTCCTGGGTTTCGACGCTACTTGTGGTGGCTGGGTCGAAACGGGGTGTCGGAGTGTCGGGGTGTCGGGGTGTCGGGCCGGCGTTGGCTTCATTCTCTCTCCTCGATGCACCGATACGCCGGTTCTCCGTTACGTTTCCCCCAGACTCTCGGAGCAACCGCGAATACCGCCGCCGAATCGTCTCGGCCATGCAGGCAAAATCATCCTGGCCCGTGACGGTCTTCATTTTGAAGCGGCGGTAATTCGCGCGATCTGCCCGGCCTTGCTTGAAACTCACCATCGACGCCACCGCGAAGGTGCCGCTGATGTTGGAAATGTCGAAGCCTTCGATCCGGTGCGGCGGCGCCGGCAATTTCAATTCCCGCGTCAATTCCGTCAGGTCGCGCTCTGGATCGAGGGCGACCGGAAGTTTGTAGGGCAGCCGCGCGAACTTGTTCGTTTTCTTGGTCGTGCGCCGCACATCCTGGAGCATGTCCCGCAATTGCGCCGCCTGTTCAAAATCAAGCGCAGCCGACGCTTTTTTCATTTCGGATTCCAGTTCGGCCTCCATTTCGTGAGATTGGCCGTCGAGGAACTCGCACGCCGCCTGCACTTGGAGAAGGTATTGTTCTCGCGTCACATTCCCGATGCACGGGGCGGTGCAGTATTTGAGATTCGCGTAGAGGCAGTGCGTGTAGTCCTGCGCGGTCGGGGTCAGAGGGCGGCAACCGCGCAAATTGAATTTGCGGCGAATCATCGTGAGCGTGCGGCGCAAGGCTCCCGAACTGGCGAACGGCCCGAAATAACGCGCGCCGTCTTCCTGCTTGAGACGAGTGAGCGTGAAGCGCGGGATGGGATCGTTCACATTGACCTTGAGGAGCAGGAACCGCTTGTCATCGCGAAAGCTGACGTTGTAGCGCGGGTGGAATTCCTTGATCAGTTTGCCTTCGAGCAGCACGGCCTCCGGCTCGTTCCGGACGACGTGGACGTCGAAATCATGAACGGCCTCGATCAGAGCGTTGAGCTTGAGGTCCCAGCCGTGCCGCCGGGAGGGATGGAAGTATTGGCTGACCCGTTTCCGAAGATCCCGCGCCTTCCCCACGTAGATGACAGTCCCGAAGCGATCCTTCATCAGATAGACGCCGGACTTGTGCGGCAACTGGCTCAACTTGTCGCGAATCTGATCCGTCGTGGGCACAAGAAAAGTTTCCCGCAACCCAGGCCGGTCGCAAAGATTTTTTTCTTCGACCCCGGCCCGGGCGCATCGTGGATTCAAGAGGGTCGGGGAGAGGAGGCGATCGCTTCTGGAGTTCCCCTCTCTCCGGCTCTCTCCCACTCGTTCCTCGCGGGGAGAGAGAGTGAAAAAACCGTCCATTTTCCATGCCGAACAAAACTGGCGCGACCCGCGCGAATTTGAAGGAGATTTTGCTTGTGTTGCGTCCGGTCGCGAGTAGAAGAGTGCAAGCGTTTTTCACGAAACTCAAATGAAGCGGCTCCCGTACGAAGATCTCCATCGGGTATCAGGCACTCTGCCTGAAGTCTATGCCCACACAGACCTCGAAAGTTTCCCGGCGTTTACAGCGGAAGTTGTGCAACGCTTTGTGGCCGCGGACCTGATCGAGTACAACGTCGTTGCCGCCGAAGAATGCGTCCTGACCCAGCAAGCCACCTCGCCGGAAGGCTGCCAGCGGTATCCGACGTTCAAGGTGCATCTCGACAAGCACCCGTTGTTGCGCCCCGTGTCTGCTCCAATCACCCGGAGTCACGGCGCGCAACCCTGCCACACCCTCGCCACTGGACCTCGCCCGAACCGGCTCGATCACGAATTCTACCGGTTGCTGGGTGTGTCGGATCAGCTCACGATTGGTTTTCAAGGAAAGGTTGAGTCCTGGATCAACGTCGTCTTGAACCGTTGGAGGCGCTCTTTCAACGCGCGAGACGCGTTGGTGCTGGAGTTCTTGCAGCCTCATCTGGCTCAAGCCCATAGCAACGCGGCAGCCCTCGCCGAGTCCCGGCAGAAATCCGAATCCTTTTCCGGAGCGTTTGCTTCGATGCATCGGGGCCTGGTGGTTCTGGATCACGACGGGCACGCGCTGTGGATGACCAAGCGCGCCGAACAGTGGCTTTCGACTTTTTTCACCCGGCCCCTCGGCGGAAATGAGCTGCCGGCCGAACTGCAGCGCTGGATTCAAATCCGCCGCGCCTGGCAGAAGCAGAACGGTCACACAGGTCTTCCGGCGCCGTTGACCATCGCACAGCCCGATTCGCGTCTGATCGTGCGCTATTCCGAGGACAGCCGCGGCCGGCAATTCCTATTCTTGAAAGAGGAGAAGACCGGAGTTTGCCCCGCGGAATTTGTGTGTCTGGGCCTGACCCAGCGGGAAGGTGAGGTCTTGTATTGGATTTGCCAGGGCAAGAGCAACCCGGAGATCGCCGCCGTGGAAGGCATCAGCCTTCGCACCGTCCATAAACATGTCGAACACATCCTGGCCAAGCTGGGGGTGGAGACGCGTGTGGCCGCGATGTTGACCGCGCTTCAGGCGCTGGACCAATCCGAGGCCGGACGCGAAGCGCTTTTGGAGGGGTGACGCCGGTGATGTCGAAGGGCTGGAAGGAAAAGGCTGTCCAGCTACAATGCCCCTTCCCTCGCCGCCATCGATGCGGAACCGAGAAAGTTTCCCTCGCGCTGAGATAGTGATTCAGTGCGCTTCGAGCCAATTCTTCCCCACACCCATCTCGACGACGATGGGGATGTCCAATGGAATCGCCGTCTTCATTCCTTCTTCGATCAAAGCGCGGATTTCTTTTTCCTCCGACTTGAACAAATCGAAAACGAGCTCGTCGTGGACCTGCAGGAGCATTCGCGTTTTCAGTTCTCGCCGCGCCAGCTCGTGGTGGATTTTGGCCATCGCGATCTTGATCATGTCCGCGGCGCTGCCCTGGATCGGGGCGTTGATCGCGTTGCGCTCGGCGCCGCCGCGAACCGTTGCGTTCGAAGACCGGATGTCGCGCAAGTAGCGGCGCCGGCCCGTGACCGTTTGGACGAAGCCGTGCTCGCGCGCAAACTCAATCGTGTCCGACATGTATTTCCGGATGCCGGGGAACTGACTGAAGTATTGCTCGATGATTGCCGCGGCTTCCTGGCGGGGAATGCCGAGGCGTTGCGACAGGCCGAACGCCGAAATGCCGTAGATGATTCCGAAGTTCACCATTTTCGCCTTGCGCCGCATTTCCGAGTTCACCTGGTCGAGCGGCACGCCGTAAACCTTCGCCGCGGTGGCGGTGTGGATGTCGTGGCCGCTGCGGAAGGCTTCGATCATCGCGGCGTCCCGGCTGAGCGCGGCAATGATGCGCAATTCGATCTGGGAATAGTCCGCCGACAGCAGAAGGTAATTTTCATCGCGCGGCACGAACGCCTTCCGAATCTCTTGTCCAAGTTCGGTGCGGATGGGGATGTTTTGCAGGTTCGGATTCTGCGATTGCAGCCGGCCCGTCGCGGTGGCGGCTTGCTGGTAGGTGGTGTGGACGCGTCCAGTTTTCGAGAAGATCGCCGTGGGCAACGTGTCCGCGTAAGTCGATTTCAATTTCGTCATCGCCCGATATTCGAGGAGGCGCTGGACGATTTCGTGTTCGCCCGCGAACGCCAGCAGCGTTTGCTCGTCCGTGGCATATTGGCCGGTCCGGGTCTTCTTGGGTTTTTCGGCGATCTTGAGGGTTTCGAAGAGGATTTCGCCGAGTTGCTTGGGCGAATTCAAATTGAACTCGGTTCGAGCCAGGCGATAGATCGTGCTCTCGCAGGCGCCGATCTGTTTGGACAAATGCTCGGCGAATTCTCTCAAGACCGCCGCGTCCAGGCGCACGCCTTCGCATTCCATCGCCACCAGCACCGGCAAGAGCGGGGATTCGATTTCATAGAACACGCGCTCCTGTCCTTTCGCTTTCAGAAGCGGCGCCAGGACCGCGCGCAATTGCCAGGCGACATCGGCGCCCTCGGCGGCGTAATCGGTCAACTGGTCGAGCGGAACCTGGCTCAGGCTGAGTTGTTCGGCTTCTTTCTCTCCAATGAGCTTCGCGGCGGGCACGGGACTGTAGCCCAGGTAAACTTCGGCCAGATAATCCAGCGCGTGCCGCATGTCCGGCTCAATCAAGCTATGGGCCAGCATCGTGTCGAACAGCTTCCCGCGCACCGTCACGCCGTGCCACGTGAGCAGACTGAGATCGAACTTCAGATTGTGGCCAACTTTCTCAATCCGGTCGTCCTCGAACAGTGCGCGAAACTCGTCGAGGATCGCGCGCGCTTGAACTTCGTCCGGCGGCACGGCGACGAAGTAGCCCGTGTGCGGCGCGAAAGAAAATGCGATGCCGATCCAGCGCGCCTCTTTCGGGTCGAAGCTGGCCGTTTCGGCGCCGAAGCAAAAGGACGGTTGCTGGCGGAGCGTTTGAATCAGTTTCGCGCGTTCTTCTTGAGTCTGGACCAAATGATATCGGTGCGGGACGTCGGTGATGGCTTTGAGGTTCGAGGCGATGGGCAATGGGCTTTCGGCTTCGGGGGGCGCCTGGCCGTGACCGTCCTCTGCGACAAGAAGTTTCGTCCCTTTCCCCTCACCCTGGCCCTCTCCCTCAGGGAGAGGGAATGACTGATCCCGCGTTGGGGCAGATCGAGACGCTCCGGATTTGTCAGGCGGCGGAGACGGATTCTCCCTCTCTATGAGCGGCCCCCTCTCCCGTCCTACGGACACCCTCTCCCCCACGGAGGGGGAGAGGGACGGGGTGAGGGGGAACAGGTCTCCAGTATTCCCCGCAGCGATAAGTTCCGCCTGACGCGGCGTCCCGCCCGCTTTCGACTGTGCTTCGCCGGTGAAGCCGCGGCCGGCCTTGAATTCTTCGCCAAGCAAACGTCGCCCAATGGAATTGAACTCGAATTCAACGAAGAGATCCCGAAGCCTGGCTTCGTCCCACTCCTGCCGTTTGAGCGCGTCGAGATCGATCGCCAACGGAACGTTGCAATCGATCGTGGCCAGGCGCTTGGAGAGGAGCGCCGGTTCCCGGTTTGCCTCGAGCGCTTCCTTCAGCTTGCCTTTCAACTCGGTGGTGTGGGCGAGGAGATTCTCCACGCTGCCGTATTCCGTGATCAGTTTGCTGGCGGTCTTTTCGCCGATGCCGGGCACTCCGGGGATGTTGTCCGTCGCGTCGCCCCACAAGCCCAGGATGTCGATGACCTGGCTGGTTTCTTTGATGCCCCATTTGCTGAGAATGTCGTCCACACCGAGAATCTCGATGCCGTCGCCCTGGCGCGAAGGTTTGTAGAGAAAAGTCTTGGGCCCGACCAACTGGCCGAAGTCTTTGTCAGGCGTCACCATGTAAGATTCAAAACCCTCCTTCTCCGCCCGGCGCACGAGTGTGCCGATGATGTCATCCGCTTCATAGCCATCGCAGACGATCACCGGGATGTTGAAGGCTTCGATCATGCGCCGCACGTGCGGCAGCGCCTGGCTCAGATCTTCCGGCATGGCTTCGCGTTGGATTTTGTAATCAGGAAAGTCTCGATGACGTTGGGTCGGCGCATCTGTGTCGAAAGCGACCGCGATGTGGGTGGGCGATTGGTCGGTGAGGATTTCGAGCAGCGTTTGGGTGAAGCCGAACAGCGCGGAGCTATTGACGCCTTTGGAGGTAAAGATCGGCCGGCGGATGAGCGCGAAGTGGGCGCGATACGCGAGCGCCATTCCGTCCAGCAGAAAAAGCTTTTTCGCCATGGGCGCAGGTTACACAGATTTCGTCGGAGGATTCCAATCTCGATTTCGGTTCTGAGCGCGGATGGGCGCGGATTCGGTTGACACGAATTGCGCGAATTTTCGCGAATTACTTTTCATCCCATTCGTGGGGGTTGGTGAAATTCGTGTCCACCCGGTTTCCCCTTCTCAAGCAGCGAAGTTATCATAAGCGTTGAACACACCGGCGGCGGCTTGCCAGACCCAGGCGAGGACCGTAGCCTGACAGGGATGTCAACCATGGCAGAAATTGAGAGGACCATCTTGGCCTTGCCGGTGGAACAGCGAGTCCGCCTGGCGGAGACGCTGCTCGATTCGCTGCCGCCTCTGAGTGAGATAGGATCGCAAGCGGACGAACTCGCCGAAGTGGAGCGGCGCGAACGCGAAATCGAAAGCGGCCACGTTCAACCGCTCTCCGAAACGGAGTTCTGGAAGCAAGTCGAAGCAAACCGCAAACGGTGAGCATCGAGTACCATCCCGCCGTCGAGCAGGAAGGCGAGGAGTTCAAGGCGGAATTAACGACGAATGCCTGAATGTCCGTGATGCGGCGGCGGAAGCGCTGGCGCGCATCATAGAGGAAATCCGATTCGTCCAATCGGTCATTGCACTGAAAGCGGCGTTTAACCACTCGTAACCATTGATAGACACTAATCCCAGGAGAGTTACTGATCAGACCGTGGGATAGGGTACACTTTGTTGCGCGGCCTCCATGGGTGAACCGGCGCACGTTCCTTCGATTAGTGTTCATTAGTGTTCATTAGTGGTTTCCCGATCCTCAGACAGAGAGTTGACGGGTGGCATTCGTGTAACCCTGGTGCGGCATCATCGACGCGACCCGAATTTCGGGATGGAGCGTGAATGAACGTTCTTCAGGACCACGGCCTGCGCCAGCAGCAATGACCCTGAAATCGGCGATGGAATTGACAGGGAAGTTGTCGGTGACGGAGCGCGGCGTTTACTGCGTTAACGCCGCTTCAGCATGGAAAGGGCCGAAGCGCCCAGGAAAGTCCACGCGCCTTTGACGAATCGGAGTCGAAGCGACCTGAAGGTCTGAAGGTCGCGCTCCGTTGGTTGCAGCCTTGCCTGGCCTTGCCGCGCTGCGCCGCATCACAGAATTAAGTTCTCCAAACCTTGGTGCGTGGGTCGGGGGTCATGGCCCGGTGTCGTTCAGCAGTTCGACAAACCCGGATTTGCGAGGCGCCGCTTGCCAGAGCGATGCCAAATGTCGGATGCGCTCTTCGGTGGGAGGATGGCTGCTCAGGAGGCGGTTCAAGCGGCCCGTGACCTGCGCCGCCGGCATGGCGTCCCGGCACTTGCGGAGGAACTCGGCCAGGCCGCGCGGGTCGATCGACGCGGCGACCAGGTATTGCCAGGCGATTTGGTCGGCTTCTCGTTCCAGTTCGCGAGAGAAGTTTTGCTGGAGCAAAAGCTGTGAGCCTTCGCTCACCGCCGCCAGGAAACCTGCCTGGTCGCTGATGAACAGCCGCAGCACGTAATAAGGGCCGGCAGTGGAGATCATTTTCCGCATCCCGTGCCGCTGCGTGACGTGCGCGATTTCATGCGCGAGAACGCCCGCCAATTCGCGCGGGCTGGAGGCCATCTCGAACAGGCCCGTGTTCACGATCACATGACCGCCGGGCAGCGCGTGCGCGTTGGGCGTCGGGTCCGCCACCAGATGGAATCGAAACTGATAGTCCGTTTTGCCGACACCCCGCAGCAGGTGATTGGTCACGGCGCCGAAGGTCGCGGACAGTTTTGGGTCGTGGACGAAATGGAGATCCTCGCGCGCCTCGTCGAGCAAGCTTTGTCCCAGATTCTTTTCCCAGGCCACCGGCACGCGGTTGACCAGGAACTGAAGCACCCATCCGCTCGACATCCACGCCAGCCCCGCCAGCGCGGCAAAGCAGGCCAGGAAAACGGCCGCCAGACGCAGCGTGCGAAGACCTTCCCGCTGGGCCAGGATTTCGCGCACCTGGAGGCGGATGGAGTTGCGGCGTTTGAAATAGTAATCACTGAGAATGCCTGGCTCCGAGGTATAAACGGACCAATCGGTTTGCTCCGGATCGTAAAAGAGAAATTGGTCCGTTCCCGTGCGCTCGATCTGCAAACGGTCCAGCGGGATCTCCACTTCCCCCGCTTCCGAGCGAAAGCGGAACGATTGAGAGTCGAGCAGAATCTCTCCGGACACTTCGCCTTCATACAGCGACGAATGCGAGGCCGTCGCCGCGTAGCGATGTTCATGCGGGTTCACCGGCATGAACAATCTTGTACCAGCCGGGAGAGAGCGATTCAAACCACGAAATGCACAGCGCCGCAAAGCGCTGTCAAAGTCGTCGAAGCGTTACAGCGTTAAATAGGTAAAAGCCGGTGAAAGATCTTATCGCAGCTTGATGTTGGCAGATTCGAAGCCCATGGGGTGTAGTCCAATCCCTTTCCCCTCACCCTGCCCTCTCCCCAAGGAGAGGGTCCCCACGTCGCCATCGCAGTTCGATCTCGGCGGGTTGGCCGGTTCCAGCGCGGCGGAGAATCCTCCTCTCCCAGGAACGGCCCCCTCTCCCGTCCTACGGAAACCCTCTCCCCCTCGGAGGGGGAGTGGGACGGGGTGAGGGGGGAAGGGAACGTTCGAGCGCGCACAACTGTAACGACTGAAAATACCGGAACTACTTTCTCGGAAGGTCAGACCCTGCACTCAAATAAGAATCGTTGGGATTGGCCGTTGGGCCGAATTTCGTTCGACATGCTCCACGAGGCTGCGTATTGAACAACCGGGCGTGGATTCAACATCCTATGGCACGACTTATCATCAAGGGCGGCGGTGGAGTTTCCCACCAGATTGAATTGAAGGCCGGAACGAACCGCCTGGGTCGGAGCGAGGCTAACGATCACCCGATCCATGACGAATCGATTTCCGGCGTTCATTGCGAGATCACGCTCGCGGACGGATCGGCCAGCGTCATCGACCTGGGGTCCACCAACGGCACGTTTCTCAACTCCGAGCGAATCGAAGGCGCCGCGCTGAACGCCGGCGACGTTCTGAGGCTGGGCAACGTGGAGATGGTCTATCAGGAGGAAGGCCCCGCGCGCATCGCGCATCGCGCCAGCGCCGCGCCGCTCCGGCCTGTGCCTCGCATCGGCGCCGCGCCAGCGAGTGACCGGCTCACGTTCTTTGGCGCGTTGCCCGGCGCACTGACGTACCCATTCAAACAGAACGGGCCCATTCTGCTGGTCTGCGGGACGATCTTTTTCATGATCCTGAACGGGGCGGCGTTTTTTGCTTCGTTCGCTCCGCTGTTCGGATTGGCGGCGCTGCTGATCCTGGCCATCGGCGGCGGCGGATACCTGTTTTCATACATGCAAGGAATCATCGTCACTTCAGCCAATGGCGACGAGGCGATGCCGGCCTGGCCGGAAATTTCGAGCCTTTGGGACGACCTGGTGCTTCCGTTTTTTCGGTACATGACGATTTGGCTCATTTGCTTCATGCCGGGCGTCCTGGCCATGGTGAACGTTTCGCCCGTGGTCGGTTACCTCGTGCTGCTGTTAGGCGTGTTCTGCCTGCCCATGGCGATGCTGGCGGTGGCGATGGCGGACAGCATCACGGGTCTCAATCCGCTGGTGATTTTCTCGGCCATCGCCAAGTTGCCCGGCGCTTATCTGGTGGCCTGTCTGGCTTTGTTGGTGGTCGTTGCCATCGCCGCCTTTTTTGAGCGGGTGATGGGAATGATTCACCTCCCTCTTCTGCCGACGATCGTCGCGAGCTTTCTCAGCCTCTATTGGTTGACCGTCGAAATGCGGATCATCGGGCTTCTCTACTACACGAACAAAGAGAAGTTGGGTTGGTTTGCGTAAGTTCGCTTGAGGGTAACGCTTGGCGCGGAACTTTCAGATGGGAACAGAGAGAGACGCGAATTTCGCGAATTGACGCGAAGGAAACGAGTTCATCGGGAGTAAGTTCTTCCATTCTTATCCGTGTCCATCTGTGTCCATCCGTGGTTTCCCCTTCTCCAACTGCCGGAGTTAGGATCAAAGCTTTGGCAGGAGCCTCCCTCCACCCAATCACTGGCCGCTTGTCATTAGTGGCGCGAGCCGTTGGAAGGTCAAGGTCGCACGATTTCGTCGAGATTCTTCAGGCGATAGACGCGGTGGGATTGCCCGCGGGCGGACACATCCAGAAAGCTCTTGGTGCTGGCGGAACTAACAAACTCATGCACGGACTTCCAGTTGCGGAAATCCTCGGAAGATTCGACCGCATAATGATGGCCCGGGATCACGTCGAAGTTGAGTTCTGCCGAGCCGTCGCCGAGCCGCGCCACTCCCAGGAGCCGCGTGGGGAGCAGCGGAAGTTGCCGCACGACGTGACCCTTCCTCCGGAGCAGATTCACGACGCTATCGTCCCCGACGAAATGGCCGGCTCCGACGATGACCAGCGTGACGGTCTCTTCCTTGAGCCACGCTTCAATTTGCGGAAGCCAGCGGCTGTTGCGGTCGGTGAAAATCCTCGCATACGCGGCCGGGTTCTGTGATCGATCTTTGTCGATGATCTGAGTTAAGTTGGCCAAGTTCCCGTCTTTCCAGGTCGTGACCAACTCATTCAAGCCGCGCCCAAAACCATTGCGATCCGATAGGAGATTTCGCAACTCGTTCTCCTGCTCGGCCGCGGGTACATCGGCCAGGAGATCGATCTGAAACGCGGCGGTTTCCAACGCGAGAATCGGTTTGTCCGCCGCCTTCGCGCGGTCGTAGTAATGGCGATCGACGCCCAGCAGATCGGAATAGCCCAGGCGTTTGACCTCCTGGTTGCTGATCAGCGCCAGCGCGTACCAGGGGCGATGCGTTTCGTTCAGACTCGCCCCGGTTTCGGTTTGGTAGTTCTTGAGCAATTGATAGGTCTCGGCCGAAACGTGCTGCTGAATCGTTTCGCCGTTGGGATAAACTGATCGCGAGGAAATGTAGCTCAATCCCAACGGCGAGTTCAGCTCGTCATACTTGATTTCAAAAACGACGCGGCGCGCCTCAGCGAAAGCCTCGTCGAGGATCGCGGACAAAGGATAGTCGAGCGGCCGCAACGCGTGGATGGACCCCAGCAAATAGACCGTGGCGCTGCGGTTGGTGACCACCCAGAGGAATTCCTGATGCTGCCCGCTCGCGGCGCGTCCTTCGAGCGCCCAGAGCACCAAGCCCAAACAAAGCGAAACCAGAGAAACAGCCGGAGGATTCTTCCTGTTCATCCCGTTAATCCGGTCGGACATGGCTAAAACTCCGCGTGCCCCGGTGTCCGCGGAAACGGGATGACATCACGGATGTTTCCGACACCGGTGATAAACATCAGCATCCGTTCGAAGCCCAGGCCGAAGCCCGCGTGTGGCACGGTCCCGAAGCGGCGCAAATCCAGATACCATGAGTAATTCTCCGCGTTCATTTTGTGGCGCTTCATGTTTTCCTGGAGCACGTCCAGGCGTTCCTCGCGCTGGCTGCCACCGACGATTTCGCCGATGCGCGGCACGAGGACGTCCATCGCCGCCGCCGTTTTGCCGTCGTCGTTGGCGCGCATGTAGAACGGTTTGATTTCCTTGGGGTAGTTGAAGACGGTCACGGGACATTTGAAATACTCCTCTGTCAAGAAGCGCTCGTGTTCCGATTGAAGGTTGACACCGTATTGGATGGGAAACTCGAACGTCTTCCCTGACTTCACGAGGATATCGATGGCTTCGGTGTAGCTGACGCGCTTGAAGGGACGGTTCAAAACGAACTCAAGCCGCTGGAGTAATTCCTTGTCAACGAAACGCAGGAACAATTCCAGATCCTCGCGGCAATGGGTCAGGAAATCCTGGATCAGGTACTTCACGAATTCTTCCGCAAGATCCATGTTACCCGCCAGATCGCAGAAAGCCATTTCGGGCTCGATCATCCAGAATTCGCTGGCGTGCCGGGAGGTATTTGAATTCTCCGCCCGGAACGTCGGCCCGAACGTGTAAATGTTCGAGAGCGCGCACGCCAGGATTTCCCCTTCGAGCTGCCCGCTCACGGTCAAATACGTGGGGCGTCCGAAGAAGTCTTTGGTGTGATCGACTTTTCCGTCGAGCAGCGGCGGCGGCTTGGCGGGATCGAAGCACGTGACGCGGAAAAGCTCGCCGGCCCCTTCGCAGTCGCTCGACGTGATGATGGGCGTGTGGACATAAACAAAGTTGCGTTCCTGGAAAAACGTATGGATCGCGTAGGCGAGCCGGCTGCGCACGCGCAGCACGCATCCGAAAAGATTCGAGCGCGGCCGCAAATGGGCGATCTCCCGCAGGTATTCCAGCGTGTGGCCCTTCTTCTGCAGCGGATAAGTTTGATCCGCCGGTCCGAGGACGTTGACGCGGGTCGCGACCATCTCCCATTTCTGTTCTTTGCCCTGGGAGGGAACCAGCTTGCCTTCAACCGAGATCGCAGTGCCGGTCGTGAGTTGTTCGATCTTCGCGTAGTCCGGCAGCGTGGCATCGACGACGATCTGAAGATTCTTGAGGCAGGAGCCGTCGTTAATCTCGACAAACGAAAACGCCTTGGAATCCCTCCGGGTCCGAATCCAACCTTGAACGAGCAGGGCTGGCTGTGCTGATTCCGAGTGCAGCGCGTCTTTGACCAGTGTTCTCTGCATAATCATCTGCCGCGTAGGATAACCTGAAAACGCCAGACGCAAACCCCGAAGTTGCTCTCGCGCCAGCCAAACAGTTCAACCTTAATTCCGCAGTTGTTTTGAACAGGAGAAAACGGAGAGAACGGAGTGGTAAAGGTTTGGGCTAACATGAAGCGCTAACCGATGGACACCCGCAGGGTGATCCGCAAAACACACCGGGATTCGGTGCAAGCTCTTCAACTCCGTTTCCTCTGTGTCCTCCTGTTAAGTCCAACTGGTTGGCTCGCCGAACAATTGATTAGCCGAATGAAGCCATGACCGGCCGGAACGCCTTCGCTATCCGTGTCATCCGCGTAATCCGTGGTCACCTCGGCGCTTTGGGACGGCGTGATCAAACCATCCGCACAACTCCGCGACGGTCAACTCATCCAGCCGGCGCACGACGCGGTCCGCGCCTTTTAGAGATTCCGCGGGATGGGTCGTCGCGACGCCCACGACCTTCATCCCACCCGCGATGGCGGCCTCGATCCCGACATGGGCGTCTTCGAAAACTACGCATTGACGCGGAGGTGTGCCGACCTTGCGGGCGGCGAGCAGGAAGACTTCCGGGTTCGGCTTGCCGTGCTTCACGTCCTGGCCACAAACCATGGCCTGGAAGAATTCCCGAATCCCCAGCTTGTCGATCACGCAGTCGATATTCTCCCGAGGCGTTGAGGACGCGACCGCGCAAGGGACGGCTTCCTGCTGCAGTTCACGCAACAGATTCACCACGCCCGACAACGGCGCGATTCCTTCCCGGGCGATGATTTCCCGATAGAGCGCCTCTTTGCGGAGTGAGAGCTGCTGGATTTCATTGGTTTCGGTGGCCCAACCCAGCAATTCGGGAATGATCTTCTCGTTTTTCATCCCGAAGCTTCGGAGAAAGAAGCCCGGCGGCAAGGAACGCTTTTGCTCTTCGGCCAAGCGCTGCCAGCTCTGTTCGTGCTGACGGGAGGAATCAATGATCACTCCGTCCCAATCGAATATGGCCGCCCAGAGAGACACAGCGCCAACTAAAACCCCAGTTTTGCCAGCTCGCTTTGAAGTTCGGTTTGGAAAGCCATCAGGTCTTGTTGGGAGGGTTTGTAACCAGTCTGTTTCGGAGCCAGACCCAGCCGTCCGAATTGGTCGAGGTACCATTCGGCGGAATTGCCATCCGTGAAAGACACCTGTCCACTCACCAGCGCCCCAGGACGGGCGACCTGATCCACTGTGATGGACACGCGTCTATCGGCCCCGGCGGTTGGCTGAGGCGCAGGGGCGGGGGCCCCTCTCCGAGTTGCAGGACGCCCTGGAGCCTCTTGGGGAGCGGCGGCTGTCCCAGGCGGCACGGACAGACTGGCTTCCGCGGACTTCGGAGATTCCTTATCCCGCGGCTTCAGCTTGAGGTCGTCCAGGAGGAAGCGAACTTCCATGTAGGTCAGGGCAAGGCCGAGTTCCGAGGCGAGCCGGCTTTGGATTTGAGAAAGCGAGAGGCCTTCCTGGATCCAGGCTGCTACTTTTTCTTTCTGTTGCGCGTCGAGATTCATACGAAGGCGTTCAAAATCCCAAGGGATGCCGAACTAATTTCGCCGGACATTTTCCAACCCAATCAAAGCACTGGCAAGAAATTAACGCTCCGCACGGCGGACCGGAGGAACCGGAGTGGTGGAGTATTGGAGTGCCGGAGTATTGTGCATTCCATCCCATCCATTACTCCATCACTCCACCTCTCCACCACTCCATTTCTCGCGGGTGTCACCAGATTTGGCGACACGGCAGACAAGGATTGTCGCCACTTCTCTGTTGTGCTCATGGACAAATTATGATGAAATGCGGCCTAGTTCCCGAACAACCCGTTGGCACCAGAACAACCCAGTTCTCATGACGAAGACATCGAAAGTCGTAACCCTGAAGTGCGGTTGACGCGTGGATGAGTGTCTGCGCCGTTCTCGGCTTTTATGTCTTCTTAGTGACTGCGAAATTCAGAGGACTCATATGCGAAGAAGACTGTTCGAAGCGTTTGCTCTCCTGTGTGCGGTTCTTGCGTGGGCCCCTTCCGAGGCCCTTGCCCAGACGAAGGAATTCAAAGGCGTCATCCGCGGCGACCTGTTCTTGAACATTCCCGGCAACGCGGTGGCGAATGTCACCGGTGACCCACGCTACCCGAGTAATGCCACCGAAACTCGGTTCCTGAAATTCTTCGAGTTCCCGGCCGGCGCGGATGACGGCAGTCCGCCTCCTGGAAACATTTGGGAGAGCTACGGCGCTCGCCTGTGGGGTTTTATCACGCCCAAAGATACAGCCGAATACGTGTTCTTCATCGCGTCGGACGATAATGGCGAACTGTGGCTCAGCACAGACGACAAAGAGGCCAGCAAGAAACTGATCGCGGCTGAGCCCCAATGGAACGGCATTCGCGCGTGGGTCGCCACGAGCCGGAGACCGGGTTGCCCGGACAGCGGCGGCACCAAGTGCGAAAACCGATCCGATCCCGTGAAATTGGAAGCGAACAAAAAGTATTTCATCGAGGCGATCTTTAAGGAAGGTCTCGGCGGAGACAATCTGGCCGTTACCTGGATCAAAAAGGGAGATCCGGACCCTGAGGCTGGCGCAGCCCCGCTCACCGGCGACATCCTTTCTGCCGTGGCGGACACGACGCTGAAGATCACCGTCGATCCACAACCCTCGACCCGTGATGCGGGCACGACCGCTAAATTCTCAGTCAATCACAACAGCATTGGTCCTGACTCTCCCATCACTTACCAGTGGAAGAAAAACGGGAGCAACATCGCTGGAGCCACTTCCCAAGAGCTCACCTTAGCCAACGTGGCAGTCGCGGACAATGGCGCTAAAATTACCGTCACCGTGAGCGCAGGTGGACAGAATGTGACAAGCAAAGAAGCCCTTCTGACGGTGCTGGCCGTTGGGCCGCCTATTCTAACGCCGGGTTTCGTCAGGTTTGACGCTTATACCGGCATTACCGGCAATCCCGTTCAAAACCTCCTGGATGATCCTAAGTATCCCGGCAGTCCGGATGAGACGGCTTATCTCTCTTCCTTCAACAGCCGCGAGGCATTCCCGGATGATAGCCACGAAGCGTACGGCGCCCGCATCTCCGGGTTGTTCTCACCCCCAGAGACCGGTCAGTATGAATTCTTCACGCGCAGCGATGACGCGTCCCAGTTGTTCCTGAGCACGGACGACAAAGAAGCCAATCTGCAGCAAATCGCGGAAGAAACGGGATGTTGCGGCGCATTTGAAGAAACCGGTGCAACCGAGACTTCTGCGCCGATCGCGTTGCAGGCCGGGAAACGCTATTTCATCCAACTGCTCTACAAGGAAGGTACCGGCGGCGACTGGGCCATGGTGGCTTTCCGTAAAGTTGGCGACACCGCGGCGGCGGCCACTCTTCAGCCCATTTCGGGCGCGTTTCTAGGGGCGATGATCCCATCGAAGGGC
>JACPRI010000405.1 GCA_016190065.1 Verrucomicrobiota bacterium
GCGGACGGTCTTGAGGAATTGCTCTTCGCTGATGCCGTATTCCTTGAGGAACGGGGAAACCCGGAAGAACGCGCCCAGGAATGAATTGCCCTGCATGCGCAGTTGCAGCTCGGGGCTTTGCGTGGCGCCGCGCGCGATCTCGAATCCGGGCAGGATGAAAACCCGGAGGTTGTTCTCCTTGATGAATTGCCGGTGTTGTTTGGGAATCCGCTGCCAGGCCGTCTCCGGTGTGTCGCTGGATTCCCAAACCAGGCAGCCGCTTTTGTTCAGCCCTTCGAGCGGGTTCGTGTGCGTGAATGCCTTCGGATCGCAGCAGAGGACGACATCGACGTGATTCAGTTCGCAATTCACCTTGATCCGTTCAGGTGCGACAACCAGGTAATAATTCGTGGGCGCGCCCTTTTTCTCGGAGCCGTATTTGGGGTTGGCCATGACAAAAAGTTTGTCCTTGAGCCGGCCATCCGCTTCGTACTCCGGTTTCATCTGCGAAATCAGCCCGCCAAATTCGCCGATGATGGAGCCGAGATTCTTCCCCGTCGTGATCATGCCCCACCCGCCAATCGAGTGAAACCGCACTGCAATCGCCTTTTGCGGGAGCAGCGATGGCGTATCCTTGCTGATCACGCAGTAGGGATGGTCAATGCCGAGCGTGAAATAGGTTTCGCCATCCGCCGCGCCTTTGCCGTCCTTGCGCCGCGTTTGACCGATGGCGTATTCGTAAGCGCCCAGCGTGTGTTCGGGCCGGTAGTCGCGCGAGCCGATGCCGTAGGAGCCGCGAAAAATCCGGGGCACTTCGTGCGGCGCAAGCGTCGGGAGCAAACCCTTGTAGAGATGGCCTTCCACCGCCTTGCCCAGCGCCGTGCGGATGTCCCGGGCCAACGGGTTGTCGCCGGCCATGCCTTCGTCCGTGCGCTCGATGATGATCACGTTCTTCTTCCCGCGCAGCGCGTTGATGACCGCCGCCTCCGGGAAGGGCCGAAGGACGTTGATGTGAATGGAGCCAACCTTGGCATTGCGCTGTTCGCGGAGGTAATCGCAGGCTTCCTCGATGTTTTCAGCGGCGCAACCGAGGGAAACAAAGACCGTGTCCGCATCCTCGATCTTGTATTCGCTGATGAGGCCGTAATAACGGCCAGTCAGCCGGCCAAACTCGGAGAAAGCGTCCTCCAGGAATTTCAGAATGGGTTCGTTAAAATTATTTCGGCGGGCGACCACGCCGTTCATGTGGTGCTCCTGGTTCTGCACCGGCCCGAGCAGAATCGGATTCTTGAGGTCCATCATCTCCGGGATGCGGCGGCGCTTGGGACCGAACAACTCGCGTTGGGCCGGCGTTGGGCAATCGATGATGTCGTCTGGAGCGCCGAGGAACTCACGGAGCATTTCGGCTTCCGGAACGCGGTAAAGCCGCTCGGAATGGGTCGTGAGCATTCCGTCCTGGATGTTCATGCCCGGATTGAGGGAGATCTCATTCACCTTGCGGAGAATGACGCCTTGATCCGCGGCTTGTTGCGCGTCCTTCGCCATGAGCATCGTCCATCCCGTGTCGAGCGCGGCGTAAAAATCGTCGTGACCGCAATGGACGTTGAGGGCGTGCTTGGTCAGCGCGCGGGCGCCGACTTCCAGGACCATGGTGCAGAGTTTTCCCGGAGCGTGGTAGTACTGCTCCATCGCATAGACGATCCCCTGACCGGAAGTGAAATTAACCACGCGGCGCCCCGTGACCGCGAAAGCCGTGGCGCCGCCTTGGGCCGCGTGCTCGCCTTCCGCCTCGATGGCAATTTTCGATTGGCCCCAGACGTTCAACTCACCCTGGGCATAGCTCTGTTGGTAAAGTTCGCCGCCTTCGGTCGAGGGCGTGATGGGATAGAACACGCCGCCTTCGGTGATGCGCGTCTCGACGTATTGGGCGACGAGCTGGTTCCCATTGCAGGTGACGGGAATTCCCGGGTACTTTGGCCGCGCGGCGGGCGCGACCCGTTGAGCTTCAACTTTGGCCGCCACAACGACGCTTTCAACCGATGCTAGAGGTCGATTCATAGACAAAACAACAAATTAACCATGCAGCCAGAGGCCTATCCTCCCGGCGCCGGACTGGTGCGTTACCTCTTAGCTTATCGACGGGGCAGACTCAAAGCAAAAGAGGAGGCGAACGACGACTTCTCAGTTTCTTATGATTGTGTTAGATTTTTTCATCGCGCGGCTGTAACCTCCTGGCTGACCGCTCGAACAGGCGACAACAAACCGCGTTATCAACAGTAGGGAGCGTACTTTATGCCAACGGTGGATTTTGGAATTGGAATTGGGGGCGAAGCCGGCCAAGGCATCGCCACGCCGGGCGACATTCTCGCGCGAATTTTCGCGCGGCGGGGTTTAAGCCTAAATGCCTACAACGCTTATCAATCCATCATTCGCGGCGGGCATACTTTCCTGACCATCCGGGCAAGCGACGGGCCGGTCCGCAGCATGGGCGACAAGCTCGACGTGTTGATTCCCCTCAATCAAGACACGATGGACCGCCATTTGAAGCTGCTGAAGGCAGGCGCTTGCGTTCTTTTTGACGGAGACCGGCTCAAACCAGGAACCCACGCGGACGGAGTGCAGCTTTGTCCTTTGCCCATGAAACAGCTTTGCGGAGCCAACAAGCTGGCGGGCAACACCGTCGCCGTCGCCGCCACACTCCAGATGCTGGGGATCGAGTTTCAGCCACTGGAAGAGGTCATCACCCGGCAGTTCAAAAAGAAAGGCGATGCGGTCGTGGCGGAAAACGTCAAGGTCGCGCGAGCGGGATACGACTACGCTTCCAATCATTTCAAAGCCTTCCCCGTCAAAACTCCCAAACTTGCCAAAGGACAGGCGGTTCTGACGGGTAATCAAGCGATCGCACTGGGAGGTGCCGCGGCAGGAGTGAAGTTCTACGCCGCTTATCCGATGAGCCCCGCAACCGGCGTATTGATGTGGATGGCCAGCCACGCTCGCCAGCTTGGGATCATGGTCCGGCAGGTGGAGGACGAGATTGGCGTGATCAACATGGTCATCGGCGCGGCGCACACAGGCTGCCGCGCCATGTGCGCCACTTCGGGCGGCGGTTTTGCGCTCATGACCGAAGCCATTGGCATGTCCGGCATGATTGAAACACCGGTCGTCTGCGTGGATGTGCAGCGCGCGGGCCCGGCCACGGGCGTTCCGACGAAGACCGAGCAAGGCGATTTGTGGCAAGTCCTGGGCGCGGGCCAGGGGGATTATCCCCGGCTCATCGTCGCCCCGAGCACGCAGCTCGATCTTTTTCAGACGATTCCCGAACTGTTCAACCTCGTTGACAAATATCAATGCCCCGGCCTGGTGCTGTCCGACTTGCTGATGTCCGAGGGGACGGCGAGCGTGGACCCGGATGAACTGAATTTCAATGTGAAGATCGAGCGGGGTGAAATCATCTTCCCGAACGGCGGCGGTAACGGTGACGCCGCCAACTCCTCAAGCGGTTACAACGACAACGCCTACTGGCGCTATAAGAACACGTCGAGCGGGATCTCGCCGCGCGCGGTTCCGGGCGTGCCAGGTCATATTTACGTCGCCGCGACCGACGAGCACGACGAGGACGGCACGCTCATCAGTGATGAATTCACCAATCCAGCCAAGCGCCAGATGATGGTGGAAAAACGCGCTCGCAAGATGGAAACAATCTTGTCTCACATCGGGCCGCCCAAGCTAGTCGGGTCTGAAACTGCGCCAGTCACTCTCGTGGGCTGGGGATCGACCGAAGGCGTGATCCGCGAAGCGCTCGAGATGTTGGCCGGTGAGGAAGGGATCGTGGCGAACCAGCTTCACATCAAATGGATCGTTCCGTTCCATGTGGACGAGGTCAGCCGCATCCTTTCCAAGAGCAAGCGGGTCATCATTGTGGAGAATAATTACAGCGGCCAGTTCGCCCGCTACCTGCGCTCGGAGACCGGGATCAAAGCGCACGGTCACATCCGGAAGTACGATGGCGAGCCGTTCATGCCGCATCACATTGTGAACGCCGTGAAAGAACAGCTTGCCGGCCAAAAGAATCTTTCGGTTCCAGTGCACGAAATCTACGTTTAACGAA
>JACPRI010000411.1 GCA_016190065.1 Verrucomicrobiota bacterium
CGAGGTAAAAGTCCTCAAGGGCGCAACCAGACGGCTCGCTGATCGAACGTTGAGTCTGGTCATTTGCGAGCACCTCTTGTTTGCGCTCCAAGCGATGGGCACGAGCACGGCGGATCTCTTTCGTTTTTTTTATTCGAACGGGTACCAAGGTTACCTCTCTTCCAATGCGATTGACTTTTCCGAAGTGAAGGTTGACCGCGATTTCCAGCCGCCCCCGCGTTGGATGGAAGAACACCGGGAACGAGCCGAGAATATTTTCTTCATCCGACCCGAGAGTTTTTCTTGGCCCAGTGCGTTGCGCGTTACTGCCCATGTTTCTGGTTGAGGCCGAATGGACATCAATTTCGCAACACCGGTCTGTCAAACCGGTTACGGTGTTGTCGGCCTGAATCTGCTGGCGTCTCTCGTGCGAGCGAATCACGAGGTTGCCTTGTTTCCCATCGGTCCATTAGCCATCCCGACATCCGAGTTCCAACCGGTCGTTCAAGCCGCTTTGCACAAGCGGCAGAATTGCAATCTTGCTGCTCCAAGTGTGTGCTTGAAGGAAATCATCCTTCCGACCGATCCCGTTGGCAACGGGCTCTGCTGCTTGTTCACGATCTTCGAATTGGATCGGCTGACAACCGTCGAACTCGAATGCTTGCGCGCGATAGATCGCGTCTATGTCTGCACCCATTGGGCGCAGGAGGTCTTGCTTAACCACGGCCTGGCACCGGCAACCGTGCGCGTCGTCCCGCTCGGGGTGGATGGCGCGACATTTTCTCCCGGTCTTGGCGCCGCACAAGCGGGTTCCTTTGAAACCCTCTTCGTCAACGTCGGAAAATTCGAGCTGCGCAAAGGGCAAGATGTGCTTGTGGAGGCATTCAATCTGGCGTTTGAACCGAAAGATCCAGTTCGGTTGCTGGTTCATGGGTGCAACAATCTGATGGGTGAAAACTATAACCGATTCTGGATCGATCATTGCAAAAGCACCCGCCTGGGCGACAAGATTACCTTGGTGGAAAGGCCGTTTGTATCCCATCGCGAAGTGGCAGAGTTCATGGCGCAGGCTGACTGCGGCGTGTTTCCAGCCCGGGCCGAGGGGTGGAACCTAGAATTACTTGAAATGATGGCCCTGGGTAAAACGGTGATCGCAACCGCTTATGGCGGTCACACCGAATTCGCAAATCAAGAGAATTGTCTCTTGATCAAAGTCACCGACCTGGAAGACGCACAGGACGGGGTCAAGTTTACCGGTCAGGGGCAATGGGCGCATCTGGGGCCGGACCAGATCGAACAACTTGTGGTGCATCTCCGTGCTGTTCACCAGCGCAAGCAATCCGGGAAACTGGACGTCAACAGTGCAGGGATCGTGACCGCGCAGCGCTTTACCTGGCAGAATGCAGCGGCGCAGCTTGTCTCGAATCTCGGCGTGAAATGAATTCGATCCTCGCGAAAATCACCCGGCACGTTCGAGGTGTCGGACCAATTCCTCGAAGCGCTGCTTCCACGACCAGGGTTCCATGAACCGAACAGAGGCCGCTCCATACTGTGCAGCTTCCGCAGCGCCTCGGTAAACGCGCTCGAGCGATTCCAGAACTTCATCGACGCTCGATTCCCCCCAACCTTCCGTACCTTGGTAAGGTGGGATCGGGTCCACCTGATCTTGCACCGTTAACGGATAACAATGCCGAGCGTCGATCAAATCTAAATGCCCGGTGTTCGCGGAAAGGATCGTAGGCACTCCGCTGGCCAGACATTCCATGGCCATTAGATTCGTTCCGCCCTCACACCGATTCGGGAATACGGCGACGTCAACCTGGACGTGCACCTTCGGCATGAGATGGTTGGGCACCACTCCGAGATTGTACGAGGCTTCACGAGGGATGCCGTTCATTTCGAGCCATCCGCCAATATCGAGCTGTGCGTCGTGGCTCACCGAAGGCGTTCCGCGGACATGCCCCTTGTGTGCGATGCCTTCCATCGTCTTCGGCCAGTGGTTATGCCAGGCCGTGACCAGGATCGATTCCGCGTGCCGTTGGCGGAATTGCCGGAAGGCCGCCACGACGATGTCTTGGCCTTTTCGATATTCCAGCTTGCCACCGGAAAAAATCACGAACGGGGCACCTGGACTTCGTGGCTTGGTCACCGGCAGAAAAATGGAATGATCAATGCCCTGGAGAAAAACTTCCACATTCTGGACACGGTTTTTTCGCAAGACCTCGGCGTTCCAGGTGGATCCGGCCAGGATGAGGTCGAAGCGCTTCGCGACCTCAAGTGAGTGAGGTGGGATGTGCGTGTCCTCGAAAAAAATAACGGCCAGGTTCTTGTTGCCAACCACCTTCTCGGCTGCATCGTTCGAGAGCAAGCGGTTCCCGAGGGTATGGAGCACGGGGAAATCGCAACAGCACCGTTCGCCCGGATGCTGGGCGAGAAGTTCAGTCGCAATTCGCTCGCGCGCCAGAATTCGGTCGATGAGCGGCTGGTACTGCGGAGGCGATGCGTCGCGCGTGATGGTCGGCACAAAAGGCACGGGCGCGAACCGGCCATCTTGTTCGGCTTGCAGAGCCAGATTGAGTCCGAGGACACCCCACCCGAAAGTTGGATTGATCTGCCAGTTCAGTCCGAGCCAGCGTCGGCCGGAATTCTGTCGCGCGTTTATTGTCATGCCACGACTTTCACAACAACGAAACTGCCCTCGTTTGGCAAACCAATTCCTTCCGCAAACTTCTGTAACCCGACGGCTCCCGGCGGGTCATAAGGGGCGTTGAAAGATCCGGTGAACTTTGATGCGCTTTCCCGCTCATGGATTCTGCCGGAGTTGTTCAACCGAATGGGCGTCAATCCGGCTCGTGTTCTTGGATTGTGCCAGCCGGCACCAAACGGTATTCTCCCGCGTTAGACGTCCGCGCAATTAAAGCGAAAGTGGGTCGCCGATTCGAACCGATCGGTCTTTACGCGGTTCACGAGTCGGCCGAAGCGTCGCGGGTAGTGCCCGGCGGCGGAGTTATTTTGCGCGCGGACCAACGCATGTGGTGCATCGGTGGAACTATCGGCTCAAATTCTCGAAACGCAGGACGCGACCGCAACGCCGTTCCTGAGTGAACCGGAGCTGGACGTCGCGGCGTGTGTGCGGCGCGTGCGTCAGCGGGATGAGGACGCGGCCCGCCAGTTGTTAAACCATCTCTATCCGCTCGTGATGAAACTCATCCGGGCGCACTTGCCCCGGCGCACCAGCGAAGAAGACTTGGCCCAAACCGTGTTCATGAAAATCTTCGGCAACCTCGAACAGTATTCGGGAGCGGTGCCGCTGGAGCACTGGGTTTCGAGGATCACCATCAACACCTGCCTGAACCAGTTGCGCGTCGAAAAGGTCCGGCCCGAACTGCGTTGGTCGGACCTCAGTGAAGAAGAGAGCCGCGTGCTCGAAACCCTGGCTTCCACCCGGGCCGATTTGCCGCCTTCGGAGCGAATCGCCTCCCGAGATCTGGTGAACAAGCTGCTCGAAATGCTGACGCCGGCCGATCGGCTCGTGATCCAGCTTCTTCACCTCGAAGAGCGATCCGTGGACGAGGTGAAAGCGCTCACGGGATGGAACCGTTCCGCGATCAAAGTCCGGGCCTTTCGCGCCCGCCAGAAAATGCGAAAACGATTGGAATCTCTACTGAAAGGAGAAATCCGATGAGCCCCAAAAACGACCTGTTGCCGCGGCTGCTGAAGGCGGCGGCCAAAGCGCCGCGCCTGGAAGATGACACACCTTCCTTTGCGCTCGAATCGCGCGCTCTGGTATCCTGGCGTTTGGCGAATTCCGGGGACGAGCGGGATGGCGTCCTGCGTTTCCTGCGCATCGGATTGGGGTTGGCCTCGGTTCTCATGTTGGTTATCATCGCATTGAGTTTCCGCAGCATCCCGAAAGATCCAGCGGATGAATTGGCGACGCCAACCGTCGTCTTGGACCTCGCACTCCTGGATTGATCATGCTCGGCAAGAAAACAGTGGCGCTCTACCTGGCGGCCGTCTTCGCCGCCGGGCTTTTGGCGGGCGCCGCCGCCGGCTTTTGCCGCGGAAAACGGCAAGGTTCCAAACCGCCGCGGCCTCACGACATGGCCGCGCACTTGTGCGACCGATTGAAATCCAAACTTCAATTGACCCCGGAGCAGGAGAGACAAATCAAACCGTTCGTGTGCGAAGCCGCCGAAGAAATCGAATCCATCTTCGCGGTGGCCGGCGAGCGCATGACGGAGGTTTTCCAAAAACTGAATGAACGCCAGGCTCAGTTTCTGACTCCCGAACAAAAAGTGCTGTTGGAAGAAATGGAGCTGGAACGCCGGAAGCTTTTCCACCGCGAACCCAAATCAAACGCCCTCCAGCACCTCCCGAAGCCGGCGGCCCAGCAAACGGCGGATTGAGCGACGAAAAGTTGGTGGTAGGAGCTGGATTCGAACCAGCGAAGACGTAAGTCAGCAGATTTACAGTCTGCCCCCGTTGGCCACTTGGGTATCCTACCCACACCTCGACAGGCGTAAGAACGGAAACTCTCGTCTCCAGTTCCCGTCTCATCCTGCCCATTCCCGCCGATTTTCTCGGTGCATCGCTCAGGCCGGCGGTTTCGAGGCGCAACACCTTACACAACTTCGATTCCGCGTCAACGCCCGGCTCGGTTCGAAAGCGATTTACCGCCACCACTAATTCACACTGATCACCACTAATCCAATCAAGTCTGGACGCGCGTTTCTCAATCAGGCTATGAGCCGACTGCATCCGTGGCCATACGCAAACCACTCACCATTGCCCAGACAGCCTTCATTATTAATAGTGTCGATCAACGGAGATTAGTGGTTGAAGGGTGAATTGCTGCGGCTACGGCCTGGGCAGGGACGGGCTGGTCAGATACGCGAACAGATCCCGGATCTGCCGGGGCGCCAAATCGTCGAGCAATCCCTCCGGCATTATTGACGTCGGCACGGCCTGCTCCGTTTGCACGCGGTCAAGAGGAACGACCGTAAGCGCGCCGGACAAATCCCGAAGCGTGATGCGTGAGCCATCCCGCTCAATGATGAAGCCGGCCAGTTCGCGTCCGTCTTTGGTCGCGATCTGGAAAAGGGTGTAGCCCTCGCGGATCGCGACGTTCGGATCCACGATGTTCAGGAGCATGGTCTCGAGATTCGTGCGTTCGTAGCCCGTGAGTTCAGGTCCCGCTTTGCCGCCCTCCCCAAATAATTCATGGCACGCCGCGCAACGCGCCGCGAAAAGAGTTTGGCCTGCGCGCGTATCGCCTCCTGGCCCGGCTTTCAATATCGCGGCGACGTCAACGATTCGTTTCTGCTTCTCTTCCGTCGTCGCGACGGACACTTTGCCAAAGTAACGATCGCACATCGCGCTTATCTCAGCGTCCCGCAGCAACCGGATGCGGTTCACCATTTCATCTGGCACGTCCTGTTTCGAGATCACGCCGGCGCCTCCTACGGCGCTGAGCAAACGCCCGGCCCAGGCTTTCCGGCTGCACAGCACCGAGAGCGCGCTGCGGCGAAGCGGCGAATCCAGGCTCGACCAGCGGGAAAGGATGTCGTCGGCCAACTCAGGTGAATCGAAGTGACCCAGCGCCTCGACTGCGGCCTGCCGGACCGTTCCGTTTCTCGAACCGGCGAGCAATTCTAGGAGAACCGATGTCGCTTCCTTTCGATCGGACTCGCCGAGGGCCGCAATCACCTGGACGCGGGCGGTTTCGTTTTTCGCGTCTTCCTGCGCGATGAAGCCGAGCGCTTCCGAGACCGCGCGCGGATCGCCCCGACGCAGAGCCAGAGCGAGTTGACTCGGATCGCGCTTGCCGCTGGCGCCCGGCTGATCGAGCGCTTGTCCGAGCGAGCTGATCAATCCTTCGGCCCCGCGGCCTTTGAACGCTTCGTTGATGCCGTCGAGCAGACGTTTCCTGGTGTCGGCGTCCGGGGCGGAACGCAACAGCGCCGCCAGGATTTCCTGATTTTCCGGCGTTGGAAGCGTGGCGTAGCGGCGAGCCAGGCGGTGCAACATGTGCCGGCGAACGAGCGGCTGCGACCAAAGCTTCGGTTGCTCAAAGGCGCGGGCGACCTCCCGCCGATTCGAGATGGCTTTGTCTTCCAGGGACCACCACAGCAGCAGCGGAATATGAGGATCGGCATCGTCCTCGGCGCGCGTGCACAATTCGAAAACGAGCGGCAGCGCCCGCTCGCCCGGAAGGCGTTTGGCGGTCGAGGCGAGCTGGCTGCGGATTTGCGGATTTGTGTCTCGCCGCGCGAGAACACGAAGCGCATTCAAAAGCGAGGCGGACAACTCTTGACGTTCGTGCGTCACGGCCGGACGCAAGCCCGCGCTTGAACGTCCCAAAAGATCGCCAATCAATCGTGCGGTCCATCCGCGCACCTCAGCTTGGGGATGCAGCATGAGGTTGATCGCGATTTCGCCCGTGAATCCTCCGCTGGCATGCAGCGCCCAGAGCGCGTCCAGCGCGTGTGGATTGTCCGGCTGCGCCGCGAGTCGTTTGAGCTTGTCCACCACGGCTCCGTCACGCCGGTCGGCCAGCAGCCGCAGCGCCTGTTGCCGATGCCACTTGTTGGTGTGGGCCAG
>JACPRI010000413.1 GCA_016190065.1 Verrucomicrobiota bacterium
CGAAGGCGGGTTAGTGGCAAAGGTTGCCGTGGGCCGTGGACAAATCCGGGCTGAGGTAGGGAATTCCCAGCGACAAACCGCGAAGGATCAGCAGGACGCCAACCAACACCAGGCTTGCGGGAATCAGTCTCTGCAGTTTGAAGCGCAGCGCGAGTTGCAGTTTCTGACCGGCGAGAGAGATCGCGAGCATCATCGGGACTGTTCCGAGGCCGAAAGCAAGCATGGATTGAGCGCCGGTCAGCAAGCTGGCCGAAGCTGCCGCTGCGGCGCACGCCGCATAGACTAGACCGCAGGGAAGGAAACCATTGATCAGGCCGAAGGAAAAGGAGGTCGCGAGCGTGCCGCGACACAGAAGACGCGCGAGCGCCGTCTTAACCCGATTCGCAGCTTTTGCAGCGGGCACGCCGAGCCGTTGGCTGCATGAACTGGCGAGACCGGCCAGGACAGCTACTCCGGCGATGAGCGAGAGCCAGCGTTGAAATCCTGCCAGGGCGAAAGATTGCCCGGCCAATCCAAACACACCGCCCAGGACGCAATAGGTTACGATTCGACCAAGATTGTACGCCGCGCGCCCGGCGAGCAGCGACAACCATGTGCGGCCGGTCGCGGGCAAGGCGAACGCGAGCGGCCCGCACATGCCGGCGCAATGCAGGCTTCCGACAAGGCCGAGCAGGAATCCAGTCCAGAGTTCCATGAGGGTAGGGTCTGCGAAACGCTTCAATGTTTTGAGCCGATCACGAGCGGCTGATCGCAATAGAATTCTTGGCCGTCCACGCTCCAGATGAGCCGAGCTCTCCAGAGTCCAGGCAACAAGTCTTTAACTGCTACTTGTCGAGTGCCATCTGGTTTCAACGCCAGATCAAGTTCGCGATCGAGGCTGGCGTTTGATGGACGGTAGAGGTGAATGCGCCCGGTGATTGGCGATTCGGAATTCGCGACCGGTAGCGTTACGTTCAGGCGCTCCTGAGCGGCGTCGAGCGCAATCGCGACTTCAGATCGGACAGGATGCGTTCGCTTCACGCGGTCGATCTGCCGTTGGTAAAGGATTTCATCTTCGTAGTAATCCGCTCGCACCAGATCCATGCGCTGGCGTGCGGCAAAGGTGATAAACCCAGCCATGAAAGTGATGAACACCGCAAAGAAGCCAATGATGGCGATGGGCCAGAGGTTGCGAGTGGTCTTGGTCTGATTCATTCAAAAGCATCTCTTCCAAAAAGAACTCCGCACGAGTCATGAACCAGTCCTCGGTAGGGCAGCACTGCTGCGCCGCCGCCGCGAACAGAACTTCGGCTGCGCGGCAGCGCAGCCAGACGAGGTTCAGGTTTGGGTTCGTTCATGTGTAGTTAAAGCGTCGATGGATTCAGGCGCGGCCCAATGAAGGCGGTGTGCACAACCTCCAGCCGCTTGCCTTCGGAATAGACCCCGATCTGAAGTTTGGCTTTCCCTTCGCGCAGAACCGAAGCGTCCAGTTCCACGAGCACGGACGTTTGGGCGAGCTTTTCCTTCGGCACGACTAATTCGCTCACGCCCATCACTCGAAGGTCTCCCGCCAGGTTTTCCAATTTGAGCTGCACGGGAATGTCTCGCGAGGTTTTGTTGATAACCTTGAGGATGTAGAGATTCTCGATCCGGCCGCTCTCAGTCGTTTGGAAAAGTGCGCCGGGCGCGCGCAGAAAGGTCGTTTCCACGTCGGATCTTGTGAAAATAAGCAAGGCCAGCAGCGCAGCCAGCGCGCCCAGCACTCCGAGATAGCCTCCCATGCGCGGTGTGAATTTGAAATGCTCGCCGCGTTCGATGCTGTTGAGCGATCCGTACCGAACCAGTCCGCGCGGGCGCTTGATCCTATCCATGATCGAATCGCACGCGTCGATGCACGCGGTGCAATTGATGCATTCCATCTGCGTGCCGTTGCGGATGTCGATGCCGGTGGGGCAGACCGCCACGCAAAGGCCGCAGTCGATGCAGTCGCCCACCTCGGCAGAACGGCGGTGTTCCAAAGTTTCGCCTTGGCGCAAATGCCCGCGCTGCTCGCCGCGCATGGGGTCGTAGGCAACGACCATCGTATTCTCGTCGAGCATCGTGGATTGAAACCGGCCATACGGGCAGATGAAGGTGCACGCTTGTTCGCGGAAGCGCGCAAAAAGCGCGTAAAACACCAGAGTGAAAAGAACCATGAACGACAGGCCGGCGATATGCTTGCGCGGATCATCGGCGACGATTTGGAAGAGTTGGTCGGTGCCGATGATGTAACTCAACAGCGTATTGCCGATGAGAAAAGAGAAGCCCAGAAAGATCGCGTGCTTGAGAAATTTCTTGGCGATCTTTTTTCGCGTCCACGGCGCCGATCTGAGCGCGCGTTGTTCGGATGCGTCCCCTTCGATGGCATATTCGATTTTCCGAAACAGCATCTCCATGAGCACGGTTTGAGGACAGGTCCAGCCGCACCACAGCCGGCCAAACGCCGTCGTGAAGATGATGATGCTCGTGATGAACAGCAGCATCGCCACGGCGAAGATCACGGTGTCTTGCGGCCAGAAGATCCGGCCCAGGATCGAAAAACGGCGTTCGACGATGTTGAACAAGAGGAGTGGATTGCCGTTGATGCGGATGAACGGGCCGAGGAACATGATGGCGAGCAGGAGCCAGCTCACGTAGATGCGCCTCCAGTACCAGCGGCCTTGCGGCATTTTCGGAAAGAGCCAGCGGCGATGGCCTTCTTTGTCAACCGTCGTGAGATGATCCCGGAAATCTTCCCAGTTCACTTCCTCGGTGGGAGGTTTGTGATCCTGACTAACGCTCATTCAAATTCGCTTGGCTTCTTGGGTTGTTGCTGGTTTTCGGGGGGCTTTGGGTTCGGCGGTTTCGTGCCGCGAAAGGTGTAGATAAAGCTGGCGACGGCTTGAATCTCGCTGGGCCTAAGCACGCCGCGCCAGGTCAGCATGCCCTTCTCGGGCACACCGTTGATGATGATCTTGAGGTTATCCACGTAGTTCGATCCGTGCATCCAGTAGTCGTCGCATAGATTCGGCCCCACCAATCCGCCGCCGTCGGGCCGATGGCACGGGGCGCAGAGTTTCATGAAAGTCTCCTGACCTTGTGCTAGCGCAGACTGGTCCTTCACCGGCTCCAACGCTCCCAGGGCAGATTCGAATTTCGAGATCGCTTCCGATTTGATCTTGTCGCCGATCGCTTGCTCCTTCTGGTATTCGGCGACCTGAAGTTGGCCGGCGCGGAATACGTGGTAATAGAGCATGTACACCACGGCAAACGCGGTCGTGAGGTAGAACAACCACACCCACCAGCGCGGCAGCAGATTGTCGAGTTCCTTGATGCCGTCGGCTTCGTGTTCGAGTAGCAGAGGGTCTTTGGGATCAGGATTCATGGGATGCCTCTGGTTAATTGCGGCTGGGATCGATGTCCGTAAATTTGTCGCGGTTGATCCGGCGACGCACAGGAGCGCAGCGTTCACGCCGCTTCGGATTCAAGGGTGTCGGCGCGGGGTCGGTGATTCCGGGGCCCCGGTCTGGCGGAGGCAGAAGCGGGCTGAAGCCCGCGTTCCTCGCGTCACCGGCAACTTGTTGTGGGGGCACCGGTTCATTAGAACGCGCGCTCTCCTGCTTCGCCGATAGTTCGTCCTCCCTCAAGGGCAACGAACCCATCGAACGGAGAAATGCTTTCTTCAATCTGAAAGCCCAGATCAGCGCGCTGGTGAATACGACAAAAAACAGGCTCACCGAGATGACTCCGTAGATCCCGATGCCTCCGATGTCTCTAAGAACGTTCTGAATCACAGGTCAGCTTTTGTATGGTTACTCATTCGGAGTGCTCAACTGGGCTGTCTTGGTTGGAGCTGCCTGCGGCTGCGTCGGCGGCGCGACGCCGGTTGAGGTGGCTTTGATGTCCGTCCCCAAGCGTTGCAGGTAGGCGATCAAGGCGATGATTTCCTTGTCCGGCGGGGCTTTGATCATCCCGGACTGAAGGTTGGCCACGATTTTTCCGGCCTGCGCCTGCAATTCCGCGAGCGCGATCTGTTCGTAGCCTTCCGGATAAGGCACGCCGACCTTGCGCAACGCGCCGATGCGGGCCGGCAGCGTGTTCGTGTCCAGCGTCTGTGTCAGGAGCCAGGGATAGCGCGGCATGATCGATCCGGGCGAGGTCGTGCGCGGATCGTCCATGTGGTTGTAATGCCAGGCGTCCGGATATTTTCCTCCTTCGCGGTGCAGATCGGGGCCGGTGCGTTTCGATCCCCAAAGGAAGGGATGTTCGTAAACGAATTCACCGACTTTCGAGTACTCACCGTAACGCTCCGTCTCGGAACGGAACGGACGCACCATTTGCGAGTGGCAACCCACGCAACCTTCGCGGATGTATAAGTCGCGGCCCAAGACTTCGAGCGCGGAGTAAGGTTTCACGCTGGAGATGGTCGGGACGTTTTCTTTGATCAGATACATCGGAATGATTTCCACCAAGCCGCCGATAATGATGGCTACGAAGGCGAGCGCCGTGAACGTGAGCGGCTTGGCCTCAAGCCAGCGGTGCCCCCAAGGGTGCTTGTGCTCGGCTCCGGCGGGCTCAGTCGCGAGCGGCGCGGCTTGCACTTCCACTTCCGGCACGAATTGCCCGCCTTTGGCCGTCCGCCACAGATTGAATGCCATCAGCAGCGCACCCACAATGTAAAGCGAGCCGCCGATGGCGCGCAGTTGATACATCGGGATGAGTTGGAGCACAGTCTCGAGAAAGTTCGGGTACTGCAGGAAGCCTTCGCTCGTGAATTGTTTCCACATCAAGCCTTGTGTAATCCCGCTCCAGTACATCGGCACGACGTAAAACATCATTCCGAGCAGCGCGATCCAGAAATGCCAGTTCGCCAGTTTCACGGACCAGAGCTTGGTGTTGTAGAGACGCGGGAAGAGCCAGTAGAGCACGGAGAAAGTGAGAAAGCCGTTCCAGCCGAGCGCGCCGGTATGCACGTGGGCGATGGTCCAGTCCGTGTAATGGGAGAGGGAATTGACGCTCTTGATAGCGAGCGTGGGGCCTTCGAGCGTGGCCATCCCGTAAGCGGTCACCGCCACCACCATGAATTTCAACATCGGATCCTGGCGCACCTTGTCCCACGCCCCGCGCAGCGTCAGCAGCCCGTTCAACATGCCGCCCCACGACGGCGCCACGAGCATCAGCGAGAACACCATGCCGAGCGATTGCGCCCAGTCCGGCAGCGCGGTGTAGAGCAAATGATGCGGTCCGGCCCAGATGTAGATGAAGATCAGCGCCCAGAAATGAATGATGGAAAGCCGATACGAAAAGACCGGCCGCTCCGCCGCTTTGGGCAGAAAGTAATACATCAATCCGAGGTAAGGCGTGGTGAGGAAGAACGCGACCGCATTGTGGCCGTACCACCATTGCACGAGCGCGTCCTGGACGCCGGCGTAGATCGAATAGCTTTTGAACGCGCTGGCCGGCATTTCCAGCGAGTTCAGGATGTGCAGCACGGCGACGGTGACGGCCGTGGCGATGTAAAACCAGATGGCCACGTAGAGGTGTTTCTCGCGCCGCTTGAGAATCGTGCCGAAGAGATTGACGGAGAAGATCACCCAGACGACCGCGATGGCGATATCGATGGGCCACTCCAGTTCCGCGTATTCCTTGCTCGTGGTCAGGCCGAGCGGCAAGGTGACGGCGGCCGCCACGATGATCAGATTCCAGCCCCAGAAATTCAACCAGCCCAACGCATCGCTGAACATCCGCGCTTTGCAAAGGCGTTGCAGCGAGTAGTAAATCCCCGTGAACATCCCGTTGCCCACGAACGCGAAAATCACTGCGTTCGTGTGCAAGGGACGCAAGCGGCCAAAGGTCACGTACTGGAAATTCAGGTTCGCCTCCGGCAAGAAAAGCTGGATGGCGGCCAGAAGGCCCGCGCTGAATCCGACGACGCCCCAGAGTACGGTGGCCATGGCGAAGGCGCGGACGATTCGGTTGTCGTATTTGAAAGTCTCAATGTTCATGGCTGGATTGATTTCGACAATTGAGCGGAATCACCTTTATCGCTACGAGGTTCATGGGGAAGGCTCCACGGCCTTCGAGACGTGCGCCCGAACCATGAACTGGTAAGGACGCGTTCCACCGCGTCCCTGATCTTGTTCTTCCGATCGCTGAGTAAAGTCAGGGACGGGGTGGAATCCGTCCTTACCAGGGTCATGGAAAGGGCCGTCTTCAGGGGCTTGCCCCTCTCCTCGATCCTCTCCCTCGGGGAGAGGGAGAATCAATGACCGCGCGGCCACCGAGTTTGAAGCACTGTGATTGTCCGAGACGATCGACGCCGATTCCCTCTCCTTGGGGAGAGGGACAGGGTGAGGGGAAACGCGGCTTGCGCTCTTCCGCGGGCGTGGCTGTTGCCGGGTATCATCCAAAAGCACTCGCAGGGACGGCGTGCAGGTGTCGTCGTATTGCCCGGAACGAACCGCCCAGATGAACGCGATGAGAAAGAACATCGCGATCACGATGCTCAAGGGAATGAGAATGAAAATGGCGCTCACAATGCCGCTCCTTCCCGGGCAGCGCAGATCTCCAGCCTGGTCGGCTGTTGGGCTTCAACCTGATTGCGTCCGGAATTGGGAGAGCTTGCTTTGGGCGCAGCCGACGCAAGGTGGCTCTGTTTGTTGGCGCGCCCTGAAAGCCGCCTGTTCAGAGTGGAAATGCGGATAGAGGAACCCACCCCTTCCCCTCCCAGGAGGGGATCTGCCTTTCGTGCGCTGATCGCAAGTTCCCCTCTTGGGAGGGGTGCAGGGGTGGATAGGTTCAGGGAGAGAGACTCTTCACTGCGCGGATAATCCTTCCTGACAGGCGCGAGCATTCTGCGTCCCAGCCAGCTTGTGACACCGCAAGCGAACGCGACCACAGTGATAGAACTCAGGGGCATCAGAATCGCGCACACAATCGGGGACAACAAGCCGCGCGCGGCGATCGCGACGCCCACGACATTATAGATCGCGGAAATCAGAAAACTTGCGCGGACGACGCGCACGGCGCTCTTCGCGAAGCGGAGTATCGACTGCAACTGAGCCACCTTTTCCGCGGGCATGATAACATCGCTGGCCGGCGAAAACGCCGTCAGGTTCTCCACCACGGCAACACCAACATCGCTTTGTTTTAGCGCGCCGGAATCGTTCAGGCCATCGCCCACCATCAGGACGGTTTTTCCCTCGTTCTGGAGGTTTTGAATGAAATTGAGCTTGTGAAGTGGACTTTGATTGAAATGGAGATGGGCCGACGGGCCAAAGAGTTGCCGGAACCGCGCGCGTTCTTTATCGTTGTCGCCGCTGAGCAACGCGAGTTCGAAATCGCCGGCAAGATCGCCGACGATCTGAGCCGTTTCGGGTCGAAGCGCATTCGTCAGGAGGAAGCCACCACGGTATTTTCCGTCGATGGCCACGTGAACGGCGCTGCCGAGAGTAGGGCAGGCATTCTGCCCGCCCATCATCGAATCCAAACCATGGATGTGTGAGTCATTGGACAAGCTGGAAGCCTGTCCTACTTCGATGCCGCGGGATTCCAACCACGCAGCCGATCCCAGCCAAATCTCATGACCGGTTACATGGCCCTCCATTCCACTGCCGATTCTCTCCCGGAACGACCGCGTTGGCAGCGGCGATTGCCTGGCGGCCAGATATTCTCCAATGCGCGCACTGTGCGGATGGGTCGAATGGCGCGTCAGCGAGTGCAACCAGAGCTGTTCATCCGGGCGCAGGGGCGGGCCAGAAAAGAGCACGGCGCTCTGGCCGGGAGCGGTCAGCGTCCCAGTCTTGTCAAACACGACGGTATCGATCCGGTCGAGTGACTCTATAACCGAAGGGTTTTTCAAAAACACCTCACGCCGTGCGAGCACGCGTTGAGCGGTGCCGAGAGCGAACGGCGCCGCGAGCGCCAACGCGCACGGACACGCCACGATCAGCACTGAGGTGAACGCCTTCAGCCAAATGGACGGATCCAGAAGCGCCCAAACGAGCGCCGCACCCACCGCAACCCCAATGACCAGCTTGGTGAAGCGTTGGCTGTACTCATCCGTGAGCGTTTTCAAGCTCGCGGTCTTCTCCTTTCGGAACGCTTCCTGGTTCCACAGCGACGTCAGATAGCTTTGTGACACCGGTTTCGTGGTTTCGACTTCAATGACGCTGCCGATCTGGCGTCCGCCCGCGTAAAGAGTTTCACCCGCCCTTTTTGCGATGAGTTCCGACTCACCGGTCACAAAGCTGTAGTCGATCAACGCCGGTCCCGCCACGAGCCGCGCATCGGCCGGGATGAGTTCGCCGTTGCGGAGGAGCAATCGATCGCCGACCGCAAGCTGAGAGAGCGAGACGCGCTCTTCGTGGCCGTTTCGGACGTGCTCACGGCCCGTGAACCGAGCGGGTTGTTGGGAAGAAGAAGTTGCCTTTGAACGCCGCACCTTGCGCGTCACGGACAAAGGGAAGAACGATTTGTAATCCCGATCGAAGGCCAGCCGATCATAGGTCTTTTGCTGGAATAATTTCCCGCACAGCAGAAAGAAGAGCAGTCCGGCGAGCGAATCGAAGTAGCCGTCGCCGCGGCCGGACAGGACTTCATAGGCGCTTTGCAGGAACAAGGCAGCGATGCCGGCGGCAATCGGCACTTCGATATTCAAGAGACGCTGCCGAAGGCTGATCCAGGCGGATCGCCAATAATCCAGCGCGCTGTAAGCCACGACGGGAATGGCAAGAACGAGGCTGAGGAACCCCACCAACTTGCGAAATCCTGGTCCGCTGAGCGTGTCCAATCCGAGGTAGGACGCGATGCTGAACAGCATGGTGTTTCCGAAGGCGAAGCCCGCGACGCCGAGTTGAAGCCACAATCGTCGCGGCGTGCGCGGAGCGGGATGCGCGTCCAAGTCGGAGAAGTTCAATTCCGGTTCATACCCCAGCGAGGCGAGCAATGCGGCGACCTCACTGAGCTTCACTTCCGCAGTCTGGAAAATGATGGAGACCTCCTTGTGCGGAAAATCCACCTGAGAACGGCCCAGACCCGACTTCAGGCGGAACAGATTCTCCAGCAGCCAAACACAGGCGATGCAGTGAATTGACGGTATGCGAAAGGTGACGCGAGTGAGCCGTTCGTCCGAGTAGTCCGCCAACCGCTCCCGAACCGATGGCTCATCCAGGAATTTGAATCGATCCTCGGTGCTGGAACTATTGACCCGGGTGCCTGCGGATTCTCCGAGCCGGTAAAACTCATCCAGGCCGTGCTCGGTCAGGAGCTCAAAAACCGTGAGACAGCCCTGGCAACAAAAGGATTTATCGTGCCGTGTGAGCAGCGCCCCGCACGGCGTGCCGCAGTGAAAGCAGAGCCGTTCCGCTTCCAACACTTTCTGTTTCCCAAGTGCTGGAGCGCGCCTCGAGTCAGCACAGTCAAAAGTGAGCCGCGTGAAAATCGTTGGCATGATGAACGAACGAACAACGCGGGCATCTTTCGCAAATCCTCGCAGACGGGCTTACCCGATTTTGTCATTCTCTAATCACTTTTGGCTTTGGATGAATTTGCTGGATAATGCGACTTGCCGGATTACCGTATCGCCGACGAGTTTGTCGGATTCCAAACTCGCCAGTGCGCATGTCCCACTTCACCACCATCAAAACCCGGATGACGGAGAAGGAGCCGTTGATCCAAGCTTTGAAAGACTTGGGCTATTCGCCGGAGGAGGGCACCGTTGAAATCAACGGTTACCTGGGCAATCGGACGGTCGTGGAAATCAAGATTCCGACGAAGAATCCGGAGTACGACATCGGGTTCCGCAAAGTGGGCGACGCCTACCAATGCGTGGCGGACTGGTATGGTTTGCGGGAGATCGATCAGCAGAAGTTCATCGAGCAACTGACGCAGCGCTACGCGTATCACGCGGCGCGGGCCAAGCTGGAAGCGCAGGGGTTCACGCTGGCTTCGGAACAGGTGCAGCAGGATGGGCGCATCCATCTGGTCCTGCGGAGAGTCACGTGATCGAAATGGCGTTTATGGACCTTGAAGAAATCGACGTGTTCATCGAGAAAGACGGGCAAGTGCGGATTGAAGTCCGCGGCGTGAAAGGCTCGCACTGCCTTACCGTGACGAAAGATTTGGAGCGTGCGCTCGGCGGCCAAGTCACAAAGCGAGAGATGACGCCGGAAGCAAGCGAGCCAACGCCGCAGCCCGCACAGGATCAACAAGGCCAGCGTCGGGCGTAACGGGCGGTTAATGACGAATGACGAAGTCCCAATGACTAAAGAATTCCCAATGACGAAGCACGAGATTCGGGGACCGTCCAGTAATGTCGAGGCTTCGTCATTCGGATTGCGTCATTAGACATTAAGAGCGGATGAGCTTGCGCCTCCATAGCTTCCTACCCTGCAGCAGCGCGAACGGTCCGGGCACACGCGCGGTGATCTGGGTCCAGGGATGCTCGCTGGGTTGTCCGGGCTGCTTCAACCCGGAGACGCACAC
>JACPRI010000412.1 GCA_016190065.1 Verrucomicrobiota bacterium
CTTGTGGCCGCGCATTGACTTATGTCCGGATTCACGGCAGCATGGCCACGGTGTGGATCATCAGCGTGCTTGTGTGCGTTCCATGAAACTCGCGACATTCATTTCCAGCGTCCTGGCCGGCGCTTGCTTTCTGGTCCCGGATCATTCGTGGGGTGGCGTTGACACGAAATCCGGAGCCGGGCTCACACCAGCTTCCATTCGAGCCACGAGTGGTGCGTTGAGTGATTTCAACGGGGATGGAATGAACGATCTGGTCTGGCAAGGCGCCAACGGCTTTCTAGCCTTTTACATCATGAACGGCCCGGCAACGCGCTTCGGCCTCACGCCTTATACGGTGGAAGCGCGATGGGAGATTGCAGGGACGGCGGATTTCAATCGCGACCGCAAAACGGACATTGTCCTGATGAAGACAGACGGTTCTGTCGCGTTCTGGTTGATGGACGGTACGACGATCACGCGCGGCATCGTTCCTTACAAAGTGCCGGCCGGCTGGCGGATCGTGGGCACGGGAGATTTTAATGCGGATAGCCAGCCGGACATTCTCTTGACCCACACCGATTCCTCCGTGGCTTTCTGGCTCATGGACGGCACGACGATTCAGGCCGGTGTGGTTCCTTTCAAAGTCCCGGCGGGATGGCAAATTGTCGCCATCGGAGATTTTAATGGCGACGCCCAGAGCGATCTGGTGTTCGTGAACGCGGAGGGGCTTGTGGCCATCTGGTTCATGAACGGCATCAAGTTTGCCGACAGCGTCATTCCCTTCCGGATGCCGGCCGGATGGCAATTGATCGGGGCAGGGGATTTCAACGGAGACGGAAACGCAGATTTGGTCATCCAGACCAGCAATCAGTTCTTTGCCTTCTGGCTGCTGGAGAAGACGCGATTCAAAGAAGCGGTCGGCCCCTACCAATTGACGATTGATCCGTGGAAGCTGGTGGGCCCGCGGTAGGCGATTTTCCAGTTGCCTTTCTCGTTCGTTCGTTTTGACTCTCCGGCTATGAAGACACTCCCGTTCGTTCGCACCACGCTGGTTTTCGCGCTGCTCTCCACGTTCACGACCCGGTTGTCCGCTCTCTCGCCTGCTGAGGACATGGCGGGAACGGCGAACAATTTCCTCGCCTCGCTCACCGCCGAGCAAAAAGGCAAGGCCACCTTCGAGTTCAAATCTGGAGAGCGTGAGAACTGGCACTTCATTCCCAGAGCCAGAAAAGGACTGACCTGGAAAGATATGAAGCCTGAGCAACAGCACCTCGCGCACGCGCTCCTGAGCAGTGCTCTGAGCCAGCGCGGTTTTATCAAGGCGACTACCGTCATGAGCCTCGAGCAAGTGCTGAAGGAACTGGAGGCCGGCACCGGCACGATGACTCGGGATGCCGAGCTTTATTACTTTAGTGTCTTCGGCAATCCGAGCGAAAAGGAGATTTGGGGCTATCGCGTCGAGGGCCATCACCTTTCCCTCAACTTTACCCTGGTGCCAGGGAAACCGGTCGCGGTGACGCCATCGTTCTTTGGAGCCAACCCGGGCCAAGTTCGACGGGGTCCGCGCAAAGGCTTGCGCACGCTGGCTCGCGAGGAAGACCTCGCGCGAAAGCTCGTGGTCTCATTGAGCGATGAGCAACGGAAAGTCGCGCTCTACACCAACGTGGCGCCCAGGGATATCATCACGGGCACCAATCGCACCCTTCGCTTGCTTCAACCCGAAGGAGTGGCCATGAACAAATTGACGAAAGCCCAGGCCGAAACTCTTTGGGACTTGCTCCAGGAGTACGTGCGCAATTACCGGCCTGAAGTGGCTGATAAAGAACTTGAGCGCATCCAGCAGGCCGGCCTCGAAAAGATTTATTTCGCATGGGCTGGATCGACCGAAACCGGCAAAGGCCATTACTACCGCATTCAGGGGCCGACGTTCCTCGTCGAATACGACAACACCCAAAACGACGCCAACCACATCCACGCCGTCTGGCGCGATCGGCAGAATGACTTTGGCGATGATGTCCTGAAGCGGCATTACCAGGAGCAGCCGCATAAGTGATCCATCGTCTGTCCACGGGTGGAGTGGTCGCGGTGGGCCGATGCACTTGCGTTTGAGAAAGTCGTTTTTCCTGTGTGCAATGCCACTTCAGGCCACGACCTTGACAGACGCTGCTTGGAGCGCGCAGATTGACTTAGTATGAC
The DNA here is from genome assembly GCA_016190065.1 of Verrucomicrobiota bacterium. Lineage (GTDB taxonomy): Bacteria > Verrucomicrobiota > Verrucomicrobiia > Limisphaerales > SIBE01 > VHCZ01. The sequence continues at coordinate 2,176 of JACPRI010000412.1, forward strand.
CCTCGAAGAGGTTCGAAAGAGACTGGCGGACGGGTTCCGCCCATTTGTGATTCGCACTTCTGATGGTCGCGAGTTTCCTGTTCCTCACAAGGAATTCATCTTTCTTACCAAACGGAGCGTCATTGTGGCCGACAAGGAGGGATATGTGGACATCCTTGACCCTCTCCATATCGCCTCAATACGCGAGGCGTCATCTCTGCCCACTGGTTGAACCTCCGCGGTTCCTCATGGAAGTAGCCCAAAACGCCTTGCAACTTTCGTTCGAGCCGGCGTGTCTTCCCTGGTGAGAAACACGCCTATGACAACGACGACGACTCCCAATATCGAAGGACGCCAGATCGCCCAATACCTCGGCATCGTCACCGGCGAGGCCATCATCGGTGCGAACATGTTCCGGGATATCTTTGCCAGCATCCGCGACCTGGTCGGGGGACGCTCCGGGTCTTACGAGAAGGTTCTGGCGAGTGCCCGAAAAGTGGCTCTCGGTGAAATGGAGGAGGAAGCGAGGTCGTTGGGCGCCGACGCCGTCGTCGGCGTGGATCTCGATTACGAAGTGCTCGGCGCGCAGAATGGCATGCTGATGGTCACGGCCAGCGGCACCGCCGTGAAGCTGGGTTAGGAGCACGGCAAGGAACCGGCTGCGCCGTCGCGCAATCTCAGGCCGCGTAGTGGCGGGCAACCTTCCGAATCCCTTCCGCCACGCTCAGAATGAGCTCCTCCGTCATCGCTTCGTGAATTGTGACGCGGATGCCCGTCCGCAAAATCGCTTCGGCTTCCGGGCATTCGACTTTCGTGTAGTCCATCGAGGTCAGCCCCGATTCCCGCAGCGGCCAGCGACCGTTGAAAAATCCATGCTTGAGAAACACAGGGTTTCGGTGCAGCGGCACGGGAATGTAACCGGCCGACGCCGGCACCCCCTCGGCCGACAGCGCTTTGACAAATTCCGCACGGTCGCAGCGGAAAGCGGAGGGCTGGAGCCGGAACATGTAGAACCAGTACGAACAGCGGTCGCCTGAAGCAACCCGGTGCGGCTGGAGGCCTGCCAACCCGCTAATTTGGGCGGTCAGCAAGTCGCCCAGACGCGCGCGCTTCGAGACAATGCCTTCCAGGCGGTCGAGTTGAGCCGCGGCCACCGCGGCTTGCGGTTCGCTCATGCGATAGTTTGTGGCAAAGCACTCAAACAATCCGCCTTTCTCCCGATCGAATCCTTTGTCGCCGAACCGTTGCAGCAACGGCCCAAAACGCTCATCGTTTGCGCCCACGATACCGCCGTCGCCGCACGTGACGTGCTTGGAATTCTGCAGGGAGAAACAGGCGATATGCCCCACGGTGCCGATGGGTTGTCCTTGATAATTCGTCCCCCACGCTTGCGCGCAATCTTCGATCAGAACCAATTTCTGGCGGTCCGCGACGGCTTTCAACGCGGCCAGGTCGCACGGATTGCCTGCCAGATGCACGGCGATAATCGCCTTGGTCTTGGGGGTGATGCGGCGCTCGACATCGCGCACGTCGAGGTTATAGGTGTTCGCGCCCAAGTCTGCGAACACCGGGACCCCTTGCTGGTAAATCACGCCAATCACCGTTCCGATGTCCGTAATCGGCGCGGTGATAACTTCATCTCCCGGACCGATGCCTGCCGCCGCGACGGCGATGTGCAAGGCTGCTGTTCCGGACGAACAATTCATGGCATACTTAACCGGGCAGATCTTGCGGAACCGATCCAACAACAGCGCCGTTTGGGGTCCCTTCCAGTAGAGCAGCGACTCTTGTCCGAGCATGGCGTTCAGCCGCTCTCGTTCGGGCTCTCCCCAGCGAAGTGGCAGACGGGCAGACTTTTTCACCGCTTTCTCACCGCCGTGCAGGGCCAGCTTGGGAGTCGATGGAATCTCGGCTGCCTCATGCGGCGCGTGCGCCAGCGAGCCAGCCAAGGCCATCGTGGAAGAGGCCGCCAGAAATCGCCGGCGAGAAATGGGATAAGAATCTTTGGGAGTCATGCCAGCATTCACTCCCTCGGAACTGAGCGAGACAAGCAAAATCTGGAAGTTGAGGTGAGGCGCGTTCGACCCGATCACGCGCCACTCTGCGCCGAGGCGAGCAAGCGCGCGGCGTTCCCCGCGCGAATCTGGCTCAACTGCTCTTGCGTCAAGACAGACTCTTTCAACTTCAACCGCGCCGCCTCGCAATAAAACAACGGCGCGTGCGAGCCAAAAAGGACGCGTTCCAACGGCACGTGTTGCAGAAGTTTCTCGATTCCCGCGACGCCTTCGAGCATTGAAATCTCGACGTAAGTCTCACCCGCATCGAGCAACTCCGAGAGAACTGGACCGCGGAGAACGCCGAGTGCGTTGAGCAAGACAAGGCGCAGGGAAGGCGTCTCTTTGAGGAGCCGCGCCAACGGCCGAGTGTCCACAGGGGGCACACGCAGCCGCGGGTGCATCATCCGCTCGTCCTCCATGATGGCGGCGAGCTGGACAATGAGGCCGCGCTCCGCGGCAAACTTGAACAGCCGCCCCAGCGCCGGATCGTCGAGTTTGTAGCCGTGGTAATTGGGATGAAGCCGTAGGCCGGGCATGCGATGCGCCTCGGCGCAGCGCCGCAATTCTTCCTCCCAGTCCGGCAACATCGGATTGATGGAGCCGAACGGCAATAGCAGTCCGCGTCCGTGTTTGCGGCATTCTTCGGTTAATCTGGCGTTGACCGAAGCAACGTCCTTGTGCAGCAAACCATCGAAGCTGCCGGCCCAGACTTGAGTCACGCCCTGGCGCCGCAGTTTGGCCGCCAGTTCGCGTGTATCGTCGCAGGGAACGCGCCGCATTGGCCAGCGCGAGAGGTTGACGTTCACGTCGATGAGTTCGCGCCGAGGCATCCGAAGATCTCCTCCTGCGACGACTGCGAACGGGAGCGCCGCGACGCCCGTCGCTGCAAGTGATGTTCTAAGAAATGCGCGTCGATCCAGTCCGCGTTCTGCATCGTAGCAGCCGGGGTAACGAGGCTCTAATTTCTCGCTCTTGGAGGAATCGTTCACACCCGAATTCCTTTCTGTCCGAGAATGGGCCGCAGCAGGCGTTTCAAATTCTCTCCCAAAATGAGACGCCTCGAAGAGTCGGGAATGTTCGCGCCGTACACTTTGGCCAGTTGCGATGCGAAGCTTCGTCCGGCGACGTCCGAGCCGTAAATCACGCGATTCGCACCGAGCTCGCGCACGGCCATCTCCGTGACGCCCGCAGTGGGATCGCCGCCGGCCAGGTCTGCAAAAATATTTTTGTGCGGGCGAATGGCGCGCAGGCCGCGTTCCCAATCACCACCTGAATGGCCGCAAATGAGCGTCGCGTTTGGGTGGCGCTTTGCCAGTTCAACCAGATCGAACGGCGTGGATTCACCCGGAAGATTGCCGGTAATCTTGAGCCAAGTGTGTTGGAAAATCACGGCCTTCAATTCCGTGGCGCGTGCGATGAGGGGATCCAGTTCCGGCGCATTGCACCGCATCGCCACCCAGAGTTTCACGCCGACCATTGGGCCGTCGCGTACGCAACGGTTGAGCTCGTCGAGGCTCGCCTGGGTATGCTTGGGATTGAGATAGGCGAAGCCGAACGCCCGATCCGGATACCGGCCAATGGCCCGGAGCACTGCGTCGTTATCCTCGCGCAGCTTCTCCGGCGATGGATCGTAAGCCCACTCCATCCCCATGTACACGCAGAGTCGGGCGATGCCCATGCGGTCCGCATACTCGATCAATTTTCCCAACCGTTCATCCGGCGTGCGTCCTGGAAGGCCAGACAAATGGCAGTGCAGGTCCCAGATTTCCATAACGCAGTTTTCAGGAGGATGCGAGGAGGTTCAGAGCATTTCAATCGGATGGACGGTCAGCCAGATGTCGAGTTGGTGGAAACGTTCCTTGAGTCGCTCCTTCCGTGAGATGAAGAATTCCCGATTCTGCGGAGTGTCCTCAGCGTCCACGAAAATCCTATTCAATCGGTCGTGAAACTCGATACCGCCGTGAGTCCAGAGACCTTCGATGACTTGGGATTCCCAGGACACGGCCCGAAAGCGCTGCTGGATTTCAAGGGCTGTCTCCGCCAGGAGGTGACGCGGCACCGGTTTGCCGTCGTTAAACTCCAATGGCAGCAGAAGCTCGAAGCGACTGAACCCGCTCATGAGTGGCCCGTCCTTCGACGGCAAATCTAATTCCTTCCCTGGCCATCGGGCCGAGCGCTTCCTCAGGCACTGCGACTTCGCCGGTGGCCCAGGAATGGCCGTCGAAGCGTCCGATCAAGAATTCCAGCGCGGCGCGCTTGGTCGTCTCGTCTGGAAAGCGGATGATGATCATGCGGCAACCATACCCTTCGGGTTCATGGGGAGCAAGCTCAGGTGTCAATCGCCGTCAATCGCCTGTCTGGCGTATCATTCTTTCTCCCCCGGCCACGCAGGCCGGTGCCTGGGAATCTCCGCTCGGAAGTCACCGAGGCTCGACCAACGCAGGCGCTTGTTCAGGTCCACTTCCGTGACGGCCACCGTGCCCCAATCCTTGGCCTGCGCGAGCACTTTGCCTTCGCGGTCGTACACGGCGGAGATCATCCAATTGCTCGACGCGTCCGTGTAGGTGCTGCTGATCAGGTAAACGTGATTTTCGCACGCGCGCGCGGCGGCCAGGAGCGGATTGCAGCCCCACACCGGGAACGCGATGATTTCGGCGCCCCGCAGGCTCAGTTGCCGCGCGGGTTCCGGAAAGAAACCGTCGTAGCACACCATCATGCCGATCTTGCCGAACCGCGTTTCGAAAACCGGATACTCATGCCCCGGCGTGATGCCGCCTTCGATCTCCGTGCGTGGTAACGCGACCTTGCGATACTTGCCCACGAACTTGCCGTCGGGACCGAGCAACACGGCGACGTTGTAGAGCAAATGCCGGTCGCGCTCCACCAGGCCGACCACCAGGTAAAGGCGATGCTGTTTTGCCTGCTGGCCAAAGTATTCCGTGGAAGGACCTGGAATTGGCTCTGCCGCGTCCGCGTAGGAGAGGCCGGAGCCGCAGACGGTGAGTGTCTCCGGCAGCACCAAGAGATCGGCCTTTTGGCGAGCCGCTTCCTCGATAAATGGCGCGAACAATCGGCAATTCTCGGCGGCCGTCGTCTTGCCCGACGGTCGGAAGTGCACCGTAGCGAGGCGAACCTTCCTTTCGGGCAAGGCGGTCGTTTTGGCTAAGGAGACTTCGCTCCATTCCACCTGCGCGCGGGCCACCCAGCGCAAGTGCAACTCCACAATCGCACGCGTGGCCTTCGAGGGCGCTCGGTAGGTGTCGGCAACTTCCGTCCAACCCTCTGAGTCCGTCGCGCCGTCCGAGGGGTACTCCGGCTCGGCAACGGGCCGCTCGCCGCGGGCATAACTGCTCGCGCCAGTTTGGTCGTGGCGGACCGCCTGGCCATTGTCGTCGCGCCACAGGATACGCGCCAACACGCAACGCTGCGTCGGAGCCGGAACGTCCGTCGCGCGGCGCAGCGCCCGAAAATGGTAATACTCGCCGCCTTGGACCGGGAACGTCTTCATCCAATGGCCATCCAGGCCTTCCCGCTTATCGGCGCGGATAATCAGACTGCCTCGCCCCGAAGGTCCTCCGCTCGGATGGAACACGAATGCGGGCCGGATTTCATCTCGAGCGGACACGCCTTGCCATTGCGTTGCGGATTGGTCGGTGTCGGCACGTCCTGCAAAGGGGCACAGCGCGAGGCTCGACAACACCGCCAGTGAGAGGGCAAAAATCGGACGTCTTTTCATCTTGAAGCGAAGTAATGGCCGAGTTGAGTTGCTAGTTCGTGCGCCGCGTCACGCAGCCTTTTTTCGGGCGCGTCGTGGGGGCAAATCGATGCGAGAAATGCCTGCCAGCGGGAGAATCGATACACGGTCTGGAATCCCGTCCGGCTCTTCGGTCGCTGCAAACACAAACAGCAGGCTGGTGGTCAGCTTGGCCACCTCTCGATGGCCAACGAAGAGTGCACGGTCATCATTGGTGAAAACCGTGAACGGGCGAAACGGCTCTGCATTGAGCAAATCCGTAAGGTCCTCTGGTTTCATGGGGAAACGATGGCTGGAGATGCCGCGCGTGTCAAACCAAGCGCGCCCGCAACACTTCGTTCTCGTTTCACTCTCGCCTTGAGTCGGCCTTGCCCGCGGGAATCGCCGGCAACCCATAACGCCACAGCTCCGGTCCGGAGCCGAAATAGACTGCATCCTCGGCGAGCGCAAAACCACAAGCGATGCGCACCGGCGAGGTCGCCAGATGTCTCGCCTCTCCGTTTGCCGGGTCGATCTCGTAAACGGCCTTTGTGGTTAACCCGATAATTCGCCCGCTTCGTTGCTGCCCCAAAGAAATCTCCACCTGGGCGCCGGGCAAGTTGTTCGTCTTCACGACCGCCATTCTCGCCGGATCGAAGACCAGCAGTTGATCTCTCACGGTCGTGAACACCTTGCCTCCGGCCGCCAACGTCGCCGGATATTTGGTTGCGCCCGACACCAACGCCGCCTCGAAGACTTTTCCCTTCTTCACGGGATCGAACGCAAAGAACTTCGCCTCCTTCTCGCCGGGCCGCGTGCCCCCGCCGCCGTAGTTTCCGGTCCCGCCGAAGATCAACCCGCTGCGCGGCTCGTAAGCCAGGGATACAATGCTCTGGTTCGTGACCAGGTGCCGATAGTTCTCAATCGTCTTGTTTTGCCGCGGATCCCACACCGCCATCGCGCCGCCGAGTTCGCCGTAAGGCGGCTCGCTGCCGATGTAAACCAAACCATTCGGCCCTCGGATCATCGCGCGCGGTCGCAGGTGTCCGTCGCCGACGCCGCCAAACGAAATCGGATTACAATCAGATCCGGCGCCGAACTTCCAGAATGACCTGGCCGGGTCGTAAAGGTTCATCACCGAGCCGCCGTAGTAGCAGAGATAGAGCTTCTGTTCGTGGTCCAGCATCGAATAAACCTCCCCGCCGGGCATGCCGCCCAAATGTTCGCTTCGATTTTGGCTCGGATCGAAACGAAAGACTTCAAGCGGCATCGCTGTGCTCCCATAGACATGTCCGCGTGGCCCGGTCCCCACCACGAAGATCATGTCCCCGGCGCCCTGATACTCGAAGGTGCGCTCCGCGACTTCGCCCGTGCGCGGATTCTTCAGCGCGAATGTTCCTCGACCGTACGCCGCGACTTCGCGTCCATCCCGCAGCTTGAGTGGCGGTCGATTGGGCGCACTCTGGATACGGACAACTTTTTCATCGTCGATTCGCATCAGAGTGGGACCGAACTCCGCATAAACTTGCCCGTCCGATCGACGCGACACGCCGACCGTGCTCCACCCCTTGGCCCCCTTCAGGCCTTCGGGCAGGATGCTGCGGTGTTGGCGCGTGGCCGGGTCAAACACCACAAGGTCTCCTTGCTGTGTGCCGACTCCGACATAGACTTTGCCGTTCGGCCCGACGGCCAGGCTTCTGGCGTACATTTCCGTGGCGTGCATTCGTCCCAAGTCTTCCATCTGGCCCGTGGACGGATCGAAGCGGACCAGCTTGGCGTTCGGGTAAGTGCAGGCCTAAAGCTTCCTGTCCTTGCCGACATCGAATTGCCAGAGATAGTCTTCGGAGGCTGAAGGCTTGCCCAGGACTTCCAATCCTTTGTCAGGTTGATGCGGATCGAAGCGGAGAATCAACGCGCCGCTCCACGTGCCCAGGTAAATCATCTCATCAGGTCCAACCGCGAAGGCCCAGGCACCCGGACCCTGAGGCGCGGCGAACTGGCGCGCCCGGCCCGTCTCGGGATCCACCTGCACCAGAAACAGCGGAGCGCCCGCTTGATTGAAGTTGAAGTAGAGCGCTTCGCCCCCTCGCCCGTCCGGGCCGACCAGGCATCCCATCAACCCGCCTTTGCGAACCGGGATGCCCAAGGATTCAAATCGTCCGGCGGCTTCCTGTGGCGGCGCCCCAGCGAAGACTGACAACACTGTCAGCCCGGCGAAAAAAAACACGCGCATATCCGTCATTGATCATGCCGCGGAAAGGTTGCCCGGCCAAGCCCGAACCGGTTCGTTCCCGATGTCTATTCGGAGCGTGGGCTTCAGTTGGCTTCAGCCTGGCTTCAGCCCGCTTCATCGTAAGAGAGGTTGGCGCATTGGAATCAGCCGAACCCGCTCGGTGTTTTGTAGCTGCAGCGGCATGAATGCCGCGCTCGGCGACCGGTACTTTGGGATGCGTGATCTCGAACGAGTTGTCGAATGAAAGCTTTCGTCTCGATCACCCATGACCTATCCTGCGCCCGTATGAATCACGGCGTTGACGATCGGCACCGATTGAAATTTATCCTGTCTCTATTCACCTGCGCGTGGTTGGTCGGCGCCGTTTTGTTTGCCGGTTGCCGAACGGATGCCGTCGCGGTCAAATCGACCGACGCCGAGGAACGAAGTGTCCGTCCGGGCGTCAATGCGGAGTACCTGAAACCCGGCCTGGTCGTCACCCAATGGGTCGAGCGTCTTGAGCGTGAAGGCCGCGAGATTTTCGATCACCGGCAGAAGATCGTGGCCGCGGCAAAAATCCGGCGCGGCGCGGTCATTGCGGATATCGGCGCCGGGACCGGACTATTCACGCCGATGCTCGCCGAGGCCGTGGGATCAAAGGGGCAAGTCATTGCCGTCGATATCGTGAAGCAATTCCTGGATCTCATCGAAAAGCGGTCGGCCGCAGCCGGAATCAAGAATGTCCGGACCGTTCTCTGCACTGAGCGATCCGTCGAACTGCCGCCCAATTCCATCGATCTGGCCTTCATCTGCGATGTGTACCATCACGTCGAATACCCGCACAGTTCCCTGGCTTCCCTGCACCGGGCGTTGCGGCGGAACGGGGAGATCATGATGATTGAATTCCGACGCATCCCAGGGCAAAGCTCGGACTGGATTCTGAATCACGTCCGGGCCGGACAGGAGGTTTTCACCGCTGAAGTTGAAGCCGCCGGATTCAAGAAAGTCGAAGAGATCGATCTTTTGAAGGACAATTATATGCTTCGCTTTCGCAAACGCGGCTATTCGACACAGTGAGCCCTCGCGCTCGCTGCGGGAAATCCTTGACGTCATTGGTTCGGCATTTTCCAACACTCCACAACTCCATTGCTCCATTTCTCCGGCGCAGGCTTTTTGTCCAGAATTTGCTCTGGTCTGTCCACGGATGAGACACCTCACGCGCGGCGCCATGCCGAATCCTTTCGAATTCCGTCGCATTGGCTGACGGCATGGCGGCTGCTTTTCGCAGAACAACGAATCCACAAAGCCGCGCGAGCGGCACGCCAAACAAAGGAAACGATATGGATGTAACCGATCTCTTTCCCAGAAACGACAGCCTCGTTGCCTTCAAGCCTGGCCAGGCGATCTTCAAAGAGGGCGAACAAGGAGAGGTGATGTTCATCCTCGTCGAGGGCACGGTCGATGTGTTGGTGGGAGACAAATTGGTGGGGACCTTCGAACCCATCGAGATCTTTGGTGAGATGGCCGTCATCGATCCAGGTCCCCGAAGCGCGACGGTGGTGGCCAAGACCCACTGCCGTCTCGGCGCTGTGAACCAGAAGCGGTTCAAGTTTCTCGCCCAGCACAAACCGGAGTTTGCCTTTCACGTCATGCGCATGCTGGTTGAACGCATGCGCTGGATGGATCAGGCCGCGCAGACGAGCCGAACCACCGAAGCCGAGAAAATCGCCCGGTTGGAGGAAAAGATTTCGGAGTTGAACGCCATCATTCGGTCCCAGGAAGATCAACTCCGCGCGGTGCAGGAACAGACGCAACCTTCCCCACCTGTTGAACCCGCCGTCGTCGCTTGACCAAGCCGGGACGGGAACGAGCCATCGGATTAGTTTTGGAAAGCTTTCACGGCATCGCGTAATTCCTGTTTATAGTCGCGCGCGGGCTCGCCGTATCCCTCGCGGCGTTTTTGCAGCGCCGGCGCGATGATTTCCTTCCGCGGATCGATCTCGCGTCCATAGATCAGGGGCCAAAGCCGGCGGCAGTTATTCGCGATATCCTGCCCTTGTTCCTCATCGAAACTGGGCCGGAATAAATCGACGGCCATCTGGAGTTCATGAATCAATTCGGCCTCAGTGGGATGGCCGGTTTTCCGCATCACGACGCGGAAAGCCTCCAGGTCTTTTTCGTCCAGGCGGTTTAACTTCGCGATCAAAATGTCGATCGGGTGCGGGAACACGAATGTTACGGTACCCATCACGGTGGTGAGTGTGCGAGCGGCCCAGTGAGGACTCGTGCGGAAATTCAATCCCGAGCAGACTTGAACATGAAAGTCCGAGTGCTCTCGATCCAATCCAGCTTTCCGAACAAACTCGGTCAGGTCTTCCTCGTCGCAGAACAGATCGACGTCGGCGCTCAGCAGGGAAGGCTCAACCGTAATCTGAATTGGGGCGGATCCGAAGAGTGTGATCCGAAAAGACCGATCTTGCGGCAAAACTCCGGCTAGTTTCTTCAGAGCCGCGCCGGCTGGGGTGCTCAGATCAATTTGGTCTGTCCAATAGTCTATAGCCATTCTTTCGTGCCCTGAGAAAGCTCATGGCTTGATCAATGAGCCGGTTGGTGACGCCGGAGTCCTCAGCAAGTTGCCTCGCCAACCTGAGATCTCGCGTCGTTAGTCCCTCCCGTTCCTTCTTCAGAAGGATTCGGGCGGCAATCCGTGATTTCCGCCAAAAGCGATCTGGCTTCGGTTCGGATGTTTTCACGATCTTCAAGA
>JACPRI010000408.1 GCA_016190065.1 Verrucomicrobiota bacterium
GTCCTGGGACCGAATCGGAACGTTCGTCTGTCCTGGCCGACAACGGCGGCGGGATTTCGACTCGAGGAAAGCTCCAGCCTGGGTCTGGCCACCTGGACAACGGTGGCTTCAGCTCCAGTCGTGGAAGGAAATGACAATGTCATCCGGATCACTCCCGGCGCCGGCGCGAGGTTCTACCGGCTGGTGCGGTGAGTGGGAGAGAGCCACGGAGTCGCAGTCGGTGTGGCGGCGCTGCCCATGTTTCCGCGCGGTAGGGACGCGTTCCACCGCGTCCCATTATTTTCTTAAGCGACGGAGATAGACCCGAAAGGTGCGGTGGGACTCAGGAGATATCGGATTTACGCGCCCTCCGTCCTCGGTTGAAAAACAGTCTCCGGGGAATATCAGGGACGCGGTGGAACGTCGGTGGAACGCGTCCCTACCGCGCCAAACAAAGTACACTTCGCGATGGTGAGATTCACCACTCGCAGCTTCCAATCGTTCACCGATTGGGCGGTGGTCAGAATTCCAAAACTGTCAAAGCTGAATTCGCAGCCATCCCCATAGACGCTGTCGGGTGAGACATTGAAGGTCCACACGGAATTTGCCGGCACCCGGCGTTCCTCCGTGCTTTCGAGGAGTTTGGTGAGAGCGGATGGGTCGGCGTCCAATAGGCCGAGGGAATCGCGTTCCTGCCAATGACGAAAGATGCCGCGCGTCGCTTTGAGGCGGCGCATCATGGGATTGAGCGCGCTCGAGTGCTGGTGCGCCCGGAACACGGCATGAACGCGCCGTGTGGCCGTGCCTGCCTGTTCGAGGATGAATCGCGTCGCTCCCTCGCCATAGACAAAGCCACGATCCGGATCCAGGTTGATTTCGGTCTCGCCGCGCACGATGGAAAAATCATTCCACATGAATCCAAGCAGCGTCGGAGTAGTGGGACTCGCAGGGAGGAAGTCCCGGTAATAGCGGTTCACGATGCGATGTCCATCCGGCGGGAGCGCCGCGACCCAGCTTGAATGGGCCTTCGCGAACTGGGTTTGCTTGAGCGGGCCGAGCAACTCGAAGCGCGCGGCCTCTGGAGCATCGAGCAAACGGCCTGGGTCGAATCCCGGCTCCATTCCGCCGTGATTGCACTGGATGAAATGATCGGCGCAACCCAGGTACAGCACCACCGGCAGGAAGTCATAAAGCCGGAGGACGCGCTGGGCATTGAATTCCCGGCCGAATTTATGGCTGCCCTCCGCGAGGAATCCGTAGCGGGACGCCAGACTGATGTCCTCGTGATTGCCCCGCGCCAACAGAACGCGGTCGGGATTCTCCAGTTTCAACCGCAGAATGGTGTAGAGCACCTCGACGCCATAGCCGCCGCGATCCGTGTAATCTCCAAGCAGGACGAGGTAGGTGTTCGGCCGCGCCAGGCGGAAATCCTGGAGATAGCCGCGTTCGTTCAGCCACGCCAGCCAGGCGATCATTGAGTGGATGTCGCCATGAAAATCGCCGTGGAAAATCACCTCTGCGCCAAGAGGCACGACGTGTCGCTGGGCGAAGGGCTGGAACGGAATGGCCTGCCTGACGAAATAAGCCGCATCCGTGTTGAAGAAGTGCGCTTTGGCCGGGATTTCCCCGACCCAGGCGTCGGCTTGGGACATCGCGCCTGTTTTACAAAGATCGAAGAAGGCCTCCAAAGGTTCGGCGAATTGGGCGAAGGTCTTCAACGGCCGCAGTTCTTTCGGCGGCAAGGTATGTTTGAGCGCACGATTGCCTGGCAGACGGCTGCAGGCGGCTTTCCAATCGGCAAATCGCAGGAAGGCGGATGGCGTGAAGCGTTGCGCAGGTGGCGTGGCCCCTGGCTGCTGTGAAGCAACCTGGCCACACGCCGATTCGAACAGGGTCAGGATGGACAGCCCAAGACCGAGCGTCATTAGACGGCGATGCAAACGGCTTAGCATGGATTTGCCTTTCGCGGGCGCAACGATTCACGGACATGCTGCGCGCCTCTGTTTAGGACATTAATGGCTTGAGACAAGCAATACTTGCGTGTCGTTCGAGGAAAGCGAGCGTGGTCTTTTTTTTCGTAATTGTGATCTTACTCTTAATCGCAACTCCGGATCTGCGAAGAAGAGATTGGGATTACGATTACGATAATTGGACCACGACGGCAGGCTAGCGCAGCTTGGTGTAAGGCTCTTCCTCCCAGTTTTGCGAAGGCCAAATGAAAGTATCGACGCTGTTATCGTAGCGGAGAGCGAGATCCTTGATTTTGGTTTGGCGGCTGCCCCAACCGGTCGTGTTGGTCCGGGTCCAGCCTTGCCAAAGGTGCCGATGCCACGGGCACGCCGCAACGATGAAGCGCGCGTTCCAGCGGGCGAGTTGGCTTTTCAGCCACGCTTTGCCCTCGGTGGTGGTTTGAAACCACACGCCCAGATGATAGGCGTAACTGGTGGTGAAATCGCCGAAATATTCCCAGCCCAGATCGATCGGGATGCGTCCGCGCGTGCGGTCGGACAGGCAAATGAACGAGTTCGTGTTTCCGACGTAGCCGCGTTCGAGGTACTGGTTGGTCGCGCCGGGATAACCGGACGTTTTGCGTCCGGGATCGACCAGGTAAAGCGGCGGGCGATCTTCGTTGTCCTCCCGATACATCTGAATGCCCAGGCCGATTTGCCGGAGGTTATTCATGCAATGGGCGCGCCGGGCGTTTTCTTTGGCGCGGCCTAAAATCGGAAACAGCATGCCCGCCAGGATGGCGATGATCGCAATGACGACCAGGAGTTCGATGAGAGTGAAGGCCGCGATGCCGGTCGAGCCGCGATTTGCTCGGCCTGGAGTTTGAGCGGGATTCATAGCAGGATAGATAACCCGGAGTCCCAAGCAGGTCAATCGATCCAATTCCGATTGGGTCTGCGCGGCACGGTAAGGACGCGTTCCACCGCGTCCCTGATATTTGTTCATTCGATCGCTGAGTAAAGTCCGGGACGGAGTGGAATCCGTCCCTACCGGGTTCATGCAGAGCCTCCATGATCTCAAAATCGCGCATTGGGACCATGAAC
>JACPRI010000409.1 GCA_016190065.1 Verrucomicrobiota bacterium
TTGAAGCGATGCGCGGAGGCAAGGCGGATTTGGCCTTCGTCGATCCGCTGGCCTTTATGATGGCTCACGAACAGATCGGCGTGCTGCCTTTGCTCCTGGAGATCTATAGCTACGGCAAGCCCACCTATCATTCGTGCATCTGGGTGCGCCGTGACAGCGGCATCAACACCCTGGCGGACTTGAAGGGCAAAAGCATTGCCTTTGCCGACCAGATCGACATGTCGGGTCACTTGCTGCCGCGCGAGATTCTCGTCCAGGCCGGATTGGTCTCCGGCAGACGCGTGGAGGGCGAGTTCTTCAAGCAAATCTATTTCGCCGGCGGCGACGAACAGGCCATGCGTTCGGTAGCCAACCGGTTCGTGGACGCAGCCGGCGTCAGCCAGTATGCCGACCAACTGTTGCGTCTGGAAGAACGCGACCAGGTCAAAGCCATCGCGAACTCGATCGCAAGCCCGGCTCATCTCGTGATGGCTCGGAAGGGCCTGGACAAGTCCGTCGCGGAACGCGTGAAGCGCTCCCTGCTGGCCCTGGATATTTCCGATTCGAACGACAAGATCATCTTGAGCAAGCTTTACGGGGTGCAAGGCTTTGCCGAGGCCAAACTGTCGGACTTTGCCGAAGTGGCCAAAATCGCGGCGCGCTATGGTTTCGTGAAGAAGCCGGAATTATTCGCGCCGCGTGAGTCTGCCAAGCCCTGAAGAAGATCTTCGCTGTTTTCAAACGGCCGCGAGCTTCAATGACGAATTCCTGACGCCGAATGCCGAAAGAAGCCCGAAATCCGAACTCCGAATCTCGCCCCGCCAGCGGAAAGGCGCGGCGGGAAATAGACCTCGCATGATCCGGATCGAATACCTGCAAGTCTGCTTTCAGCGCCGCGCGCCGGTGCTGTCCATCGACCGATTGGAGATCGAGCGCGGCGAACGGGTCGCGGTGATCGGGCCTAGCGGCGCGGGCAAAAGCACCCTCTTACGCAGCATCAAAGGTTATATTCGCCCGACACACGGGAAACTCGAAGTGATGGGGGCAAACATGGTGACGGCGCGTCCTGAGGCACGCCGCACAATCAACCGCCGCATCGCCTTGATCTATCAGCAATTTCACCTGGCGCCTCGATTGACGGTCCTGCAAAACGTCCTCTGTGGACGGCTTGGCCTGACGAGCCGCTGGCGCTCACTCCTGGGCCTCTTCACACCGGAAGATGTGCGGAGCGCCTGGGCCGCCATTTGTGAAGTGGGATTGCAGGATCAGGTGCATCAACGCGCGGATACGCTCAGCGGCGGCGAAAAGCAACGCGTGGCCGTCGCCCGAGCCGTGGCGCAGCAGCCGTCTATCATTCTGGCGGACGAACCGGTCTCCAGTCTGGACCCCGCCTGGGCCGAAGACGTATTGGATTTAATCGGCGCAGTTCAACGGCATCACGACGCAACGTTGGTGATGAGTTTGCATCAACCTCATTTGGCGAGGCGTTATGCCAGCCGGATCATCGGCCTGCGCCACGGACGCGTGGTCTTCGACGATTCTCCGGCTGCCCTGACCGACGCGAATCTGGAGGAACTTTACCGTGGAGACGACCTTATCCCCATCAGCTCTGCCGCCACCGCGGCCCGGGCGAGTTAAATGGATCTGGCTGAACGCGAGCCTGGGCGCGGCGGTTTTGGCGTTGTTAGCCTGGTCCTGGAAAGGTACCGGGATCAACCTCGTGGCTTTGTCTGAATCCGGCCCGCAACTTTTGGAGTTCTTGGACCGGATGCTGCCTCCCGATCTGACCTGGTCCGAGACCGAGGCGCGTCCGTTTCTGCCGCCCTTGAGGCTGGCGGGCGAAGCCATCGCCATTACGCTTCAAATCTCTTTCTTGGGAACGGCCCTGGGCGCGGCGGTGGCGCTGCTCCTGGGATTCGTTGCCGCCGAGAACCTCACGCCGCACTGGGTGCATCACTCTGTCAAGATGGCGTTGGCGATTGTGCGGTCGATTCCCGTGATTGTGCTGGCGCTCCTGTTTGTGGGCGCGCTTGGGTTGGGCGCTTTCCCGGGTGTCCTGGCGATTGCGATCCACTCGGTCGGCATGCTGGGCAAGTTGTTTGCCGAAGAATGCGAGAACCTTGACCATGGCGTTTGGGAGGCCATGGATAGCGCCGGCGCGAACTGGTTCCAGAAAGTGCGCTTTGCCATCTGGCCGCAGGTGGCGCCGGAGATTCTGTCCCTTATCCTGTTCCGCGTGGACATGAACATCCGGGATTCGGCAGTGCTCGGTTTTGTGGGCGTTGCCGGCCTGGGACTCTGGATTGAGAATTATCGGCGCGCCTTCGATTATCAGAGTGTGGCCACGATGGTCCTGGCGACAATGCTGGTTGTTCTGCTGATCGAACAAGTCGGCATCCATATTCGCCGACATCTGAAGTAGGTCCACGGATGACCCGAAGGGATCCGGGAATGGACAAGCACGCCAAAAGCCGCAACGCAGTTCGTTCAAGCTCGTCTGACGGTGAAAGACAAGCGAGGCGTGCGGATCCAAGGCTCTAAGCGCGAGGCGGCAGTTTCTTCTCCACGGGACTCTTCTGGAGCGTCACGAACTTGGGAAGGCCGCTGTCGATGGGCAGATGAAGCTCGCCATCGATCAAGGGGCGCGCGTATTCGATGAACGCTTCGTTCGGCAGGAATCCATCCGCGCTGATCCAGTCCCGTGGCACCAATCGCTCGACGTTCGCAATTTCCTTCAATTCCTGAAAACCGGTCGTCCAGCGGTACGGGCTGTTCTGGTGCCGGACAATCTTCACCATGAAGCCACTTTGTCCGTCGATGGCCGCCCGAACGGCGGCGCCGCCGCACGCGGTCGCCTCCAATACATCGGTTTCACTCGCACAATGGGCGGCGGCGCGCTGGGCATAGCCGAGTTTGACGGTGCGGGTTTTGGCTTTGAGTTTTGTCGAGACGATTTCAGCCACGCGTTCTGCGGCGCCCGAGAGGGCTGGATGGCCAAAAGCATCCATCGTCCGCTTGTCCGCGGCCATTTCTTCGCCCGCCGCGTTGCGCAGTCCCTCCCCCACGACCACGATGCAGAATTTGTTGGCCGCAAGCGTCTCCTGGACTCTGGACAGAAAGGCGCTTTCATTGAAAGGAATCTCCGGCAACAGAATGATGTGAGGCGCGTCGCCGGGATTCCGCTTCGCCAGCACCGTGCCCGCCGCAATCCACCCGGCGGCTCGGCCCATGACCTCGATCAAACAACACACGCCGCTGTCCGAAGCCATGCTGGCCGCATCGGCCGCGATCTCCATGACGGTCGTCGCGTTGTATTTGATCGCCGAACCGTAGCCGGGGCAGTGATCGGTATGGGGAAGATCGTTATCGATGGTCTTGGGGACGCCGATGACGCGGAGATCGTAGGCGCGTTGGACGGCCTGTTCGTGGATTTTGTGGGCCGTGTCCTGGGAATCGTTCCCGCCAATGTAGAAAAAATATCGGATGTTATGCGCCTGGAGAACCTGAAACAGCCGGTCCATGTCCTTGGCCGCTTGTTCGGGCTTTTTCTTGAAATCGACTTTGTAGCGACACGTGCCAAGGGCCGCCGCGGGCGTGTGCTTGAGCCCTTCGATCACGACGCGCTTTTCCTCCTGAATGTCGATCAATTCTTCGTTGAGGATGCCGAGGATCCCGTTGAGCCCGCCGTAAATCTCTTCGATCAAATCCGGATACTTTCCGGCCTCCTGGATGACACCGGCGGCGCTCGCGTTAATGACCGCAGTGGGGCCGCCCGACTGCGCAACCAATAAGTTTCCGACTAGATCTGCCATATAGACGAAGTGAATTTGATTGGGCAGCGCCACCCGGACGCGGCTTCCCCGCCCATGAACTTCTAAATTGAGGCGAAACCTTGCCAACCGGGGAGGGCTATGTCAAAGACGAATTCAAACTTCGATGACCTGATTCTTCAGCACTCCGATGCCCGAAATCGAGATGCGGACTTCGTCGCCCGGATGGAGACTAAAATCGTCCGGAGGCACGATACCGGTTCCCGTCAGCAA
>JACPRI010000410.1 GCA_016190065.1 Verrucomicrobiota bacterium
AGCGACCGAGTTCTCGCCGATCCCGGGAGTGTTTATCAGCCAGGCGGACGGAGAAGCCTTGCGCGAGTATCTGGCGTCCGATTCGACCGCACAGGCTCAACTCTCGCTGCAGTCCACGAATTTTTCTTTAACCGTGAAAGAATCGCTTCTCTGCGAGCATGTCGGCGTGCGGATCGACACCGACCACACCACGCGCGGCGATCTGCGGATCACTCTCCAGGCGCCGGGCGGCACGCGCAGCGTGATGCAGAGTTGGAGCAGCGACGATTCACCCGGTCCGCGCGACTGGACCTATTATTCCGTGCATCACTTCTACGAAAACAGCGCCGGCACCTGGACGATCGCCATCGGCGATCTTGACGCGCGAGGCCTCGGCACGGTGAGGAGCATCAGCTTGATCATTTCCGGCGTGCGCATCACGGACAGTGACGGCGACGCCCTGGATGACGCGTGGGAAATGCAGCGCTTTCAGACTCTCGCCTTCGGCCCCTCGGACGATCCGGACCAGGACGGCTACAGCAATGCCCGCGAACAAATCCTGGGGACGAATCCGATGGCGGCGGAGATTCCGCTCGAACTGAATCTTTCCCGCTGGAGCAGCCAGCTCGTGCGCTTGAGCTGGCCCAGCACGACGAACCGGAGTTACGAGGTCAAAGTCGGAGTCGATGCCGCCCGGCTTCTGACCTTGATCACGAATGTGCCCGGACGTTTTCCCGAAACAGAATGGTTTACGTCGTCCACCAATCCGATCCTCCAATTCTTCCGCGTGGAAACGGCGCCGCTGCTGCCTGAGGTGCGATAGGGTTAGCATTCGCCGCAGACCTCACCTCGGCGACTGCTTCGCGTCTGTCTCTGCCTCCTGGATCAATTTCTCCAGGGCCGTGTCGATGGCCTTCGCGCCGGGAGCACCGGCCCATTTGTACCGGATCACGCCCTCGGAATCGATGACGTAGTATGACGGGGTGCCGGCGGGCTTCCACTTGTCGGCAATGGGTCCCCGGTCCACAAACGACCTCCAGTTCAACTGCTCTTTGACCATCACTCTCTTGACTTTGCTGGCCTCATCGCTGTCGTAGTTGAGGTGGACTCCAATAAGAGCGAAGGGCTTGCCAGCCAGGTTTTTCACGAGCGACCGCTCATGAGGCCACTGGGCCATTCAGGTCCGTCACAAGCGGTGCCAGAAGTCGAGCAGGACGACCTTGCCGCGGTAATCGCTGAGTTTGAAACGCCGGCCATCTTGGTCCTCACCTTCGATCTCCGGTGCCTCCTTGCCGACCGCCAAGTGGCGGATCCGGAACAGTTCCGCCTTGGCTTTTTCTCCGACCGTGCCGCCGGAACCGAAATAGGTGACGGGAATCTTCACGTCGGCGTGCCTTTCGGCGGCCCGGTCGTATAGCGCTTCGGCTTCCTTGCCGACTGCCGCGTGATCCTGCCTCTGCAATGCCTCAAGGAAAGCTTTGCCAAACACGCGGTGGTAGCGCTCGGCCAGGTTGGGCTGGTCCTGGATCACGCCGAGCCGGTTCAGGCGGTCGGTCAGGAACTGGGCCAGCGATAAGCAGGCGAGTGCTTGCACGTCCGGATGCGGGTTCGCTTCCAACACCGCGCGCAGGAATTCCTCGTGGCTCTTATGAAAACCAAAGAGAACCTGCTGGCAGACCGGGCCGAGCTTGTCGCTTCGGATGTGGTCGCGCCGCAAGAGCGCCAGCGCTCTCTCCCCTGGGCTGGCTTGGCCACCCTCCGGAAAGGCAGTCGAGTTCACCCACGACACCGTTTGGATAAGCGCCTCCAGAGCGACGGGATCTTGCGGGTTTTGCTCGGCCAACTCCAGAAACCGCAGCGGGAGCTTCGCCAGCCGCGCCTGGACCTGCTTGCGTTCTTCGGCATCGGTGGCCTTCGACAAATCATCGGGCCCATCCTGGCGCTCCTTGAAAAGCGCCTGGTAAGTCTCCGCGGGTGATGCCGGCTTGTCCTGGCGCTGGTCGGCCAGCGCCATTGACGTGCAGAGCATAAGGATGAGAACTCCGCCAATTCGGTGCATAAAGGCGTTCTCCGGTTGAAACAAGCCAGGATTTTGTGTTAGGCCGCTCGTACCATCCGTCGCTCTTCGTCCACCTTTCATTCTGCAACGAGCGGCGGGCCGAGAAGGTCCATTCCGTAGGCTTGGAACAATTGATCCAACGCGTTTACCTGTTCCGATAAAACAGGATTTGCTGGAGGGTCAAGGGATATCTTTGCAGGACGAAAGAGAATTCGTGGATGGTTCATTTTGGCAGGGGGTAACGTGGTTCGTAGAGCCCATCTGCCAGTTCCACGGTTTCCCGGACCAGTTGCGCGACGCTCGCGACGGCAGCAGCGAGTTCCGCCGGAGAGGTGCCCAGTTGCGCGAGCGTTGTCTGCACGCGCGGTCCGAACCCTCGCGGGGCGCGCTCGAACTCTGCAATCTCCAGCAGGGCCGTCTTGTCGTTGATCGGATATTTCCGGTTCAAAGCGAACAGAACCAATACCAGTTGGTTCACGGCGCAAGTCAGGCAAGCGGCGGTTCCGTAGGCGTCTGCACGAGCCGCAAACTTCCGGGCGAACCCACCGAGCCCGAATTCGGCCATCCAGAGATAGTCTTGCACCACGGCCCGGCGCAGGGCCTCGGGATAGTCCGCGACTCGCTGCTTCAGCCCATCGAGCCGCGCTTCGGGATCGACCAGCGGAATGCACACCACGATCTCTCCAAGGTACGTTCCGCTGAAGAATCCGAAGGGAGGTTGTTGGGCGTAATGAAGCTCGTACCGTCCGGCCTCTGCGTCAGCGATGACCCGCTCCAGGTGTTCGAGACTGCGATAAATGAAATCGACGCGCTGCCCGCCGATGGTCAGCCACGCTCCACCGTTGACCCAGGGACCCCATCCGTAAAAATCCGTGACCACGGGTCCAGCGGTGTCGTTGACTGCCTCGGCCAGTTCGCGAACGCTCTGGATCGAGAAGGGAGCCGCTTCCGAATAGAGAAGGCCGAGATCGATGTCCGATCCCGGCTGCGCGCGCCCACGGGCATACGATCCTCCGAGCACGACGGCTCTGATCCCGCGGATCGCGTCGAGTCGCCTCGCGAGCGACGACACCAGTTCGCCCTGTTCCGGCGAGAGTTGTTTCACATTTGCATACTCCTTCCGCATCCCCTCCGCGAAGCGGTTTAGGTCAACGCAAAAGCTGAGCGACCGCCGCTGGAAACGGGCTCAAGCAGTATCTGATGATGTTCAAAAATCCAGCCATCTCAAAACCGAGTAACTCGGCACCTCGCCGGTCCATTGCGAACGGCTATCGTGTTCATGGCCTGACCTGACGAGCAACCCCTTCATGCTGTGCTCCAGACGTGATAGCCGAGGACACCGGCCAGCAATAGGAAGAGAATCCCGCCGCCGCCGACTAGGTTGGCCCGCTCATGGGAAAGGGACTGGAGTCTGCGCAGGCCGATCGCGGGGAACAGGAAATAGAGCAGAGCCTTGACCACGTTCGCCCACCCCCACACGGTGAGCACCAATGGGATGCCCGACCAGACGTTGTGGAACGCAACGATGATCGAGCCGAAGATGAGGTTCAAGATGGCGACGGCAAACACGCCCGCCTCGCCGCGTTCTCGGAGAAAGACGAAGAAGTCTGCCCACACCCGCGGCCTCACAACGTGGGAGATGCCGATGACCGTGAGATTGATGATCGCGTAGATCTGGACCGCGTGTTCCATGGTGCCTATTAGTGGTGGGTAGTGGCCATCAAGATGCCTAGCCCCGAGTGAGCGACAGTCACCGACCGCGCACTCAAGCTGTGTCTGATGATGTTCATAACCGACCGTGTCAAAACCGAGACGCTCAGCGGCGGTTCGCTCGACTTTCTGTTGTTGGACCTGTATCAACTCAAGCATCGTCTCGGCCACAGTGCCGCCGCAGAAACTTACGGAGTGCCTCGGAGTCAACCGAACTCCAAACAAATCCGCAATCTTCACATGCGAAGCTGCCACCGAGCAATACTCCCCCCCGCAAGGTGAAGGCAGACGCAGGAAGATTGGCTGGGCGGAACACGGCAGATTCGCTTTCGGAGCTACCGAGCAGCCGACCGGCTACAACCCGCTCGCTCTGGCATTTAGGACAGTGGGACATGCTATTTGGTCCAACGAAAAAGGTGAGCGATGCCGGGGAGCGCGCCTGCGACGTTGGTCTGCAACCGCGACAGACTCGCGCTCCCCGGCATTCGCTCGACCGGCTTGTTGAACAAAGGCCGCAACTCTCTAACGATACTGAAGTGCATCGTGCTCATGGGCAACTGGACGACCAAGGTGACGATGGAACTCGACAATCCTATCTGACAATCGGTCGTAAAGGTCGTCCTCCAGATAAGGATGCTCAAAGTCGCGCAACCGCGCAACGTCTGAACGAATCGCACAAAGCGCACTCTCATCAAACGGTGGGGTGACAGACAAAGTCTGCTCCAGAAAATCGCAGAACCGAACGAACCCCTCATCCCAATTACCGTTGCCGTTGTTCTGCGACTCCCATCTCAACCGCTCGACGGCGCGAATCAACTCGCCCTGAACCGTATCCGCCTGCCCGGACTTCGGAACGTGCGTCTTCCACAATTGTTTGGCGTCCTCGAAATATCTCATTGCGTGCGATGCGGCCTAACGCAAAGCTGACCGATGACGAGGAGCGCGCCAAGGACGCCCGAATTGGAACACGCGGCTGACCGCGCTCCTCGTCATTCGGTCCAGCGTCTTGTTGGCCGTTCTCATGTCTTACTCCTCCCAGTCGAGAGCCGTCAGTGCGCGACGTGCCTGCGACCGCACCTCGGCCCATCGAGGATGCGTGCATACAGCGTCGTCTGTCCACAATGCTCCGTGGTCCGGACCACTCATCGCTGAGAGCATATTGTCCACGCGCCGAAGAGCCGCCTGCTGCTCCGCTGTGAACTCCCCGGCAAAGCTACCCAAAGCAGCAGCCAAATCGTTGCTGTAATCCAACGCCAACTCGTCCGCCTTGCATGAACCCTCCGGCGCACATGCCAACGCGTCACGTCCATCGCGGGCAAGTGCGTGGAGTGACTTTCGCAACTCTCCGACGAGCGATGGTCTTTCGAGGGGCATACGGTTACGGCCAACGACAGAGGTGAGCGACCGCCGCCGACAGCAACGGTGGAGCGCACGCGGCACTCCCGAAATGCCGCCCAGCGTTGACCGGAGAAGCGGAGCGGCGGTTCGCTCGACCGATTTTGTTAGCTTTGGCGGATTTCAAGGGTTGGCTAAAGGTGGCGAAGGAACCCATGGTGGTCCAGGAACCCACGGGCTGAACGACCGATCAAACCAGAGTTGCTCCCACTGGTTGCTCGCAACATAAGGGGTACTGGTCAGCAACTGATTCCATCGTTCCTTTAACGGTTCTGTGGACAAAACCGCTAGCCTCCAGGTTGGCCAAGCGCCAGGACTCACTTCAAAATGCTCACCTTGACCGGGCTTGAGTGTAATGGCCCCAAGGTGTGCGACTCCCTGCCGCCCACTGGCCAAATGCTCCTCCCAGCCCCAGCGTCGTACTGGACGCGCGCTGGTGTTCGTCACCGCGAATACGGCACGAGGCAACCTTCCTGCCACAAAGTTGGTGTATCCAACAAAAGTCACGGTCAGAGGTGATCGCGGGACGACGACTTGGTAGAGGATGAAAGCAAAGATCAGCAGCGCGGCCACTACCCCCACGGTTATGACGCGGCGTTTGATCATGAAGCTAACGACCAAGCTCACCGACCGCCGCCTGGACGATGACGTGATGAGGCCGCCGGGCGTCCAATAACCCGACGCTCAGGGCGAAGCCGAGCGCGGGGCGGCGGTTCGTGTGGAGCGTTTTGTTAGCCGTCCCAATCGTATTCACCATGAAAGTGTCACGTGAAAGGTTGTCTGAAAATGGCGCTTGAGCCCCGCATCTGTGCTCCGCGCAAGTCTGGCAATGAAACCTGGCAACCACCGGGCGTAACTGTTGTGGATGGTCGGCCTCGGATTGACGCCATGTGCGATGTGGTGGCGATTGGTGAGCGCCTCATTAAGGAGGTCCCGTGCCTGTGCGGGCGTGCAATTGCGCCAATGCCACTCGGCCGTCATGTCCTGAACACCGAAACTCTCCAAGAACAGCCTGCGAGCATTCTCGGCGTTGGGAGTGTTGAAGCGCCCAAGGTCGCCTCGGACTGACGCATTCAGGGCAGGCCATACACCAAGAGGTGGGGCCGCTGGGCGAAGTGCTTCAAGACACTCTCGAACCACCTCCTCCAAATATGCCTCCCACGAAGAAACGGCTAGGACGACAGCAGCGCGATTCAATGCTCCCAGCCCCCACTGGCGACCAGCCTGTCCCGTCCGCAACCTCTTGTGTGCATCCTGCATCTCTCGGACGTCCTTCAAAAGAACTACAAGGTGACTTGTGTATGCGTTGGAAGGCATATGCGCGCAGTAACGGCTAACGCCAGAGGTCAGCGACGTGCGCCGGGAGAAACGGTGGAGCGCAACGGGCGCGTCCAAGTCGTCGGCCAGCACTGAGCGGACTGGCGCGGCGCACGTTCGCTGCACCGATTTTGTTCGGCATTCTCGTCACTCAAATGTCCTTCGAACTGCTTCCATGACCTCCGGTGGTGCAGGAAGCTGATAACCGAAAAAGTGCTTCGAGGTAATCGCCGCAACCTCACCATCAAGCTTCGAGACACTCCCGACCCACGCGCCCGTCGGCAACTGCCCGGTCGTCCGCTTGACGAACTCCGAGTGTGGCAAGCTCATGTTCGGGGTGAAGTGGATGACCTCGCCACCTTTCACCATGATCAGCATGGTGTCCCCGTCGCGCATCTTGATCTTGTCGCTCATCGCGTGACTGTCGCCGAACAGTGTTAATAAACGCAGTGCCGCTGCGGTTTATCAGGACGGGGCGTTAACGATCTCGAACTGCGCTTTTCACCGGTCTAATAAACGGCTTTGGCTTGACGTTTCGGCAAAG
>JACPRI010000434.1 GCA_016190065.1 Verrucomicrobiota bacterium
GATTGGGTTCATCTTTGATTTTGATCCCCGGAAAATACCGGGTCAGATCGTTCGTGCCGACGGCTTCCACCAGATTCGCATAGGTCCGCTGCGGATTGGCCTGCTGGAGCTTTTGCGCCTGCTGGACAATCGCGGTGAAATTCGTGTCCCGGTTTGACGCCTGCTCGTTGAAGACGTCGATCAAGTGGCGCGCCTGCGGCGGATAAATCTCCCAAATCGCCCAGGCCAGGACAAAAACGACGAACAGGAATCTTCCAAGTAAATTTCGGCTCATGAAGTAAGAAGGTTATGCCTCGGAGGAACTGGCGGCTTTTTCCGTGATCTCGGAGACTGCGCTTTTCAGAACCTCCAGTTTGGTGTCAGCGGAGCGGATGGAGACGCTCTTGTCTTTGACGCTGATGACCACGCCGAGGATGCCGCCGCTGGTCAGGACTTTGTCGCCGGGCCGCAGCGCTTTGATCAATTCGGTGTGCTCTTTGGCTTTCTTCTGCTGCGGGCGAATCAGCACGACATAGAACATCAGGCCAAAAATGACCAGCAGCCCCATGGAGTACACCAAATCGCCCGTCGGGTTGCGTTGTTTCCCGTCGGCCGGGGGAGGCATACCCATGGCGAGCAAGGCCTGGAAGGCGTCAAAATTCATTCGTTCAAAAAATTGAGCCGCTAAATCTATGCAGGAGTCCGCGTTTAGCAAGCCTAACATTTCCCCGGTTACAGGCCGCTCCGGCGGTGGCGAATCAAGTCGAGGAATTCACCCCGCGTCCGGGCGTCGTCCCGGAACCGGCCCAGCATGGCCGAGGTGATGGCGTAAGAGTTCTGTTTCTCGACGCCGCGCATCATCATGCAAAGGTGCTGGCCTTCCACGACCACGCCGACGCCCTGCGGCTGGATCAATTCGTCGATCGTGGCCGCGATTTCATGGGTCATCCGCTCCTGCACCTGCAGGCGGCGGGCGAACACGTCCACCAGGCGCGGAAGTTTGGAGAGCCCGATGACCCGCTCCGTGGGCAAATACGCGATGTGACATTTGCCGAAGAAAGGGAGCAGGTGATGCTCGCACAAGCTGTAGAAATCAATGTCCTTGACGATAACCATTTCGTCGGACTTGGCCTCGAACAGCGCGCCGTTCAAGACGGACCTGGGATCCTTGCGATAACCCTGCGTCAGAAATTCCCACGCTTTGGCCACGCGCAACGGGGTTCTTTTCAAGCCATCCCGGTCCGGATTTTCGCCGATCAACTCAAGCTGCCGGTGGACCAACCGCAGCAATTCTTCGTGCTTCGGATCACTCATGGAGGGACATTAGTCAGAGCCCGGGAGAGCCGCAATCAAAGTCGTTGAACCTCGAACATCCAACCTCGAACTCTGAACGTTGAAGGAGCGCGGTGCTGGTTCGATGTTCGATAATCGATGTTCGAGGTTCATGAATTCGGTTGCGTTTTGGCCACGTGGCGGCCTTTGCGTGAGGTTCGTTCCTCGGAAGCGAGCGATCAAAGCTCACTCGCCGCGGTAAACGCAGAGCGCGGTGCAGGTCTCCGCTACGACCACTTCAACGAGCAACGGCAATTGAGGCTTCAAGCGTTCCCAAATCCACACCGCGACGTTTTCGCTTGTGGGGTTTTCGAGTCCGAGAACCTCGTTCAAGTACCGGTGATCGAGCTGTTCCCAGAGCGGCTTGAAGGCGTCGGCGATCTCCGCGTAATCCATCAACCAGCCAAGCTGCGAATCGCACTCACCGGCGACGGCGATTTCGACTTTGAAGCTGTGGCCGTGCAGGCGCCGGCATTTATGGGTTTCGGGCAAATGCGGCAGCAGGTGCGCCGCTTCAAATTGAAATGACTTACGTAATTCAACTCGCATAAATCTCATGCTCCCAGTCGGTCCAGGTCACCAAATCCGCCAGCGAGGGCCGGCCATCGTGCCGCCAGGATAGGGACGGGTTTTGCATTTGCCCCAACGGGCAGACGCGGGTGACGCCCCAACCGGCCAGTTCACGCGCGATTTCAAGCGCGCGGGACTCCGGCGCGGCCAGGCCAACGGTTGAAACTTTGGCCCGGATATCGTCCGCCGCCTGCAACGCCTCTTTCAGGTTCGCGACGCTTTTGACGTAAACGAACCGGTGGAGACAAGACCTCTGAAAGCGGGGATCGGCT
The DNA here is from genome assembly GCA_016190065.1 of Verrucomicrobiota bacterium. GTDB lineage: Bacteria > Verrucomicrobiota > Verrucomicrobiia > Limisphaerales > SIBE01 > VHCZ01. The sequence goes on from JACPRI010000434.1 coordinate 2,154, forward strand.
TCATAGACCACCGACCAGGCCGTGGATTCTTTGCTGAACCAGCAGCGTGTTTCCGGACCGTGAGCCGCCCGCACTTCATAAAAAGCCCGGCGCGTCGCGATCGCGGCGGCAGTCTCCACCGTCACGGGCCCGCGCGGTTCGATCGTTTCGCGTCTAGCCAACTCGATCGCGAGGGCTTCGGCGAACTGTTCCGGTGAGGCCCGCCCCCCGCATTCCACATAGATCACGTGGGGCGAGAGGCAGCCGAGTTGATTCCACGCGGCCACGTCCGCCGCGGCGTGCGCGGCGACCGACGCGAGTTTGATTTGGCTTAAGACTTCCTGCGTGACGTAGCCGAAGCTCAGGCGGTGTCCGTAACCGAGAAACCGAACCCTGATGGGCAACCGGCTTTTGATGGCGGCCAGCGTTTCGTCGGCGCCCGTCGCGGTCACGCAATCCGCTTCCCGGAACAGCGCCGTTTCGAGGGGGGCCCGGCCGCCGGGCCATTCGGCGATTTCCAGACACGCTCCAAGTTTCGGCTCGATCTCGTAAATGGAATGCGCAAACAGCCGTGGAAGCAGCGTTGCGCCCGACGCGCATTTCACGACTTGGGCCGACCGGACCAGGAATCCCAGCACGATGCTGCGCAACGCCGGGCTGGGGATATTGCCGGCACAGATGTGTGCGATCAGATTTGGACCGCGCACCAGCCCCAGCCGCGATGATTTTCTTTCGAGCGTGTTGGCCACTAGATCGTCGAGGCGTTGTTCGTGTCCGAGATCCTGCGCGATCAAGTCGTGAAGCTTTCCGCCGGTGAGTTCCGCAAAGAATCGGTCGATCCCGGCGGCCAGGGTCGCTCGCGAAAAACCGGTCGCGGCCGGACCGAATTCCAGCGCCTTTTGCCGGAAGGGGAATGCCGGATTGAGCCAGCTCTGACCCAACTCGTGAAACACCTCGAGCAAACTCTCCGTTGAACGCCGCGCGAGGTACTCGTCGCGGTTGCGCTTTAGATTCTGGCAAGCTTCCGTCAAAAGCTCCGGTGTCACGTCGGCCTCGGGAGGCAGGTCGGCCAGAAAATAATTGGGCAAGTTCATTTCACTTCGCGGCCAGGTGGATCTCGCGTTTCCGGACGGCGTGAAGGCAAGGCAATCCGGCTATCGACAAGACCACCAGCAAACCCAGCAGCGCGTAGAGAGGATAATACGCATTCGGGTTGGCCGCTTCGTCTCCGAGGCGCCTGACCCAGGCGCCCACCGCCCAGTGCGCCAGATTTCCCACCGTGCCGCCAATGGTGATAAACGCGCCAAAGACACGCCCGCGCACGGAGTCGTGCACGGATTCCATCAATGCCGCTTCAATGATCGGATAGCCCGCGAGAAAGAAGAACCCGTACAGCGCCAACACGGGAATCACCGCCGATTTGGGCACGCGCGGGAAAACGACGACGAGGATCGCGGAAACGATCAGGACAAACGCCAGCCAGCGATTTCGGCCGCGGTCACTCAGGCCGCCGAAGAGCGGATTGCTCACGATGCTTGCCAGAAAAATGCTGCTCAAGGCAAGTCCGGTCACGTTCAGATCAAACCCGTGCGCTTTCTGCATGAACAGCGAACCCAGGCTGCCCATGCTCCACCCCGTGAAATCTCTCAGGCTGAACGCCAGGCTGGCCCCGATGAAAAACAGCCAGAGCGTTGTGTTCGGAAACATCTTCTCCGAAGGCCGCGCCGTTTCCAGATTCGCGCGCTCCGGGGAATCTTCCCGGGCATAGCGCAGGAAAATTCCGGCCGCGACAATCCCGAGCAGCCCCAATTCGAGGATGGGAGTTCTCCAACTTCCCGTGCCTGCGGCTCTCCAGCCGGTGTAGAGCGGTCCGACGAAGAAGCCTAGACTTGCGCCCACGGCGACCAGCCCCAGCGCCTTGCCCGTGTTCGTCGGAAAGGATCGCGCGACCATCGCCGTCGCCGCCGGATGATAAAAGCTGCCGCCAAACCCCGCCAGGACGACACAAGCCAGCGCCATCGTGTAGCTGCCGCAAAACGCCAGTCCGACGAATCCAAGTCCGTTGAGGGCCAGCCCGATTCCCAGGATTTTCTTCCGGCTAAAGCGGTCGGCCAGCAGTCCCATCGGATAGCTGGGAGCGAAATACGCGAGCATCATCACGGTCACGAGCAGCGTGGCTTGATCGACGCTGGCCAGCTTGAGATCAGCCTGGATCAACAAATACAGCGGCAGCAACGCCACGTTGTAAAGATGCGTGAACGCATGCAGGACGCCGCACAGCCAAAGCGTCCGAACGCGCGCGCGATTTTGAGATTCGACCGTCAAGGCCGGCGCGGCGGAGTCCGGGCAAGGTTGGACGGGCGCAGTCATGGTGCGGCGGTTGACATTAATGAGCAGCCGCGCGGTTCCGAGAACGCAGCGCGGCCCACCAACTCGAAGCCCTCGCCGCGCCGAATGCCCAGATCCTCCGTCTGAATCGCCATCACAGAGCGGACATTGGCGAGATCATAAATCCGAATCAGGCCGGTTTCTCCATCGTCAACGGCTTTCCCTGTTTCGGGCGAGACGATTTGAACCTGAGCCCAGGGCGGAAAGCGGAATGTCCGATGCATCTCAAATTTGAGATTTGAGATTTGAAATGGCGGAGCACCAGCAACGCGATCGTACGCTTGCGAACTCAATTCGCTCATCCCGTATTCGCAGACGATGTGCGTCGATCGGATGCCGAGCCGGTCCGTGATCAAACCGTGCAATTCGGCTTTCGGCAGCGCGCGCGACCGGCCTTTGTATCCGCCTGTTTCGAGCGCGCGCGAGCCGGGCGGAAGTGAAAGCCGAAGCTGTTTCCCAATCATCCAGTCGAGCAACTCGACGAACGAAAAAGCCGTGCCGAGCAAAACAACGGGTCGATCATCGCTGGCTGCGTGGGTGAGCGCCGCCCAGGCCTGGTCCGTTTCCAGAATCCAGCCACCATCTGCGTTGGCGCTTTCCATCACCCCGGTAGGGACGGATTCCACTCCGTCCCTGACTTTTTCCGGGCGGCTCCCAGAAATTCGAGGGACGCGGTGGAACGCGTCCTTACCGACTTCAGGGTCTCGATGAGCGATTTCATGGTCGTGGAGGCTGCCCACGAACATGGAATCGTTTGGCGCGAATTCGCGGCGGACAGTTTCGAACATGTGCACCAGCGAGGAATGAGGCGCCAGCGCAGGGCCAGGTGTCAAAATGATGAAACGGAACTGAACTTCCGGCAGGACGTGCCTTTGAAACCAGGGCAATAACGACGCCTCGTACACTTCCAGTGACTCGTGATTGTGGAAGTGGCGGCTGGGTTTGTGAGTGGTCGTGCCGCTCGAATGAAACACCGTCGTGCGCTCGGCTGGAGAGAGGCTGGAGAGAGCACACTCCTTGAACGCCGCGGCCGGGATCGCCGGAATCTCCGACCAGGCCGTAGTGTTTTCGGGCGTGATGCCTCGGGCTTCGCAATAACGGCGGTAAACTGGGACATGGTAAAATTGCAGGGCAAACAAAGTCAAAGCGAGCTGGTTGAATTGACCCGACGTCTCGGCGGTCACAGAAGACGGAGCGGCTGAACCGCCGCCGGATTGGCGGGAAATGAATTCGCGCAGTCGCGCGCTGTACTCTGAGAATGTTGAATGGCTCGGCATGCGGTTTTCTTTCGACCGCCGAAGCGGTCCCGGCTGGTTTTCCGCCACAGCCGGCTCAAATCTGTAACCCCAAAAGAGGCCGCGCGCAAGATTGGCGTAGCCCGATTGGCGTAGCTATACAGGGTTACAAACTTTGAACCTTGAACTCAATCTTCGGGCCGCTCGCCGTGCGGCGCCATTTTCACCAGCTTGGGATCGAACTGGCCGACAACTTTTACCAGATCGCGCTGCGCGGCCATGACTTCGCGGATGTTCTTATAGACCATCGGCACTTCGTCGAGGCCGGCCGAGATCAGGGTAATGCCTTTCTCTTTTAGAAAGCGGTTCACGTCTTTCCAGTTGAAAGTCTTGATCGCTTGCGTTCGGCTCATCACGCGGCCCGCGCCGTGCGACGCTGAATTCAGCGATGCCGCGTTGCCTTTGCCGCGCACGACGAAGCCGGGTGAGGCCATCGAGCCGGGAATGATCCCCAGCACGCCCTCATCGGCGGGTGTCGCGCCTTTGCGATGCACGATGACTTCGCGTTCGACACCGCCGATCACGTGCCGTTCCTTCCAGGCGAAGTTGTGGTGGTTCTCCAGGTCCAGCCGCACTTGGACGCCGAGATTCCGCGCGATGTGCTTGTGGATGCACGCGTGGTTCGCGGCGGCGTAGCGCCCCATTAATTCCATCGCCGCCCAGTATTCCTGGCCTTCCTCCTCGTCGAGCGAAAGCCACGCCAGTCGCTGCAATTCTTTCGGCAGCTCCGGATGCTTTTTCACGGCCAGCTTGCTGTAGTAATCGCACACGGCCGCGCCGGTGCCGCGGCTGCCGCTGTGGCTGAGCAACGCCAGGTAAGTCCCCGGCTCGAGATCGTGAATCTTCTCATGCGAGGTGAAAAGGCCGAACTCGACAAAATGATTGCCGCTTCCGCTGGTGCCAAGCTGCGACGCCGCGCGATCTTTGTTCGCTTTTGTGATCGGGCTGATCGACCAATCCGCGTCCATCACGTCGTGTTCGCGGCGTTGCTTGAACGCCGCGCCGACGCCGAAACGCGTTTCCGCTCCGATGGCGCCCGCGAGTCGATCCTGCTTTCGATCCAGGTCATTCACCGGAATGTCCAGCACCGTCATCTTCATGCGACAGGCGATATCAACCCCGACGGCATAGGGAATCACCGCGTTATCGGTGGCCAGCACGCCGCCGATGGGCAGTCCGTAGCCCACGTGCGCGTCCGGCATGAGCGCACCGGCGACGGACACGGGCAGCAGACACGCCTTCTCCATCTGCATCACCGCCTCATCCTCCAGCCCGTCGCCCCATTGGCGATATTTGACCGGCTCGGCGCGTGCTGCGGGCGGCGCGGCCCGCAAGGCTTTCGCAAATTCGCTGCGCAGCGGATCGTCCACAAAAGCCGCTGGATTCGCGAGGATCGCCCTTACTTCGTCCTCGATCCGCGTCTTATCTCCGCCGCCAAGGACAAAACGGCTGATGAAGTCCGTCGCGCGCCGCATCGGTTCCCCGAGAGGCACGCCCAGGTGAAGAAGATCTTTGGTATTCATGCGGGGTAATCGCCCGCCACTCTCGCGCGAGCCGCGTTCATTTGCAAATGGTCGGGAGCCGCTTGATCACGCGCCCGCGGAATTGAAAATTCCCAATTGGTAATTGGCAATTTTCAATTGGCCGATCGTCATGCCACATGCAACCGCTGGTTGGGAGAACTTCAACGAGACCACGCCCCTTGTCCTACACTGGAACGGTCGCGGATTGATCTTCCTCCAGAACGCTGTCTCCGTCGTGCTCCTTTTCTGGCTGGCGCGGAAGACGATTAAGCCGCCGGAAATCCGCTTGCCAGAATGTTCAACTCCGCGGTAAGACTCCTCCGCGCGACGAAAGAGTCTCGGTCCAAGTACCGGCTTTGAGATCTGCGTGCCGGGGCGTCAGGACTTGCTCTATGAGCACGAATCCCGCTTGCGGGAGCGCCCGATCTCCTTAGACCTTCGCCGCGCCTTTCTTTTCGGCGTGTGCCCCGGCGTTTCTCGCAGTTCCCTGAATCTTCCTGTTGCGGTCGAACTTCCAGGCGGGTTGGGGAGTAATGGAGTATTGGAGTAATGGAGTTTGGGCCTATTGGATATTTCGGAGAATCAACACTCCGGAACTCCAAGACTCCAACCCTCCATGGAATCAGGAATTCACCGCGACTGCGTGACGGGGCGCTTTGGGCTGGACGTTCGGGACGGACGCTCCTTCAGCCTGTTTGAAATGAACTTTCGACCGGAGCAGAAGAGTTCCCAGGCAGAGATCGGCGAGCGGGAATACAACGTTGAAGTTCCTGTGCATGTACCGGTGGTGGAGCAAATGATGCCCGTTCAACCGGAAGAAGATGCCCGAACGTTCGACGTTCCGTTGCCGGGGCAAGTGCATGCACCAGTGCAAGTATTCGTAAGCGCCGTAATACGCGCTGCAGGCGAGCACCGAGCCGCAAACAATACCCCAGTGGTGCGACAGCCATGACGCAATGAGAAAGGGAATCTGGCAGGCCGCGATGAGCAAAGGGCCGTTCCACCAAGCCATTGGAATCGTCGGCTTGTCCTTTTCGTCAATCAAGTGATAGGTGTGGTCCGCCCGGAAGATGCGATGATGGACCAAGGCATGGCGGTCGAACGGGTAGGTGAAGATCCCGATCGGCTGGTGCATCACGTAGCGGTGCAGGGTCCATTCAAAAAATGAGCTGTAAACCGTTCCGAGTACAACTCCAACCGTGGTCCAAAAGATAAATAAAGACATCAACGCTGAGATAAAAGCCCCGCTCATCCGTTCCGAAGAAGCGGATCAGCGGAGGCGGTAAGTAATTGGTGCTTTCGTCAAAATCTGAATTCCGTTGGAAATGCCGCGAGTCGCGCGGAACCAGAAGGCTCCGCACGAGCTCGCCGCCGCCAATTAATAGCGAGAATACTGTTGACGGCGCGGACCCCGGCTCCCGAAACCTTCCCCGCCACCACCGCCGCTGCGCTCTTCGCGAGGACGCGCTTCGTTCACCGTGAGGTTGCGGCCATTCATGCTTTTGCCGGCCATGCCCTCGATGGCGGCTTTGGCGCCCTCGGGCGTGGCCATGGTGACAAACGCAAAGCCCCGGGAGCGTCCGGTGCTTCGGTCCGTAATCAGATTCACTTCCGTGACCGGACCGAAAGTGGCAAAGAGGTCCTGGAGGTCGTTTTCAGTGGTGTCGAAGGAGAGATTCCCGACATACAGTTTCGTGTTCATGATGATGTTATTCTACTAACTAGACTGACTTGCTGCTTGCGGGACCGTTCCCGGCTGCCGGGTTTCAAATCATCACTGAAGCGGGTTCAACTGAAGATTCACCATGTCTGCGGAAGCTGGACAATCAAATCTAAGTGCGGGGCACAATGTCACAGCCAGCCAGCAATGCAAGAAGTATTTCTTTTTCGTGTAGCCAGAGGCAGAGGCGCGGCGTCATAGGCTTTTGTTGGTTGCGCCTGACCAGCGAGTACAAAGAGTTTGGATCGACGAGAGCGTTGACAAGTCAACCACGTCCAACTCATGATCCGGCTGTTCAGGTTTGGTTCCCAGGCATGAAGCGTTTGCTCTTTCTTCGATATTCCGTCGCGGCTGATCCTTAACTCACAGGATCCTCGCGTCTTGACGGAAATCAAGGCCGGGCTGAGCAGTTCCTTTCACGCTGGGAAACGCAAAAGACACGATCGTAAAACCATCTATTCCCGATATGCGTATGAAAGCACGTCTCACCCTCATTACCGTTCTGGCGGTCGCCCTGGTCCAGGTCGCCACGGCACAGACCAAGCAGCCAGGCAATCCGGAAGACAACGGTCTTCTGCCAAAGACCGAGACCTTCTACATCAACGTGCCGCCGGACAGCCTTAACAACGGCAAGTTGGAAAGTCTGGGCGTCGCAATCGCCAATAACGGAAACGTCATTGTCGGCTGGGAAGATGACGGCGCTGATGCGCTCACAGATTTGGAAGCCGTGTGGGTGCTCCTCGATCCCGCAGGCAAAGGGTTGAATGTCGATGCGGAGATCAAAGCGGCCGACGGTTCCAAAGGGACGTCCAAATACCGCGCCTTCTTCCGCAAGGACGGCAGCCCAGTTCCGGGCTACACGTCCTGGGGCCCCAAGATCAAAGCGAATCTTTTCGGCGACGGCATTGGCATGGGCGCCACCGCCTTCGATCTGCACCTGGAGGTGCCGGAATTCGCTGCTTTCAATGGCACCGGGGACTTTCCCGCTGTGCAGTTGTTATCGAATGATGGCAAGCCGAGCGCGATTGTTTCCGGGGCCAGCGACGCCTATGCGGCCACCGATGGCGACATCCGGATCGCCGACTGGGAGTATCTGTCCAATGGCAACATCGTTATCATCGGAGAAAGCCGTCAGAAACAGGATTTGATCGACAAGTACAAAGGCGCTTCGGCGGAGAACCACGCCACCTACCGCATCGTCGATGCAACCGGCAAAGAGGTCCGGCCAGTGGGTCTGGTCAGCTCGGAACCGGTGAAGAGCGAAATCTGGCACGGCGTGGGCGTGACCAAAAACGGATTTGCGGTTCGATTCTCCTGGAACGGCGTAGGGGCAGTCCGCTTGTTCGACAATAGCGGCGCGCCGATCACGACCAATCTCGATGTCGCCAAGATTACAGGAAAAGTGGGAGCGGCGAACGGCGGGCGCGGTGATTCTCTGGGTTTTCATGGCAACGGTGTTGACGCCTATGTGGTCGTGAATAGCGGCACGGACGAGCAAGGCGCCAAACAGGTGTGGTTGACGGTGCTCAATTCCACCAATGGCAGCGTGCGGTGGTCGCGCGCCGTGGCCGATGATTTGACCTTGAACGGTCCCGATCGCTTGGATGCGGCCATTGATCCCTCAGGCCGGGTGATCGCCGTCTTCGACGACACCAGCGCTTCCGGCGGGGCCAATCGATTGGTCTTGGGCCGGATGTTTGACGAGACCGGCAAACCGGTTGGCGGCACGTTTTTCGTTAGCGAAAAGGAAGTGGCCGGCGCCGCGACTCAAGACTCACGCGATGCACGGGCGGCCTGGCGCGGCGGTCTGGCGGCCGTGGTCTGGGAGAGCAAGAACAACCCGGAAAGCCCCGACATGGCCGTGGTTGGTGTGCGGCTTTTCAGCACGTTCACGGCTGGCTCCGTCGAATCAGTTGGCCTCAAACGAATCGTCGCCGACACGCCCATTATCAATCCGCAGGCCGATGCGCTCGGTAACTGGGAACCTTACATCAGCGTTTTGGGGAACAGCACTTTCTTGATCGAGGGCAACACCTTCGCGGACGGCTCTGCAAGTGAACAGCGCTACGTTGTGGCGTTGCAACCTGTGGACGGGAAACCCATGAAGCTGGCCGAAGGATTCTTTGGGGACGATGGCAAGCCTTACAAGGGTCAGGTCAATGCCTCGCGTCAAAACGGTAACCCGGGTCGTGTCGCTGGCGACAAGCGGCCGGGCGCGGTGAATTTCATCGTCGGCGCCGAGGCGTCGCCACATGTCTATCCTGCGTTCGCCTCGGACAACCGTTGGAATCTCGGGTTCGATCGCGGCGCGGATGGCCGTTACGGGACGATTCAGACCTTTAAGCTGGATCCGGCGACGCTCACTCAAACCTCGCTGAGCAAAGCGATCGACGCAGTGAATGGCCGTCTGACTTCCGGTACGCCGGCGGTGACGCCTGAGATAGGGCGGTTCGGCGGCGATGTGGCCGGCCTGGATAATGGCAACTTCGTGGCTGTCGTGGACGATCGCTCGAACGCGCGAGCAACGGATCGCGCGGCCACGGCGGTCATCGTCGCGCCGGACGGAACGATCGTGAAAGATTCGTTCACGATTGAGAACGGCCAGATCTGGTCGAACGTCGCGGCGTATCAGGGAGGGTTCTGTGTCCGGATCAACGGCAACCTCCGCTTCTACGACAACGCCGGGAATTTGAAGGGCACGGCGGCTCAGAGCACTTCCGGTGAAACCTTTGACGGCGGACGAGGCGACGGCACGCGCATCGCCAGTCATATTAACAGCCCGTACGTGTTTCTCGCCGGCAAGGTGACCAGCGGCAATCTGGTTAAGGTGGCCGCGTTTGATTCGCGCGATCAGAAATTCGTCGCGGTCACGGAAGTGAGCGAACCGGCGTTCGCGGGCGATTTCGACCGGGTGAACATTGCCGTGGACGCTCTGAACCGCATGACCGTCTCCTGGGTGTCCAAACCGCCGGGCTACGAACAACAGCAGGTCGCCGCCCGTGTGCTGGCGTTCGATGGCGCGAAGAAGGCGTTCACGCCGCTCACCAAGAGCTTCCTCGCGTTCCTGAACGCGTCCAAGGTGGGCGGAATCCGGACGTTGCAGATGAGCGTGGCCACGACAACGAAGGAGATCTGCATCGCGGCCAAGGGCGAGATCAACCTTCAGAACAAACCCGAACTGGGCGTGACTTCGCCGAGGGAGGTCAATCTCTTCACGGTCATCAGTCATCCCGATCCGAAGGATGATCCGACGGCGCCAGCCGGCGGCGGCGCACCCGTGGGTCAGACGCAGCTTTACGCCGCTCCTGCTGGCGGATGGACCTACACGATCGATGGCACCAAAGCGACAGGCGGCGCTGCCAACTCCGGTTTCACGTCCCTCGATGGCACGTGGAGTCACGACAATGGTTCGGACGAGTGGGATGGTTCGCCGGTAGGCGGAACATTCGGCGCCACCAATCGACCGGGTGGCGTTAGCTCCATCGATGGCTACCTGCGTCTTGAGGACACCGGGGATCCTCGCGATTTCGCTTTCGCCGATCCCAGCAGCAATCGGAAGGTGTATCTGGGACACGACATCACGAAGGAAGGGGCGACTGCGACCGTTCTCGACACCGGTGTGACGCTGCATTTCAGAGCGCGCATCCCCACGGACGGGACGCTGGATCAGTTGCACCCTGATGGGAATCCAGGCGGTGCGGGTCCTAAAGCGTATCCGAGCACAGGGGACGGCTACTTGATCCACGACGGCGGCAAAGGGAATTTTGGGATCAAACAGGCTGCCGGGGGAGTCGTTTCGTTCTCACTCGCCACAGCTACGGACACGGGTTCGAAATCAGGCCTGGTAATGAACAACCTCAACGGCACGACCATTTCCGGTTCGGTGGATTCCGGCGAAGCCGGCACGGCTAATATCCACCCGCTCGATCCGACACAGTGGCACGAATTCTGGATCGCGGTTGGGAAGGATTCCACCGGTAAAGGCACGCATAAGGTGGACATTTACCTCGACGGAAGTTCGACCCCCACGACGTATTTCGTGACGGCCGGTGATGGGAGCGATTTCAGTGGCATCAGCTACATTGCGATGGGTTTGGGTTCGACCGGTCAGAGCGGAGCTCTGGATGTTGATTATTTCGACTACAAGCTCGGAACAGTCGCACCGACGGGCGGGACTGGCGGTGGCAAACCTGCCTTCAGCCCGGCCAAGTTGGCTGGCACCACGCTCACGATCTCCTGGACCGGCAGTGGAAAACTCCAGGAAGCTTCCGATGTCACCGGACCGTGGACAGACGTGACCGGCAATCCGCAGGGCACCTTCAGCGCCCAGACGACAGGGCCGCGCAAGTTCTACCGCGTCCTCGCGCCATAGATTCGGCTGCCTATTCGAGCAGGACCGGGCTTAGCGGCCCGGTCTTTTTTTTGCTATGAGTGCGCTTGTGCAAGCAAGGGACCGGACAGATTTCGGAGCTGCATGTCTGAGGTTGCGCTGAAGCCCGAACATCGAACTTTGAACTTTGAACTTTGAGCAAAATCGGTAGAAGGCTTGCCTATGCGGCGGAGGCAAACCTATCTTCGCCTGCTCAATCAAATGCTGGGACTGACCCTATGAGCGTCCGTGTTCGTTTCGCGCCGAGTCCGACCGGATTCCTCCACATCGGAGGCGCCCGGACTGCGCTCTTCAACTGGCTGTATGCCCGGCACACGGGAGGAACTTTCATTCTCCGCATCGAAGACACCGATGCCGCCCGCAATACTCAGGAAGCCGTCGAAGTAATCTTGAACGGATTGAAGTGGCTCGGGGTGGATTGGGACGAAGGACCGGCGACGGGTGATCCCAAGGGACCAAGCAAAGGCAGCGTCGGTCCCTACTTTCAATCCCAGCGCGGTCCCATTTACAAGAAGCGCGTGGACGAGTTGATTCAAAAAGGCTGTGCCTACGAGCACGAAGGGGCGGTCAAGTTCAGAATGACCCGCGAGCCCATCGTCATTCGCGACCTGATCGTCGGCGAGGTGAAGCGGGAATTGACTGATCGCGAAATGGCGGAACCGGACTTTGTGATTGTGCGCTCGGACGGCCAGCCTGTGTTTCACCTGGTGAATGTGATCGACGATTTGGAAATGGGCATCACGCACGTGGTCCGGGGCGAAGATCACCTTTCAAATACCTCCAAACACATCGCGCTCTTCCGAGCGTTTGGCGTCGAGCCTCCGGCGTACGCCCACATCCCGCTGATCCTGAACCCGGATGGCACCAAGATGAGCAAGCGTGACCAAGGCGCTTCGTTGACGACCTACGAAGCTGAAGGTTGCGTCCCCGAAGCCGTGGTGAATTATTTGTGCCTGCTCGGCTGGTCCCCGAAACAGAATCGCGAGGTGCTGTCGCGGGAGGAGATTATCCAGCTCTTCGATCTGCCGCAGATTCTCCGCCACAACGCGCGCTTCGACGCGACCAAGCTCCAATGGCTCAACGGGGAATACATCCGGACCATGAGCTTTGAGCGGTTCCATGAATTCGCCGTGCAGGCGTTGAATCGCGCAGGCCTGCCGATCACCCGCTTCAGCACGGGCTATATTCGCTCCGCTCTCGAAACCTGCGCCGGCAAGATCAAGCAATTCTCCGAACTGGCGGATTATGCCGGATTCTATTTTACCGATGAACTCGCTTACGATCCGGCGGCGAAGGCAAGTCTTGGACCGGATGAACGCGCCCGGCTGTCGAGATTGCGGGAGGCTTTCGTGGTCCTGGAGCACTTTAATGCGACCTCGCTTGAAGCGGCATTGAAGGAGGTCGCCCGGAAACTGGAGGTGAAAGTCGGTGCCCTGGTGCATCCGTGCCGGTTCGCCTGCACCGGCCGGACCTCCGGCCCAAGCCTGTATCACCTGCTTGAAGTGTTGGGCAAGGAACGGGTGCTGCAACGCATCGACCGAGCCCTGGCGCTGGCCGAGGAAGCGGCGCAATCACCTTGAAAATATTTGTTGCGCCGTCCGGTATTTGCGCTTAGATTCCGCGTGTCACAGGTCTAACCGCCGGGCCCTTTCGGGTAAAATGTAACGATTTTCGGGTCTGCGGTTCTCCCTAATTCAGATTTCAAGCGCCAGCATTAATGGGCATCACATTGGGACAGACACCGCTTGAACACCATAGAAGCAACGATATGAGTACGAACAGTACTGCGACTGAAACGACAACGGCGACCAAGACGAACCAGGAACGCGGTTCCGGTTATCTGGAGATTTCCGACAAAGGGTTCGGATTTCTTCGCTCGGCCGAAAACCACTTTCAACCCAAGCCGACGGATATCTTCGTGACGCCGGACACGATCAAGAAGAACTTCCTGCGCGAAGGCTGCCTGGTGTACGGGCCGACGCAACCGCCGCACCGCGGGAGCAGCCCGCAACTGCGCGAAGTGGAGAAGGTCAACAACATGCCGTTCTCCGATTACACCAAGGCCATGCGGTTCGAGAATCTGACCACGATCGATCCTCTTGAGAAATTCAGCCTCGAAACCACGCCGGATCTGATTGAAACAAGAATCATCGATCTGGTGACGCCGATTGGCAAAGGCACGCGCGGCCTGATCGTGGCCCCGCCGCGCACGGGAAAAACGACGATTCTGAAGCAGATCGCGAACTCCGTGACCGCCAATCATCCGGAGGTGCACGTTCTGGTGCTCCTCATCGACGAGCGCCCGGAAGAGGTCACCGATTTTCAGCGTTCGGTTAAAGCGGAAGTTGTGGCCTCCTCGAACGACATGGACCTGGAAACGCACGTCCGGTTGTCGCGATTCATGATCGAGCGTTGCCGCCGGATGGTCGAGGCGGGCAAAGATGTTTTCGTGCTGCTGGATTCCATCACCCGGGTCGCGCGCGCCTACAACAGCGTGCATGGCGGCAGTGGCCGGACGATGACCGGCGGTGTGGACGCGCGCGCGCTGGAAATCCCTCGGAAGATGTTCGCCGCCGCGCGCAAGATCGAAGAAGGCGGGTCGTTGACGATCCTGGCCACGGCGCTCGTGGATACCGGGTCGCGCATGGACGAATTGATTTTCCAGGAGTTCAAAGGCACCGGCAATATGGAACTGATCCTGGAGCGGAAGCTTTCCGACCGGCGTTTGTTCCCCTCGATTGACATTCCCAAGAGCGGCACGCGCAAGGAAGAAAAACTGTTTCCGCCCAAAAACATCGAAGCGATCCGAAAGCTCCGCCGCATGATGGTGGACCTGAATCCGGTCGAAGCGATGGAAACCCTGATCGCCGCCCTCAAGAAGCACAAGACGAACGAGGAATTGCTGAGCAAGTTGGGCTAAGAGCGTGTTTCAAAAGTAGCGCAGGCCTCTTGCCGGCTCGGCATTCAGGACCGCGTCCTGAGGGTGGGTTCCCCGAATTCGGTATGACGAAACCGAAGCGAACCAGAACGGAGCCTCTTTGCCGCGCGCCGCTGGAGAGAATGCTTCGCATCCATCAGGCGATTCACGAAGGAACATTTCCCAACGCGGAAACCCTTTCCCTGGAGTTGGAGGTCAGTGCAAAAACCGTCTATCGGGACTTTGAATTCATGCGGGACCGGCTGGATTTGCCGCTGGAGTATGACGAAGTTCGGCACGGCTATTACTACACGCAGGAGGTCCGATCCTTTCCGACGTTGCAGATCACGGAAGGCGAGCTTTTTGCTCTGCTGGTGGCCGAGAAAGCGCTTCAGCAGTATCGCGGAACGAGTTTCGAGAGACCGCTCCTGAGCGCCTTCAAGAAAATGGCTGCCTCGCTGCCGGAAACCGTGTCGCTGAATCTGGCGGACTGGGAGCAGACCATTTCCTTTCGGACGAGCGCCGAGCCGATTCTCAATCTTGAGATCTTTGATTTGCTGGCCAAGGCCACTTCGCAGCGCGAACGGGTCGTGTTGACCTATCGGAAGCCGGGCCGAAAACACACGGAGTGTCGAACCGTGGATCCGTATCATCTGGCCAATGTCAACGGCGAGTGGTTTCTCTTCGCGTTCGATCATCTCCGCCGGGACATCCGGACTTTCGTCCCGGCCCGGATCAAAGCCGTTGAGAAAACGGGCCAGCGATTTGTTCGCCCGGCGAGATTTTCGCTGGAGCAAAGGCTCAAGGACAGCTTCGGCGTCCATGCAGGATGCGGTGAGCATCAAATTCGAATTCAATTCAACGGCCTCGTGGCCGATTATATTCGTGAAAAGAAATGGCATCCATCGCAGCGGTTGCGGGAGTTGAGCGATGGCGGAGTCGAGCTCTGTTTGAAGCTTTCCAGTCTCGTGGAAATCCAGCGCTGGATTCTCGCCTGGGGCGGACAGGCGGTCGTGATTGAACCGCCGGAACTCGCCGCGTCGGTGTATCAGGCGGCCGAGCGCATCCGGCGGAATCAACCGGCTCGGCCCGCGCGCAAAAAATAGTGTGATTTGCCGCAGCGACTATTTGCAAAAGTTCAACAGCAGGTTAATTTCTTGGCATGGCTGAGCCCAAAAAGAAGTCAGTTCCACCGTCCGCGCTGAACAAACTTCCGACGGGCGCTACCGAAGGCCAGGCCCCCTTGAGCGATTTGCTCTCCCACGAGGAGATGGAGAAACTCTCCACCCTGCAAATCGTGGATCTCATCATCAGCAAACTCCCCCCGCGGCATCCGTCCATTCTCGACATGGTGTACCTGAGGGAACGCGTCTCCTCCATCGAGGAAACCAATTATCAAGCCCAGGAAGCGATCCAGAAACTGGATGCCATCGTGGAGAAGCTCCGTTCGCCGGCCTACCGCGTCGGAACCTTCCTCATGCCCGTCGAACCGGATAAGGCGCACGTGTGCATCGGCGGCACAGATTATGTCTGCCGCATCGATCCGCAAATCCCGCTGTCCAGTCTGCAACTCGGCCAGCGCGTGCTTTGCAACGAAGCTTTCGCGGTCGTCCAGGGACTGGGGTTCGACCGCAATGGCCCGATTGTGCGCGTGGACGAATTGCTTTCGGACGGCCGCTTGCGCATCGGGCAGGAAAGCGGCCTGATGCCGCTGGTCCTACAGCGTTCGGCGCTGCTAGCCAAAGAAAAGCTGCGTCCGGGATTGGAAGTGCGTCTGGATGTGAATCAGCGCGTCGCGCTGGAAGTGGTCGGGGTTGGCAAACGGGTCGAGCGTTCGCTCGAGAAGGTGGCCGAATTGCCGTGGAGCGCGATCGGCGGACAGGAAGAAGCTGTGCAGGCCATCCGCGACACGATCGAACTGCCGTTCCTGCACCGCGACTTGTTCAAGCGCTTTGAGCATTCCGTGCCGAAAGGTTTTCTGCTCTATGGTCCCCCCGGGTGCGGCAAGACGCTGCTCGGGAAAGCAACCGCCTACAATCTTCGTCAGCAAGTGAAGGCTCAAACCGGCGTGGATCACCCGGAGTTCTTTTTGCACGTCAAAGGACCGGAGATCCTGAACATGTGGGTCGGCGAATCCGAGCGTCAGGTTCGCGATCTTTTCTCGCAATGCCGGGAGCGCGCCAATGAGGGCGCTTTGGCTTTCCTCTTCATTGACGAGGCCGAGTCGATTCTGGGCACGCGCCGCGCCGGACGGTACCACAGCATCCTCAGCACGCTCGTGCCGATGTTCTGCACGGAAATGGACGGGATCGAACCGCTCCAGAACGTCGTCGTGATCCTGGCGTCGAACCGGGCGGACCTGATCGATCCGGCGATTTTGCGCCCAGGCCGCATTGATCGAAAAATCAAAGTGCGGCGTCCGGACCCGGCGGGTTCGCAACGCATCTATGAAATCTACTTGCGGGAAACCCTGCCGCTGGCCGAACCCAAAACCGACCTCGCGTCGGCCGTAACGCACGCGCAGTTCAATCGGACGCCCGAGAATCAATTCCTCGAAGTGGTTTACCGCAGCGGCAAAAAGGACGTCCTTTACCGCGGCGACCTGGCCAGCGGCGCCATCATTGCCGCCGTCGTGGAGCGCGCCAAGAGTTTCGCGATCAAACGGTCGATTGAGACCAAAATGCCCACCTCGCTGACGCGAGAGGACCTGCTTCTGGCCCTGGAAAAGGAATACGCGGAGAATGATCTGTTCCCGGCAACTGACCTGACCGAGGACTGGCTCAAGTTGACTGATTTCGATCCGGACAATGTCGTTCGCCTGGGACCAGTGCGGCCGCGCAAGAGCGAGTCGCTCGGCAGCGGCATCGTTTAAGCGAGTCGCTCTGTGAAGCCGATCTCGCTCGCGACGAATCCAGGCGAATCCATGATTCCGAGATCTCCCTCCCCGTACCGTGGTTCACGGGCTGCGCCCTCGTGCCGCAATCACACGACCGGCCCAGTGCTGATGCCATGAACTCTCCCATGATCCAATTCGGGCTGGAGACGGAGTTCGGGATCACCTCGGATCACGACGGCGAAGTGGATGTGGTCGCGGAATCGATCGCCTTGGTGCGCAGCGCCACCGAGCCCGGCGTTTGGATGTGCTGGGATTATGAGAGCGAAGATCCTCACGTGGACATGCGGGGCTTCCGTGTCCGCGAACTGCGGCAGGACACCGACGAGGCCAAATACTTTGCCCAGGATGCCGAGCGCGAACTGAGCTTTGTCGAAATCAAAAGCGATCTGGTGCTCGGCAACGGAGCCCGATTTTACAATGATCATGCGCACCCAGAGTATTGCACTCCTGAATGTCGGACGCTGGCCGAATTGGTCGCGCACGACCGGGCGGGGGAGCGGATTCTGATGGCGTGCGCGCAGCATCTTTCGGACAAACGGCAACGCGCCGTTCGGCTCTACAAAAACAACACCGATTTTTTTGGGCACAGCTACGGCTGCCACGAAAACTTTCTTCTGCCTCGGGCTTTGCCCTGGGAAATCCTGGCGCAGGGCATGCAGGCGTTCCTCGTCACACGCCAGATTTTCGCCGGGACGGGGAAGTTTGCGATCGAAGCGGAAGACAAGTTCCTGTCGCCGGGATTTCAAATCTCCCAGCGGAGCGATTTTTTCAGCGAACTCCAGAGCGTCGATACGATGCAACGGCGCCCGCTCATCAACACGCGTGACGAGCCGCACGCGAACCCGAAAAGCTTCCGCCGGTTTCACGTTATTCTGGGCGATGCCAACATGTCGCCGTTCGCGACCCGTTTGAAAGTGGGAACGACGGCACTGGCTCTGGAAGCGCTGGTGTTGGATCCAAAACGATCCTATCCCAAACTCGCCGATCCGCTCTCCGCCCTTACGGCCATCTCCAGAGATCCGGCGTTTCGATGGGAAACGCTTCTGGACGGAGGGTCGAGAACGACGGCCGTATCGATTCAGCGTGAATACCTCGCGGCGGCGAAAGCGGTGTGCGATCTGACGATGCCGGAGAAGCGACAGCTCGTCGCGGATTGGGAGCTTGTTCTGGACGATCTCGAAACGGATTTTATGAAGTGCCGAGATCGGCTGGACTGGGTCGCCAAATTGTCCTTGGTCCGCGAGTTCCAGGCGGCTCAGAAAGTGCCGGACGACGATCCCTGGCTGCAGAGTCTGGATTTGGAGTATCATCGCCTGGATCGGACGGAGGGATTGTATTACGGCCTGGAACACGCACACAGCTTTCAAGGCGTTCCGGAAGAGAGCACGGTGAGAGCGGCCGTCAAGCATCCGCCTTCGACGCGAGCGTATGTCCGGGGACGGTGCATCCAGAAATTCGCTTCGGCGGTGATCTCGGCGCAGTGGGATCACATTACGTTGCAAGGAACGCACGGTCCCATTAGAATCTCGCTGATGGATTTGTTCGCACCCGGCGACGTCGCGGAGTATGCCCGAGTGATCGACGCCGCCCGTTCTCCGGATGATTTGCGAATCATCGGGAACGTGGCAAGTTAACGACGTAGATTTTATGCCAGACCAAGCTCAGAGAACTCGTCCCGTCGCCCCTGGACCGAGCGGAGG
The DNA here is from genome assembly GCA_016190065.1 of Verrucomicrobiota bacterium. Taxonomy (GTDB): domain Bacteria; phylum Verrucomicrobiota; class Verrucomicrobiia; order Limisphaerales; family SIBE01; genus VHCZ01. Next base: position 20,962 of record JACPRI010000434.1, read on the forward strand.
CGGCGAGGGCCCCAGCGCACCCAAGGTCGATAAACCCAATGTCGAAGAACTTCTGAAGCGGATGCGCAAGGTGGATCCCGATCAGGCCAAGCGCTACCGACAGCGCACCGGCCAATGAGTGACCCCGCGCCGATCGCCGGCGATTTTCTCTCCTTGCTCGCGGCCCATCAGGTGCCGCCGGTGCGAGGTGATGTCTCCCTTTCTGCTCCCATCCAAACCCAAGCCACCACCGTCTTCGCGTTTCATTTCGCCGACGGCATCCTGATGGCGGGGGACCGGCGCGCCACCGCCGGGAACGTCATTGTCACAGATCGCGTGGACAAAGTCATCGAGATCGACGCGGCCTCGCTCCTGGCCATCGCCGGCGTGCCGGCTACGGCCTTTGAGATGGCGCGGGTTTTGCAGACCTCCTTTGAATACTACCGGCGCAGTCAATTGCAGCCGCTCAGCCTGCCCGCCAAAGTCCGCGCGCTGGCGCGATTGCTGCGCGAGAACCTTCCGATGACGATGCAAGGCGTCGGCGTCGTGATGCCGCTTTTTGCCGGACTGGACCACGCGACGACTCCCGCCCGCGCCAAGATTTATTTTTACGATCCGCTCGGCGCGCAGTTCCACGCCGTCGGCTACGCGGCCTCAGGTTCCGGGTCCGGCACCATCCGAAGTATCCTCAGTTTTCAGGAGAGACACGGCGAGCCGAAGCCCTCGGAGATGAAACTGCCCCACGCCGTGCAGTTCGCCTTGCGCCTCCTGATGGTCGCGTCGGAATTTGACTCCGCCACCGGCGGAGTGAACCCGGAGACACGGACGTTCGCGACCATCAAAGTGCTCCGAGCGGGAGGCGTGGAAGCGATCGAAGCGGAGCAACAAGCGGAGTTTTTGCGCGCATGACCGAAGAGCCCTATCGTTGGCTGGAGGCCATTGAGAACCGCCGCGAATACGTTCGCGAGCAGATCAAGAGCGGTTCTCCTGTGTTCGCCGCGAGTTTGCCGGACGGAATTCTTCTGCTCGGTGTCGGCACGGGTAATTCGAAGGTCTTTGAACTCTTCGACCGGCACGCGCTGGCGGGCCTGGGACATCCGGCGGACATGGAGAAGATTCGCCAGGCCGCGATTGATGCCGCGCACCTCGAAGCCTTCACGCGCGCGCCGGAGGACGTGAGTTTGCGCCGGCTGGTCAGCTTCGGGCTCAGTCCGCAGTTGAAGACGCATTTCGAGCAAATCTTCAGCGCGCCCTTTCTGGTGGAGCTGCTGCTCGCGGAGGTCGCGGCCGAGCCGGGCCACGACTTGCTCTTCCGCCTGCATTTCGACGGCGCCTTTCAATACGAAACGCAGGGGATCGTTTTGGCAGCCGGTCTTCCGGATCCGGAGAAGGCGGCGCATGAATGGCTGAGGAGGAACGCGGCGGGAAAGACGGAAAAACGCGACCTGGTGGACTTGCTCCTTCAGGCCTGGTGGTGTTTGATAGAGAGTAAGTCCTTCAGTGAGAATCCTCCCACCGAGGACGAGCGCCGCGCCGGCTGGCGCGCCGCGGTGAATGGAAAAGTCGTGGAGATCGGCTGGCTGGCGCGGAAAAGCCCGCGGCTGGCCCGCTTTGAAATGCTGACTTTGGCCCAGATCGGATTATGAACCGCGTCGTAGGTCTCGAAACCGAATACGGATGTTTGACCAACGATCCGTCCGGCCCGCCCAGCGCAGTGGGGCGCGTGCGGAATTGGATTTTCGACCGCGCGCGCTTCGGCCTTCCGGACATGCACCAGCGCGACTGGGACGAGCCTGCGGGCAACGGCGGATTTCTTTTCAATGGCGGCAGGGCCTACGTCGATATGGGCCACCTGGAGTATTGCACGCCCGAGTGCCTGTCGTTGATCGACCTGTTGCGATACGACCGCGCCGGGGACGCGATTCTGGTTCAAGCGCTGAAGGACCTGCGGCTGCACGATCACGTCAGCTTCATCCGAAACAATATCGACCACTACTCCGGCGCGACGTTCGGCTGCCATGAGAACTATCTCGTGCGGCGTTCCGCCCCATTGACCGAGGCGAACGTGTTGTCCTTGCTCTCGTTTCTTACGCTCCGGCAGCTTTACGGCGGCGCAGGCCGCGTCGGGTCCACGCCGGGAGCCGAATTGCGCGGAGACCTGATCCGGCCGGGAGCGGACAGCTATTTTCAGGTCAGCCAGCGCGCAGATTATATCAACAACGATCTGTTCGAATGGGTCCAATTCAATCGCGCTATTATCAACACGCGCGACGAACCGCTCGCCGACGCGCGCAAGTATCGCCGCCTGCACCTGCTTCATGGCGACACGAGCGTGTTGCCGACGACACTGATGTTGAAAGTCGGCACAACCTCTCTGGTGCTGGACCTGCTGGAATTGGACCGGATGCCCAAAATGGTTCTGGCGGATGCGGTGTTGAGCTTTCGCGGAATCTCGCACCAACCGGATGGGCCCTGGATCGTAACGTTGTCGGATGGCCGGACCGAGAACGCGGTGGAATTGCTGTTTCAGTTTTACGAGGCTGCCCGGGGCGAATTCAGCGGACGGGACGAGGAGACCAACGTGGTGCTCGATGTCTGGCAAGAGACGTTGACCGCGCTGGGCAAGCAACCGGAAGCGCTTGTCGGAAAGGTAGATTGGGTCACCAAACGCTGGTTGTTTCAGCAATTCGTCGAACGGGAAAAAATCGCCTGGGTCGATCCCTGGCTGCGGGCTCAGGATTTGGAATTCCATCACGTCGATCCCGCGCGCAATTTGGGATTGGCGCTCTCGCAAACGCCGCCGCCGTGGGAGATCACCGGCACCGACATCTCGGAAGCGACGCGGCGCGCTCCGTCGAACACGCGCGCCCAGATTCGTTCCCATATCATGCAGCAGCTCCGCAATCACTCGATCCGCTATTTCGTCGATTGGGAAGTGATCGACGCGGAAGGCATCAGTTCGCTCAATCTGTTGAATCCATTCGAGGCTTCCACCGACAGCGTCGCCAGTTGGTGCCGGCAACTGAATAACACGCGGGGATAACAGTCTTTCAAGAGACTCATGCCACGAAAGGACACGATTACCCTTAGTTTAAGCACGCGAACGCTGACCCACACCGTCACGTACCTTGAAGATTCTGAAGAACGCCAGGAGGCAATCTACTTCTTTCGAGAACACGGTACACTTTTGGGCTTCTCTGAGGACGTGTGGAACACAATAAGCGAGATGTCCACGTCCCAGGCACAGGCATATCTCGACTCCAATCCCGTGCAACAAGAGTGGACCTCGCTTACGCTTCCCCCAAGGACGTTGGTTTCGGATGAAGACTTGCGGCGGCTTAGGCACATTCCCGAAATCCGACGCCTAAGCATCTTTCCGATTCGTGGCATCACCGACGCTGGAGTTGAGCATCTGAAGTGGCTTCACCGGTTGGAGCACTTGGTCTTCTATTCACTAAACGCAACCGACGCCTGTTTGGAGCATGTGGCGAACCTCTCGACACTCCTTGCACTTGATATGCAGATGGCTCCCCGGATATCGCGATCAACGTTTTCGGAAGCAGTTAAGCGCCTGCCCCATCTCAAGAGTGTGTGGCCGCCATTCTCAGGCACGGTCTCCAAGGAACTCGAGAACCTTTATTACCGTTAGGATCCTGTCCGCCGATTCAAACAAATCGCTGGAGCGAGCGATGGTTGCCAGTTCGTACGCGCTCTGCCGCCCGCGGCGCTTAGTTAGGTAGGTTCTGACGTTCGCTGAAGGTGGTTGCAGGGCCACACGGCGTTCGAGCAGGTTCCGCCATTATGGACGTTGCCACCACTGAACGCGAAGCGCTTTCCTTGACGGTTGCCGCACGGGCCCTGCTCGCTGACCACTGACCCCGAATTTCCAACGGTGAAACTCCCTCTCCTCCATGAAGTGGAGGAGAGGGAGACGACTAAGGTGGCAGTGTCCAGTGAGTTTCCGATTTCGGATTCCTTGCATCGGGTCTAACATGAGTCCATGACAACTCGTTTGGGATTCCTTGTTGGGTTGACCGTTCTTATGGCGTCGGCCTGCCGCGCTGACGAGGTGCTGTTCAAGGATGATTTCGCAGGCAAGCTCGGCGAAGGCTGGTCTTGGGTACGCGAGCATCGAGAAGCCTGGCGCGTCTCGCCGCGCGGCCTCGAAGTGCGCATGGAGCCCGGCAATATGTGGGGGCCGGCTAACAACGCGAAAAATGTTTTGGTGCGCGCCGCGCCGGACACGGCCAAGGGCGAGATCGAAGTCTCGGTCTATGTCGAGAATCACCCGACGGAGCAATACGAACAGGTCGATCTCGTTTGGTACTACGACGACAGCCACATGGTGAAGATCGGACTGGAACTGGTGGATGGTCGGTTGAGCATCGTCATGGGCCGCGAGGAAGCCGACCGCACGCGCACCATCGCCATCGTCCCGCATTCGTCGCCGTCCGTGCGGTTGAGACTTCTGGTGAGCGGCAGCCGAATTCGCGGGGAGTTCCGCACCACCGACTCGGAGACCTGGCGCACGGCTGGTGAATGCGACTTGCCGGTGCGCGGCTTGGGCAAGATCAGCCTTCAATGTTATCAAGGCCCGGCGAAGATTGAGCGCTGGGCGCGCATCACCGAGTTTCGCATCGTCCGAACCAACGCGCGAAGGCCGGGTGCTGAGCGCGAGCCATGAACGAGGATCTGCGCCGAGAGACCGAAGGGTTGATCAAATCCTGGATGCGGCACGATGAGGAGAGGCTCCGCGACTATCTCGTCGCCGGCGTGGAGGATCCACGCATCA
>JACPRI010000435.1 GCA_016190065.1 Verrucomicrobiota bacterium
AACGTACTTCAGCCGGCCTGGCCAGAGCTACGAACTGCGAGGTCAGATCGTTGACCCGACCCAGCCCTTCCGCGTGACGCTGGTCTGGACCGATCCGCCCGGCAACCCTGCCGCGGCCATCAAACTGGTCAACGACCTGAACCTGGTCGTTTCCAATTCTGTCACGCGCCAGGTTTATTATGGGAACAACATCCCGGTCGCGAGCGATTACACGCAGCCGAGCGAGCCGGATGCTCCGCCGGTCACGGACGTCGTCAACAACGTGGAAAACGTGTTCATTCGCGAGCCGTTCGGCTCGAATTTCGTGGTCAGCGTCATTGGCCACCGCATCAACGTCGCGGCCGTCTCGGACTACACCTCGGTCACGAGCACCAATTTGGATATCGTGCAGGACTTCGCGCTCGTGATTTCGACGGGCGATCTGAGCCTGACGAACGCCTTCACGATCACGCCCATCACGACCAACGCGCCGCCTCCCGCGCCGCCGCCGACCGTCATGACCAACGGCGTGCCTCTGCTGAATCGCCATGTGAGCGCGCAACCCACCCTGGCGACCAACCGCAACGGAGTTCCGGAGCAATGGAACTTTTACGTGTTCACGAATTCGTTCATGACGAACACCATGTTGTCGATCACCAACGGCACCAACGTGGCGTTCATCACCTTCCTGCCTCCGGATCTGGGACGCCCAAGAAATCTGGAAGCCGATATCGACCTCTATGTGTCCAAAGACGCGGGCTTGCTGAAGCTGGATTCCCTGGCCATGGATTCCGCCTGGAAATCCACCAACCGCGGCGGCACGGAGCACATCACTTTCACCAACGCCGCGCTCGGCGATATCTTCTACATTGGAGTCAAAGCTGAAGATCAGCAGGCGTCGGAGTACGGGCTGATTGCGTACTCCAGCGACCGGCCATTCGAGACTTTGGATAACGGCAGCCCGGTGCTGCAGGCTTTCCCGGTTCCCGCCATCATCCCGGACGGCGTGGCCAGCAGTCCCGGCGGCGTGCAAATGTTCGCGATCGGAATCACGCCGGTCGTCGCCGAGCGGGTGGTCGTGACGAGCGTGCTCGCCCATGAAGATTTGGGGGATTTGATTGGGATTCTCAGCCACGAAGGAAGCTCGGTCGTTTTGAACAATCACACCCTCCTTCCGGGCCAGGTCTCTGGCACGAACGTGTTCGTTTATGACGACAGCAGTTTTCGGCCGTTGCCGTTCACTCAGCGAACCGACGGGCCGGGCAGTTTGGAGAATTTCGTCGGCCGAAACAGCAGCGGCGTCTGGATGCTCGACATGGTGGACAATGCGCCGACTCACACCGGACGCGTGGCGTCGCTGACCATCCGGGTGCGGCCATTGTTCGGGGGCAATCTCGGCGCGGCGGGGCCCGCGGGTCTGGACGGCACGGTGGAGCCGAACGACCGCACGTGCTTCTTCCACGATGTGCCGCCGGAAGCGACCAATCTCGTTGTTCGAATGTCGCAATTGACCGGCCCGGTCGAACTCATGATCCGGCGGGAGAAAGTTCCGGACACGAATGAATTCGACAAAACGATCACCATCAATCCGCCCGGGGGCGAACTCCAGTTGGGGATCAAAGACGAGCCCGCGCCGTTGCTAGCCGGGCGTTATGTGATCTGCGTGTACAACCCCAGCTTCTCTTCGACCGTTCGGTTCCATATTGTGTCGCTGGCCGAGTTGGGACTCACCGCCGACACGTCGCTCACCCTGACCTCGACCAATATTCTCACCGCGATCGATGATGGGCGCACGAGCACGACCTTTGACGTGCTGGCGGACAAGCAAGTCACGGATGTCCAGGTCGGCGTTCGCATCAACCATCCGCGGCCCCAGGATCTGGTTTTGCACCTGGTCAGTCCGCAAGGCACGCGCATTCTGCTGACGGAAAACCGCGGCGGCTTCAGCCCGCAGGGCTACGGCGCCGGGTACGACACGAACATCAGCTTTGCGATTTTCACGGAACAGACCAACCGCTTCAAAGATTTGCTTCCGATCAAATTCGCGACCGCGCCGTACACCAACGCGATGGGAGGCGGTCCCGGCATCCCCTTGTTCTCAGACGGATTCGAGAACGCGGCGCCGGGGACGTACAGTTCCAACGCGGTGATTTCCGGCTGGACGGTCACTCAAGGCCGGGTGCAGCTCCACGCAACGCTCAGCACGCTCCCCGGTATTGCCTCGGCGTCGGGAACAAACTTCTTGGAATTGGACACGACGCGAAGTCCGGCCGCCGTTCTCCGAACGGTCAACACGTCGCCCGGGTCGCGATACTTGCTGAGTTTCAAATACAACCGGAATCCCGCCGCCGTCCGGCCCGCCGTGGCTCACGGATTGCAGGTCTATTACGGCCCGCCGGTGGACGTTCGGTCCCCCAGCAAATTCATCCCGGTTCAAGGCTTCGGATGGGCTTCAACCGATATTGTCTTCCAGGCCACGAGTCCCCTTACCGCCATCGAACTGGCCTCGCTGACCAGCGCCGGCCCGCTCGTGGACGAGGTCCAGCTTTTCGATATTGTCGCGACCACAAACACCTTTGTGATGCCTGAAGAGGCGTTGAGCATCCTGAACGGCGAGCGAACGATCGGGGAATGGAAATTGGAAATCCTCGACACGCGCCGAGGGCCTTCGGCCGGTTTGCCGACCGGTCTGTTGAGCTGGGAGCTGCTCCTAAAATACGGCGAACCTCGGCCCCGAGCGATCCTGCTGACCAACGACGTCGCTTACAGCGCCGTGCTGACCAACAATCAAACGAATTATTTCATCGTGGACCTATGCGACACCACGAAGGAAGCGTTCGCCACCCTGACCGGCCCGACCAACAAGATCGTTCTCCTGGCGGACCGAAGCGGCCTGCCTACCGGGGATCTCCTCCGCGACGACTATTCGCCGACCACGAACAGCGTCGCGGCCGACGCCACTCTGGGCACGGGCACGTTTGCGTTGCGCGCCGATCCGGCCCACCCGGTGCCCTTGCAGCCGGGCAAGCGCTTTTTCCTCGCCGTGCACAACCTGAAACAGGAGGAAACGAACAATTATTCCCTCGTCTTGAATCTGGATCGGGACGAGTGCCACGGCCCGCGCCGCATCATTCCGCTGACCAACAGCGTGCCGTACACGAACAGCATTCCGCCTCTGACCAACCTGTTCAATTATTACGTCTTCACCCCGTCCTGCAACGCCGGGAAAGTGGAGTTCGAATTGAACCCGAGGAACGGGGACCTCGGCCTGGTGCTCAAGAAAGGTCCACTGCCGCCGTTGCCCGACCTGACTCACTTCGATTACTCGATTGACCTCCCCGGCAACAAGACCAATGAGGTGATCACGATCAGCACCAATTCTGTGCCGGTGCCGATGTTCCCGGGGGATGAGTGGTACGTCGGTGTCTATCAGAAATCGACCAACACGGTTCTCTACACGATCACGGCGACCGAACAAACGGTGGAAGGTGCGAAAATCACCGGAACCAATGTGGTCTCGCTCACCAACAGCGTGCCGCTCGATTTCACGATCCAATATTGCCCGGAGTTCACGAATTACTTCCGCTTCACCATTACCAATCCAGTGCCCGGAGTGAAGTTCGTCGTGACCAACCTCACTTCGAATGTGGATGTCTTTGCCAGTTTGAATGCCCTGCCCACGCCGGTCAGTTTCCTGAGCAGCAATACGACGGGCACAAACTTCAGTGCGGTCCTCACGATCACGACCAACGGGCAGCAACCCACGCTCCGGGGTGATTGGTACGTGCTGGTGATGAACAGACTCCCCACGCATCTGCGTTTCACCATTCAGGGGGACGAGATCCTGGAAATCGAACGGCCGGGAGGGGTCCGGTTCATCACGCCAAAGCTGACGTTCCGGGACCGAGAACTCTGTCTGACCTGGAACACCGTGTTCGGGTACTTTTATCAGGTGCAGGGAAAAGCCGCAGTCGATGACCCGGCCTGGATTGACGCTGCGCCGCAAAGCACGGGAACGGGCGAGACCGTGACCTACTGCATGAGTTTCCCGGGGCCGTTCCGTTTCTTCCGGATCATGGAGACCCCGACCACTCCGCAGCCGCCTCCACCCGTGGGCCAGTATATCACGCCTTTGCTCCGAGTGGGGCAGTCCAATCTTTGCGTGCGCTGGCCGTCCATGGTCCTCAGCAATTATTACGTCCAGGCGAAATCCAATGTGGACGACACGACATGGCTTCGCGTCTCGCCTTTGATCACGACGGCGGGCCAGCTTGCGGAATATTGCCTCGACTTGCCCACACCCTACCGATTCTTCCGCGTCGAAGTGGTCGGAGTGGCCCCGCCGCCGCCGCCGCCCGTCCAGTTCATCACTCCTGTGTTGGTCCTAAACGCGACGAATCTCTGCCTGCGCTGGGACTCATTGATCGGCACGAGCTACGTCGTCGAGGCCAGGACGAATATCGAGGACCAGGTCTGGGACCGGATTTCATCGGTCATGACGGCCTCGAACACCAACAGCGAATATTGCTTGGCGCGGCCAACCCCGTACCGGTTCTTCCAAATCACCGTGGTTGGCGCAACGCCCCCGCCGCCGCCGACTCAGCGCATTATCGTCGGAGCTGTCGCCAGCCAGACCAACCTCTGCGTGCGATGGAGCTCAACGGTTGGGACGAATTATGTCGTCGAGGCCAAGACCAATCTCGAGGACCAGGTGTGGAGCCGGATCTCTTCGGTCATCGCGGCGTCCAGCACCAACACGGAATACTGCGTGACGTTGCCCACGCCGTATCGGTTTGTGCGGATTGCGATCGTCACGGAGCCGTCGCCGCCACCGCCGCCGGTTCAGTTTGTGACTCCGCAACTGGTCGTTGGGAAAACCAATGTCTGCTTGCGCTGGGCATCGCTTGCCGGGACCAACTATGAAGTCCAGGCCAGAACCAATATTGAAGACACAGCCTGGAACAGGCTTTCCTCCGTGATCACGGCGACGGGCACGAACACCGAATACTGTGTGGAACTCCCAACGCCATACCGATTCTTCCAGGTCGCGGTCGTGGGGACGACGCCGCCTTTGCCTCCACCGCCGCCGGCGCAGGACGTCAGATTGAAACTGGCCGTCGCGACGAACGATCTCTGTCTGAGCTGGAACTCCGCTGTCGGAACCAACTACGTCGTCGAAGCCAAGACAAACGTGGAAGACAATGCCTGGGCGCGGCTTTCCTCGGTGATCACCGCCACGACCACCAACAGCCAGTACTGCGTGACGTTGCCCACGCCGTACCGATTTTTCCGTGTTGAAGTAGTCGGCGCGGCGCCGCATCAACCGCCGCCGCCCAGTCAGCCCGTGGCCGTGAAACCGGTTGCGACGACGACCAACCTTTGCCTGAATTGGAATTCCGCCGTCGGAACCAATTACGTCGTCGAAGCCAAAACGAATGTGGACGACACCGTTTGGGCACGGCTTTCCTCCGTCATCACCGCCACCGCCACCAACAGCCAATATTGCGTGACGTTGCCAACGTCGTACCGCTTCTTCCGCGTTGAGGTGGTCGGTGCCACGCCCCCGCCACCGCCACAACCGCCGCCCCCCAGCCAGCCGGTGGCGTTGAAAGCGGTCGCGACGACGACCAACCTTTGCCTGAACTGGAATTCCGTGGCCGGCACGAATTACGTGGTCGAAGCCAAAACGAACGTGGAAGACACAGCCTGGGCACGGCTTTCTTCCGTGATCACCGCCACGAGCACCAACAGCCAGTATTGCGTGACGCTGCCGGCGCCGTACCGATTTTTCCGTGTTGAGGTAGTCGGTGGGGCGCCGCCTCAGCCGCCACAACCGCCGCCGCCCAGCCAGCCCGTCACCGTGAAAGCAGTCGCCACGACAAACAACCTTTGCCTGAGTTGGAACTCGGTCGCCGGGACAAACTACGTGGTCGAGGCCAAGACCAACGTCCAGGATGCGGCCTGGAATCGGGTCTCGCCCGTGATCACCGCGGCAACGACCAACACCGAGCACTGTGTGGCTTTGCCGACTGCCTATCAATTCTTCCGGATCGCGCTTGCCGGACGCGTGTCGCTGAGCCGGTCTTCTTCGCAGACTCTCCCGGGTCCGGCCGCGGTTTCTTCCCAAAGCGGCGTCATCGAGCCGCAAGTCAGATATTCGAGCACGAATGTTTGTCTGAACTGGGACTCGCAAGTGGGCCTGAAGTATCGAATCGAAGGGAGCACGTCCGGCGTCTCCCGGGTGGTTTACGACAACACGACCGCCAGCAGTTCCGTCCGTTCCTTTTTCCCGGGCAACGGAATCGAGTTTGGGGATGACATCACTCTTTCGGGAACCGAACGTCTTCTGACCGATTTCCGTTTCGATTATTTTTTAAGCCCCAAGGCCAGCGGGAACGAGAAAGCGGAATTGTTCTTCCGTTTGAACGACGGTCCCGGCGGCACGCCCGGAACGATTCTGTTCCGCAGTGGTGAATTCACCCTCGACACCAGCCCCAGCGGTTATGTCATCGTCGATGGGACCGAGCTCGGAGTTCCCGTGCCGAATGCACTGACCTGGAGTGTCGTCATCACCGGCATTGATCCGGGAGAAGAAACCGGCCTGCTCCTCAATGGCCCGCCTTTGGTCGGCACCAGCATCGTCAGCTTCTGGCAAAAAAGCCGTGAAGGGGTCTGGACGAGAAATCTCATCGACGAGGGCGCGGTTCAGGGCAGTTTCGTCGCCTCCGTCAAAGCCGCCCCCACCACGGGATCGAATTGGAGCGTGGTGTCCACGATCACCGCCACGGCAACGAACTCTTCCTTCTGCCTGGGCTTGCCCACGCCCCATCGGCTCTTTCGAATCGTGCCGGAAACCAGCGGTCCGGGGCCCGCCGCGGCGCCGAGGTTGCAGACGCCGGTGATTCTGGCGGATGGACGCCTCCAATTCAGTTGGAACGCCGAAGTGGGCCGGAGATATGAGTTGCAATGGAGCCCGAACATTGCGGCTCCTCCGCCCGCCAACTGGATCACTCTAACGAACGTGACCGCCAACAGCACGCTGGTCACGGTCACTGACCCGGCCCAACCAACCAGTGCCCCTCGTTTCTATCGGCTGCGCGTGCCGTAATTCACGTCCAACACAAAACGGCGTTGCTCGTCCAATGGCGTGCGGACTTACGGCTGAGCTGCGGGGAGGACAGTGCGGAAGCCGAGAAAATTGGGCGTGTGTGTCGGCAAATTGGCGAACCTCTCTGCCGACCGGAGGTGGTAGGCGTGAAAGTCCCAGTTGCCGCCGCGGTCCACGCGCCAGGAGCCCGAAGCAGGGCCTCGCGGATCATTCGAAGGGGATGACCTGTAATAGGTCGAACTCACCAGAGGCGGACCGTACCAATCCCAGCACCATTCGGACACATTCCCCGCCATATCGTGCAATCCATATCCGTTCGGTGGAAAAGCGTTCACGGGATTGGTGTAAGGCCTCCCGTCCGTGTTGTAACTCGGATGGTATTCAGCCGTGAGGGGGTTGAGATCGTAATTGTACCATCTGCGCGCAAAACTCGAGTAATTGGCCTGACCATGGCTGATGGTGTTTCCCCACGGAAATCGCCGGCCTGCAAATCCGCCCCGCGCGGCTTTCTCCCACTCCGCCTCGGTGGGTAACCGGTAGCCAGCGTTCCATTTCACCCAATCATTTTGCACGTTGACCTGCCCGGCCCGATACACCTCGGTTTGATCGGCACTGGTATAATAAGCCGGAACTCGTCCCTCCATTTCCGACCGGGCATTGCACCACTTGACCGCATCGAACCACATGATCGAATGAACCGGATGGTCTGGCCCTTTGCTTTTGCCTTCGCTGTCGAAACCGTACCCATTGTTCGCCGCCCAACCATTGACCACATCCCATAATTCCTGGGTCACTTCAAACTGGTCCATGAAAAACGCGCTCACCTGGACCGTGTGCACAGGACGTTCGTCAGTATCGCCCTCGTTGAAGGTATCGCCCATCTGGAACTGGCCGGCGGGGATGAGTGCCATGCCGGGCGGAGCGACGGGATCGGCATCGAGTTCTAGGATGCGGAAGAACGCACGGGCCCGCGTTGGTCCTGAAAGCTCGAACGATTCCAGTGTGGCCGACGCGATCCGAGGCGTCGGCAACAACGGCGTCCAGGGTTGGTCAAGATCGGTCGCAGTATGGATTTGATAGCGACGGCCCACCTTTGCCGGCCAAGAGAGAGTGAACGGCTGTTCCGGCCGGGTGCGGTTGTGGATGATGGCCAGCGGCGCCAGTGCAAGCGGTGCTGCTGCCTGGAGCCGCAGCCGAGCGATGTTGGTGGACACTTTTCCACCGGCCAGATTGAAATTGCCTCCGGCATAGAGATTGGTGCCCGACACGGCAAGAGCCCCCACCTTGGTCTTCTCCCCACCGGTCACCCCGGAACCGAGGGCCGACCAAGTTTTGCCGTCCCATTTTGCAACATGGTTCACAACGGCCCCACCCGCGTTGGTGAAAGTGCCCCCAGCATAGAGGTCGGTCCCCGATTGCTCCAAAGCCCATACCCAATGGTCCGTGCCGGAACCAAGGGACGACCACTTGCTGCCGTCCCACTTTGCGATGCGATTCGCGTCGTTGCCGCCCGCCTTGGTGAATTCGCCTCCGACGTAGAGGTCGCTTCCTCTTACCGCGTAGGCTAACACGTCACCGTTCATGCCTGAACCGAGTGAGGACCAAGTCGTGCCGTCCCATTTCGCAATGTGGTTCGCTTCGATTCCGCCGGCCACGGTGAAAGAACCACCTGCGTAGAGGTCCGTGCCTGATACGAAAAGGGAGACCACCCAATTGTCCAATCCGGAGCCGAGGGCCGACCAGGAACTGCCGTCCCATTGCGCGATGCTTTCCATAGCTTTCCCGCCCGCCATCGTAAACACGCCGCCGACATAAACATTTCTGCCCGACACGGCGACGGTGAACACCAGATCATCCACTCCGTCGCCGAGCGGTGACCAGGCTTTGCCGTCCCACTTGGCGACGTTGTTTGCGGGCTTTCCTCCCGCGGTGTTGAACCAGCCGCCGGCGTAAAGATCAGTGCCCGACACCGCGAGGCTCAGCACCAGACGACCATCTATTCCAGAACCTAGCGGCGACCAGGAGCTGCCGTCCCACTTCGCAATCTTGTTCGCCTTCACGTTGCCGATCGCGCTGAAGTCGCCTCCGACATAGACATTGCCGGATCGGTCCACAACCATTGAGTGAATCTCGCCATCTGGTCCGGGCAATCCTCCCATATCTGTCCATTGACTATCCTCGCCCGCGGTTTCAGCGTTGCTGGCCAAGGCCACGAGCGCGCCGGCGGCCATCATGGCAATCCCGGATCCGCAAAAGCGGCAGCGAATTCCTTTTGATTGAATGGACTCAGTTTTCATCATGGGTCTGTTTTGTTGAAGCGCGAGTTCGTTCCAGAATCGTCCTTCTATTTGAAAGTGCGAAAAAAACGGATCGAAAGGGACACAGGGAAACGAAGGTTCTGGGGTAAGACCGTACGTTTCAATTTCGATGGTCCTCCCACGAGGGAAGTTTGACTCAATCGCTGGGAGTCAAGGGAGTCAACTTGCGTGTGGCCCGCTCCTGCAGCCAAATGATATCTTTATTGTAGGGTGACTGGTACCTGTCCGGGGTAAAGCCTCTCTTTTTCAAAGGCGGGACCGTTCGGTCGTCCAGCCACCTTTTGATTTCGGAATGTCCGTCAGCAAAAGAAAAGCCGCCGGCGCGGTTGTGATACGCTCCTGGGAGGTCCAGGAAGCGAAGCGCCGCCGGGTTGTCCGGCCAGCCGGTCATGTCGGTAGCGAAGTTGCCCTGGTCGATGCTATCCTCGCGCATATCCAAGAAGACGAACGTGCGCGTCGGCCCGGGATCAACCATCTCTCCCAGGCTTAGATAAACTCTCCAGCCGGAACCAGAAACACGCCAATAGTTCGATCCATTCACGCCTCCTAACCAATAGTTCATGGACATGCTGCGAAGGCGGGGCACGACTGTGCCCTTGAAGGGGCCCGACGCAGGTTGGACCGTGGACTTGTCTGCCGGGCATTTAAAGATGGCGGTTGAGTAGCCACAGTAAGGCCAAATCAGACTTTTTTTGATCGTTTCCTCATTCCAATTTGATTCATTGTCCGCGCTAAAATCCATCACCCCGAACACCCACGCGGTAGGCTCGCCAGGAAGAACGGGTGACCAAGTCGAATGGAGAATCCGATCGTTGTTGTCTTCGGCATACATCCTCCAGGCGAGGGCCAATTGTCGGTGATGGTTCATGCATTGGATGCCCTGCGCCTTTCGTTTGGCTGAACTCAGAGTTGCTAGGAGGAGTGAGGCGAGTACCGCAATGATGGCTATCACTACCATAAGTTCTATCAAGTTGAAACCGCGTTGCGTCCAGCGTCCATGCTGTCGCAACCTCTGGATATGCTCGCTCTGAACGCAATGGAGCCTGTCATGCGCCATGCTCGCCGAGGTCATTCGACCGTGATGCCGAGGATGAAGGGGGCCGCGTTTTTGTGGGGAGCAATGAGGTCGATGCTTTCAACTGGCTTCTCCGAGTGTGGATTGTCCCAAGAAGCTTTGAAAAGCGCGACCTGTTCAGGGTTGTGCGCCACGCGATCGTTCTTGCCCTCCCAAACCACTCCTGATTTTTTGACGGCCGCCACCTGATCAGGCTCCCACGTGTTGTAAACCCAGTCATGCAGGTGAACGCCGTTTTCGACGCCGAAGACGTGTCGCGTGCCATCGGCATAGTTCAACGCGTATTCGGCGATTCGAGAATCCTCCAAGGTCGGATACCAATTGTCGAATGCGGCGGCGTGGAGAACGTGCAGGCGCTGAACGCGGCTCTTCACGGGAATCCCCGTGACCGTCCTTGGATATTGTCGGAAACCGCCTGCGGGTGCGCTCAAATGGATCAAGCCTCGGACATCGAAAGAAACCCCGCCGAATGCCCGTGTGCGCGAGGGCAAGAACTCTTTGAGATTATTCCCTTTGATGCCGTGCAGGTCTTCATCAAGTGCGGCGTTGTAGAAAGTCGTCAAGTCCAGTTGGCTGGCGGATAAACCGGGATCACGCTCCGGAATGCCCAGGCCCTGAAGGTGGTCGCTCCGCGCCTCGGCGAGGCGCCCGAGCTGTTGCAACACTTTCGAACGGGCCTTAAGCGACGCCTTCCATTCGGCTTCATCAGCGCCGCGCGCGAGTTCGACGGCGGTGTTGTAAGCGCTTAAGGCGCGATCCTGCTCGTTCAACGCTACCGCAAGATCGCCGCTCAGCCGCCAGGTCAGAGCCGCTTTAGGCTGCAAGCGCATCATTTGGCTAACGGCTTCGCTGGCGCGCTCGTACCGACCGTTGAGCAGGGCGGCGTTGGCCAGTTCAGCCCAAACTTCGCCGTGTTCCGGCATTGATTCTGCTGCCTGCTCCACACGCCGCAATCCCAGATGGACCAAGCCGTTTCGGCGAGCCCGGCGTGCCTCCCTCAAGAACATCCGGATCAAGATCTGTTCTTCGCGCGGGTTCGGATCAACCTGCTTCAATTTGTCCAAAAGCACACGGGCGCTACCCAAGTTTTCTGCGAGATAAGCGCGCCAATACAGCGCTCGAAGCAGTGTTGGATTGTCGGAGGCATCTTGCTGGAGCCTGAGAAACCGGTCGGCTGGCCCTGGACGCATGCGCAGGCCAGGCGCCACGGCAAACAAGTTTGTCGAGGAACTCACGAAATCAAGCACCGGTGGATTGCCGGCCCAATGAAATGCCCCCGCGTACCCGGCCCAATCCACACGCTCCCTCAAACTCGAGCCCAAATGGTACAATCTCACCGGAGAGTCCCAAACTTGCCAGGCCACCGCCAGGGCATTTCCGTCTGGGCTGAAGGCCATGGACGGCAATTCGAAGGCGCTGTCGGATCCGCCAGTAGCCAACGGGAATTCGGTGAGCAAGCGTCCGTTAGGAAGCTCCCGCACTTCGATGACCGATTCAGAAGGCCTCCAAACCAGATCTCTCATGCCCGATTTTCGAAGTCGCCCCACGGCGACCACTGAGCCCTCCGGGCTAACCGTCGGCGAGACAAAATTGACGTCCGTTGGAGCGGCGGTCTGGAATTCGATTTCCGCCGTTGAAAGGTTCCATATTCGGAGCTGATCACCTCCCGTGATCATGTGCCCGCCGTCGCTGCTGATGGCCGAGCCGCTCACCTGGCCACGCTCAATCTCGAACTTGTGAGCGAGC
Organism: Verrucomicrobiota bacterium; assembly: GCA_016190065.1. GTDB lineage: Bacteria > Verrucomicrobiota > Verrucomicrobiia > Limisphaerales > SIBE01 > VHCZ01. Next base: position 12,227 of record JACPRI010000435.1, read on the forward strand.
GTGCCGGTTTCCACATTCCAGAATTCAATGCTTTTCGAGCGGCTTGTGATGGCCACTCGCCTCCCCTCAGGATGAAATGCGAGTGAATCCGCGGTGATCCCGATCTTCCAGGAGCGTAACTCGGTCCAGGTCTGAACATCGCGGAGGCGCATAGAGCGATCGTCATACAATGCAGCGAGCAAGCCGCGTTCGGGATGTAAGGCCAATCGAGTCACGCCGAAGTTCTCGGTCATGGTCTCAAGCTCCACAACACCCGCGGCGGCGTTCCAGCCTTGAAGTTTGCCGTCGGTCGAGCCGATGTAGAGCGGGTCCGTGCCGACCACGGCCTTCCAATTGATTGGGCCTTGGGGTAGTAGGCCATCGTGGCGAGCCACCAATTCGCCCGTTTCAACTTCCCGGACTTCAAGTTGGCCGGATGAGCCTGCGGTCATTAGCCGGCGGCCGGTTTTGTCGAAGGCCAGTCCGACAATTGCCGAGCCCATCGTCCATTCCACTCGGGCGCGGTTCGAGGCGAGGTCCCATAGAATTACCGCGCCGTCGAGCGCGCCGCTGACGACAAAGGAATTGTCGGGCGCTAAGTCCACCGATGAGACCGGTCGCTTGTGCCCGATCAATCGGGCGATTTCGTTTCCGGAACCGCCGTGCCAAATGTGCACGGCGTTATCTTGTCCTGCGGCCGCTATGATTGTGCCAGTCGAGTTGAAGACTACATCCATGTTTCCGCGGATCAGCGAGCCGGCACCCAGGGTACGCTCCAGCTTTCCGGATTCGGCATTCAAAAACTCGAATCCAGAAGGGCTGGTGCGGATCAGATGAGTCCCATCGCGGTCGAACGCCAAGGCGAGCGTAAAGACGTCATGGAATTGGTGTTTGAGATATGGCTTTGGATTGGGAAGGCGCCACACGGTGAGACCGGCGAACGCGTCGGCTGCGGCGAGCAGCGATCCCGAAGGGTCCAGGGCCAGAGTCACTATCGTTTGTGACGAGGGTTCAAGGTCCTTCAAACGTTCTCCCGTGGTCACATCCCAGATAATCGGCAGGTCGCCTTGGCGTGAAACGAGGCGCCGTCCATCGGGATGGAAAACAAGCGTGCGGCCGCGCATCCATGGCCACGAAGCGCGGCTGGTCGGCTTTCCGGGGTCCAACGTGCGGAGGCGCTCGGCTCGCTCAACGTCCCAGAGCATGACCACAGCGTCGGCATCCAGTGAAGCCAACCGAGAGCCATCCGGGCTGAAATCAACGCTGTGAATTGGTGCGTGATGTCCCCGCAGCGTCGCAAACAATTCCCCGGTGCGTGAAGACCATAGCCGCACGGTGCGATCGTACGAACCTGAGGCGATCATCGAGCCGTCCGGGCTGACACGTACGCTGCTGATACCGTCCGCGTGTGTTTGTGGGAGAAACCGCGGCTGGTAGGTGTCCAGATTCCAGAGCAGAACCACACCGTTTTGGCAACCGGACGCAAGCCAAGTTCCTTGCGGATCAATGGCAACGGCGTGAATGACATTGTCATGTCCACTCAGAGTGCGCACCAAGCGCGACGTTCCAACGTTCCAGACGCGCAGCGTGTGATCGGCACCACCGGAAATCAAGAGCGGCCGGTTCGGATGAAAGACGAGAGAGTGCACGCTGTGAGTGTGCCCCTCGAGAACGGATCCTGAACTCCAGGTGTCAGTGGACCAGAGATGAATCTTATGATCGTCGCCACCGGATGCCAGCCGGTCGCCCGAAGGAGCAAAAGCCAGGGTCCTGATCCGTTTGTCATGGCCCTCCAGCCGGCGAATGGGGCGGCCTGTGGCCGCCTCGCAAAGTTGAATCCAAGCATTAGTTCCGGCAAAGGCGAGCCATCGCCCGGACGGATCCAAGGCCAAAACCTCCGCCCGCTCGGTCAGCCCGGTGACAGTTGAGATCAACGAACCGGTCGTCTTGTCGTACAACCTGATTTCGTTGGTGAGCCCGAGGGCCAGCACGCTTCCATTTTTGGCGGCGGCGATGCTCAGGATCGAACCCGTGTCGCCTTCAAGCCGGCGAAGAACCTGTCCTGTTTTCGGGTCGCGCAGCGTGAATTGGCGTTCGTCATTAGAGACGATGAAATCGCCGTTCGGCGAGATCGCCGCGGAGGCGGAATCGGCAAATTCGTTGAGTAAACTGCCGTCGTCGGTGCTCCAATCGCGAATGCTGGTTACCAACTTGGTGAGCAGGCGGGTCCCGTTGTCCCCAAAGGCAATCTGCCAGAGGGCGGTGTGACCGGTTTGGAAATAGTCGTCGCCCAGCGGATTCGGATGGTGCCGACCCACGCTGGACCGCCAGAGGGGAGCGTAATCGGGTTCCCGCTCGATGAAGAGCCGGGCGTCACTTTCCTCGGAGCTGCCGAGCTTGAGTAACTTAGGGAAATTGGTCTCGAAGATTAAATCGTTGGTGGGTCGGCCGTAGCCGGCAAAGCCCAGAGCCCGAGCGGCTGTTAGATTGGCTTCGAAAAAATGCTTTTGTTCCTTCAGCCGCTGTGCGGAGGCCATGAGTGCTTTGCCTTGTTCGTGGCGAGCTTCGACGAGAAGTTCTTTTGCGGCGGCTTCGTTCGTTTGGGCCAGAGCGCGTTGTTTGGCTTCGGCCTCGCCGGCGCGGCGGGCGCGGTCCGCTTCCTTTTGGGCCGTGGTTCGCGCATCGAGTGCGCGCACGGCCAACCAGGAGCTCAAGGCCGTCGCCGAAATAAGAAGGGCAACAATGATGCCCGCCACGGCCATGGACACCTTGTGTCGCCGAGTAAAGCGCCGGAAGCGGTAGAGCGTGTTGGGTGGCGCGGCGGTGACGGGTTCACTGGCCAGAAATCGTTGCAGGTCCTCGGCAAAATCATTGGTCGATTCATAGCGCCGAGTGCGGTCCTTCTCGAGCGCCTTCATCACGATCCAATCCAAATCGCCGCGCAGCAGCGTTCCCAGCCGGCGCGGATCCGCCCGGCGCCGCTCGGCAATGACGCCCCGTTCGGCATCCGCCAACGTGCTGACGCGAGTCGAAGGAAGCGGAGGCTCCTGCTCGCGAATGCGCCGGCAGATTTCGTCATAACCTGCATTCATCAAGTCGCGGCTATCCAACGGCGTCCGGCCAGTGAGCAACTCGTAGAGCAGCACGCCGAGCGAATACACGTCGCTTCGCGTGTCGATGTCCATGTGGCCCCACTGCGCCTGTTCGGGGCTCATGTAAGCTGGCGTGCCGATCAACTGTCGGAATTGGGTGAACAGAGTTTTTTCAGTGAGTTCCTGTTGGGTCGCTTTCGCGATGCCGAAATCGATGACCTTGGGAACGGGACGATCGTCTTGCCGCGTGACCAGAATATTCGTGGGTTTGATATCGCGGTGGATGATGCCTTTCTGGTGGGCGTGGTGCAGCGCCTGGCACACCTGGACGAATAATTTGAGTCGCTCCTCGGTGGTGAGATGGTTTTCGTCACAGAATTGCGTCAATGGAATTCCGCGCACCAATTCCATCACAAAGTAAGGCCGACCCGTCTCGGTGGCCCCGCCATCCAGCACCTTCGCGATATTCGCGTGATCCATCAGCGCCAGCGCCTGGCGTTCGGCCTCAAATCGCGCGACCACCTGCTTGGTGTCCATCCCCAGTTTGATGATCTTCAAAGCCACACGCCGTTTGACCGGCTCCCTTTGTTCGGCCATGTACACGACGCCAAACCCACCTTCGCCGATTTTCTGCAGCAGCTTGTAGCGACCGATTGTCGCGCCGATATCTTCGGTTAACCGATGAGTGCGAGCGTCCGTCCCATCGCTGGCCGTCAGGTCGGTCTCGAGCAAATCCGGCGAAGCTTCGTACGCCTGAAGGAGCGCCTCGATTCGCCGGCGCCGATCCGGATTGTCCTTGCACGCTTCGTCGAGATAACGAGCACGCTCCTTGGTGGATATCAATTCGATGGCAGCGTTGAAAATAGAGATTTCCGCTTCCCGGTCCGGGTTCATGTGAAGGGTATTATCAAATTTCCGAACGAACGCCGAACCACCAAAAACACCGCCTCTCAGGCTTCTTGAGAGGCGGTGCTATCGGCGAAGCGCATTTTAGGGTCCTGGCACCAACAACGGGCATTCCGCCGGGACGTCCGGAACCGTGTAACCTTCGCTGGAAGGCTCGGGCTCAAGGCTGAGCGACTCGATCGTTCCGCTCAACGACAGGTTAACGATGCCCGCGAAAACTGGGGGAGATGAAAAGCCCTTGTAAAGATAACCCACGTGCAGATTCTCGGTCTCTCCTGCGGCATTCGTGATCACTTGAGCTTCGGTCGAGAAACGCCAGCGGGATTTGCCGTCGGCTGTGTTCGGCAATCGTTGCACCAACATACAACTGCCACACGGCGCGTATTGGAAACCGCCGGGGAAAATCCGAGCACCGAAATAGACCGCCCACACGGTCGCGTTATCGTCCGCGAAATTCTGGCGAGCATTGACGTGCCGCACGACGCCCGGCGGCATGTCATCGAAATCCTGGCCGTAAATAATGAGCATCGAATTGCCGGTGCTGACCTGCCGGCTTGAGCCGGCGCCAAGGATTTGATTCGCAACCGCCGGTCGCTCGTCCGTGTAAACCACTCCCGAGGGCGCGCATGCCGAGGATACGGGATTCACCGCGGGAAAACCGGGGTTCACGAGATAAAAGCGTATAGCGGGCTTTTTGAACTGGCTGACCAAATTGACGATAATGCGTTCGTCGCGTCCGATCTTCGCGCTCACATAGTCGAGGCCGTCCTTATACGGCGGCGTGACTGCAGTGGCAGGAAGCCCGAGAGAAGGTTGCGCGTAAGTATCCCCATCTGCGATTAATACATTTGGGAAGGTCAAGCCGTGGACCTCATCCAGCCAGAAATCATCAAGCCAGAATTGGACACCGATCGGTTGAGTTGTTGTGGTGCCGCCGCCATTCTTACTCGCGGCTTTCGAGTGGGTGGCCAGGGCTAAAAGCGCGCCGAGGGCCAAGATCACGATCCGAACCCCGCACAAACGAATGAAGATTCCTTTGGGTTGCATTGAGTCTGTTTTCATAATTGATCTGTTTTGTTTCAGGGCGAGTTCGTTCCCGAATCGCCCTTCTGTTGAAACGTGCGAAAAAACCGGTCGGAAAGGGACAGCGGGCGACAAAGATTCGGTGGGAATCTCTCCCTGAACCAACCCACCCCTGCACCCCTCCCAGGAGGGGAACTTGCAGCCAACGCACGAAACCTAGCTCCCCTCCTGGGAGGGGAAGGGGTGGGTTCATGGTCCCGATGCGCGAACCGGAAATCGTGGAGGCTTCCCATGAACCGATCCCCCTCACCCTTCCCTCTCCCCCACTGGGGGAGAGGGTGTCCGCAGGACGGGTGAGGGGGATTTCCATCGGTTCATGGGCCGTGAGCAGGTCCGTAAGGAACACGAAGGTTTCCATGGACCGAACCCCCTCACCTCTTCCCTCTCCCCCACTGGGGGAGAGGGTGTCCGCCGGACGGGCCTTCGCCACGCCGAAGTGGTTTCTGTCGAGCTCCGAGCCGCAAGGGCTTCGGCCACGCAGGCGGGTGAGGGGGAATCCGGTCGGCCGATTGCCCCAA
>JACPRI010000436.1 GCA_016190065.1 Verrucomicrobiota bacterium
GATTGCCGTCGCGGATTTTGATGGCGACGGCCATGAAGATGTTTTCCTCAGCCAGAATTCGTTCGCGCTCGATCGTGAAGCCGGGCGTCTCGACGCGGGCTGCGGTCTCTGGCTGCGCGGTGACGGCACCGGGGGCTTCCTGACTGTGCCTGCGTCCGAAAGTGGGCTATCCGTTTACGGTGAACAACGTGGTGCCGCCGCGGCGGACTTCGATAACGATGGTCGAACGGATCTCGTGGTCGCTCAACATGCCGCACCCTTGAAGCTCTTTCGCAATCGGGGCGCGCGTGTGGGCTTGCGGGTCCGGCTTGTGGGCCCTCCAGGGAACCTGAACGGCATCGGTGCTCAAGTGCGGCTTCGATTTGGGGAGCGCTATGGGGCGATGCGCGAAATCCAGGCTGGCTCCGGCTACTGGTCGCAGAACTCCAGCATCGTCATCCTCGCAAAACCTGCCGAACCGAGCCACCTGTGGGTTCGCTGGCCCGGGAGCAAGGTTACCGAAACCATCCTGCCATCCGGCGCCACCGAGGTTTCGGTTGATCCTCAGGGTCAGCTCCGGGTGATGCGGTGAGCATTCGACCGGATGGTGTGCCGCCTTGATCCCCTCAGGCCCCAGGTCCGGGCCGCGCGTGATGGTTCGCCCTGAAGCTTACCTCGTCGGCAGCGGGCGGGCTTCTTCAATGGAAACGATGTGCAGCGGGTCGAGAACATTCACATAACCCTTCTTGTCCGCGATGACGACACGGCGCTCCGTGATGAAAATGAATTCCCGATGCGGCACCGGAAATTTCTCGCCATCGGACGTCCGAAGCGTGAAGGGCACGAATCCACCGCGAAGCCGCTTACGAATGTCCTCAATAATCATACCCTACCAAGATTATCTTGCGGCAGCGGATGAGACAACCGCTGTCTTTTTCGCCTGACTATTCTTCGCTTTGACTCAGCCTCGCGATCACGCTGAGGTCTTCCAGCGTCGTGGTGTCGCCTTTGATCTCGGTGCCGGCGGCGATTTGCTTGAGCAGGCGGCGCATGATTTTTCCGGAGCGGGTCTTGGGCAGGGCTTCGGCAAAACGGATGTCGTCCGGCTTCGCCACCGGCCCAATCTCCTTGGCCACGTGGCTGCGCAATTCGTCTCGGAGCGCCGGCGCGGCGTTTACACCCGACTTCAACGTGACAAAAGCGACCAAAGCCTGCCCCTTCAATTCGTCAGGGCGGCCCACCACCGCTGCTTCCGCGACTTTGGAATTGCTGACCAGCGCGCTTTCGACCTCCGCCGTGCCGATGCGGTGGCCCGCGACGTTCAGCACGTCGTCGATGCGCCCAACGATCCAGAAATAGCCATCCTCGTCCTGGCGCGAGCCATCGCCGGTGAAGTAACTCCCTTTGACTTCGCTCCAATAGATTTCCTTGTAACGCTGCGGGTCCCCCCAGACGCCGCGCAGCATGCCCGGCCACGGTTTGCGGAGCACGAGCTTCCCGCCGGTGTTGCGCGGCACAGGCTGGCCTTTGTCATCGACGACTTCCGGAACGACTCCAAAGAACGGGAGCGTCGCGGAGCCGGGCTTGGTCGGCGTCGCTCCGGGCAACGGCGTGATCAAAATGCCCCCCGTCTCCGTTTGCCACCAGGTATCGACGATGGGACAACGCTTGCCGCCGATGACTTCGTGATACCAAATCCACGCTTCGGGATTGATCGGTTCGCCCACCGTGCCGAGCAAACGCAAGGAGCGGAGATCGCGTTTCATCGGCCAATCCACGCCCCATTTCATAAAGGCGCGAATCGCGGTCGGCGCTGTGTAAAGGACCGTCACTCCATATTTTTCCACGATGCGCCAGAAGCGGTCCGGCTCCGGCCAATTGGGCGCGCCCTCGTACATCAGGCTGGTTGCGCCATTGGCCAGTGGGCCGTACACGACGTAGCTGTGCCCGGTGACCCAGCCCACGTCCGCCGTGCACCAATACACGTCGGTGTCCTTCAAATCGAACACGTAACGGCTGGTCAACTTCACGTAAAGGAGGTAACCGGCCGTGGTGTGAAAAATCCCCTTCGGTTTGCCGGTCGAACCGCTGGTGTAAAGAATGAACAGCGGCGCTTCGCTGTCCATTTTTTCAGCGGGGCAATCGACGCCCACGAGCCTCGACTCGTCGTGCCACCACAAATCGCGGCCTTCCACCATCTGAACCTCATTGGCTGCGCGGCGCAGGACGATGACTTTTTCAATCGACGCTGCCAACAAATTCCCTTGCGCATCCTTGAGCGTCAGCGCCTCGTCCACGTTTTTCTTGAGCGGGACAACGCCGCCTCGGCGAAAGCCGCCGTCCGCCGTAATGACAAGTTTGGCCCCGCAATCATGAATCCGGTCCGCAACGGACTGCGCGCTGAAACCGCCAAAAACCACGGAATGGACCGCCCCGATCCGCGCGCACGCGAGCATGGCGATGGCGGCTTCCGGCACCATCGGCAGGTAGATGAGGATGCGGTCACCCTTTTGGATGCCGTTTTTCTTGAGCACGTTGGCGAACCGGCAGACTTCGCGGTGCAATTGTTTGTAAGTCAGGACGCGTTCCTCGCCCGCTTTCCCATCGGTCGCAGGTTCGCCTTCCCAGATCAAGGCGGCTTTGTTGGCGGTAGGCGTGTCGAGATGGCGATCCAGACAATTGGCGCTTACGTTGAGCTTGCCGCCGAGGAACCACTTGGCGAAGGGCGCTTTCCACTGTAGCACTTTTTTCCAGGGCTTGAACCAGACCAACTCGTCCTTCGCCCGCTTGCCCCAGAATTTTTCCGGCGCTTTGACCGATTCGTTGTAGAGCTTGCGATACTGCGCGAGCGACTGGATGTGCGCTTGCTGGGAAAAAGCTTTGGGCGGCGGGAAAACGCGCTTTTCGTGAAGGACGGAAGTGATGCCCGGGGCGGTCGTAAGCTTGTGGTCGCTCATAATCGTGCTGAGAACGGGGGCATCTTATGGGCGAGCCGGGTCGCGTCAATCTTGAAGGGAGCTTGCTTCTGTCGGGAAAAGTCGGTAGCCAAGCACGTGTTCTTGAATTAGATGTCCGCTCCTCAACCTGGTCCATCCCAAGCACACGCCGCCTACAAGTGGTGGGTGGTCGTGATGCTCTGGTTCGTCTGCTTCTTCAATTACGCGGATCGCCAGGCGATCTTCGCCGTTTTCCCGAAACTCAAAGAGGAATTCGGATTCGACAAAGAACAGCTCGGATGGATCGGATCAGCCTTCATGTGGGTCTATGCCGGGGGCGCTCTGTTTGCCGGACTGATCGTCGATCGGTTCCGGCGCAAGGATCTCATTCTGGGGGGCTGTTTGTTCTGGAGTTTTGTCACGGTCACGACCGGCTGGTGCTCGAAGCTCTGGCATTTTGTCACCGTGCGCGCCCTCGAAGGCTTTGGCGAAACGTTCTATTTTCCGGCTTCGATGTCGCTGACCAGCGATTACCACGGACCTCGGACGCGGTCGCGGGCGCTGGCTTTTCATCAGTCGAGTGTTTATGTGGGGACGATTCTCGGCAGTTGGATTGGCGCGTGGTTTGCCGAACATCACGGCTGGCGGCTCGGCTTTTATTTCTTTGGCGGGGCGGGAATGCTGCTGGCGCTCGTGTTGTATGGCTTCCTCAGAGAACCCCGACGAGGGGAGGCGGATGCGGCCTCGGGAACTCTGGCTGCGCATGGACGCGAAGGACCGGATTGCTCAGACCGCGAACACTCCCCCTCCTCCAGCATGGAGGAGAGGGCCGGGGAGAGGAGGAACGTCGGGTCGGCTCCTGGATCTCCCCCCGCCTCGATCCTCTCCCCACTCCTGCGTCGCGGGGAGAGGAAGGAGACGGCGGCTGTGTCGGCCGGAAAGCTTGGTGACGATCGCGGCGCGGAAGCGGAAACACTTTCCCTGGCGGACACGGCGCGGGCCATCTTTCGCTCGCCCACCGTTCCGTTGTTGATGCTCGCGTTCGTTGGCGCCAATTTCGTGGCCACGATTTTCCTGACCTGGACGCCGACTTTTCTCGTGGAAAAATTTGGGTTCCGGCTTACGACCGCGGGATTGTCCGGATCGATCTATATTCACCTGGCCAGCGCGTTGAGCGTGCCGGTCGCGGGCTGGCTGGCGGATCGGCTGACGCGGAGATTCTCCGGCGGACGCATGATGGTCCAGGCGGCCGGCTTGCTCGTGGGAGCTTATTTTGTTTCCGTCGTGGGCCATACCGACAACACCGCCACCCTCCTCGTGGCCATGACGCTTTTCGGCATTTGCAAAGGTTTCTATGACTCCGGCATCTTCGCGTCGCTCTACGATTCCATCGAGCCGCGCGCGCGCGGAACCGCGGCCGGATTGATGAATACGGTGGGCTGGGGCGGCGGCGCGCTTGGTCCGCTCTTCGTGGGGATGGCGTCCAAGTACGGAAAGAAATCTACCGAGGTCGAAAACATGAGCGACGCGATTGCGTTCGGCGGAGTGATCTACCTCGTGGCTGCGCTCTTGATCATCACGGCCATTCTGCTTTTCCGACGGCGAGGAGCGGTGTCACGGCCATAGCAACAGTTCGTGGAGGTTTATCGTTCTGCGCCTGGCTCCGCCTCGCTGCGGCTCCCGACCAAAACCGCCAGCGAACCAAGCCACGCCCCAAGCGCAAGACTCAGAAAAACGAACGCCCATTCCGCCAAGCTCATCGCGGCTTGCTTCCCGGAAATTAACAGTGCGGCTTGCACGACCAGAAACAAATCGGCCGCCACCAGCGATCCGACGACCAGCGGACCGTTGATCGGCTTCGGTCCGGCCATTGGAATCGGAGCGCGGAGCGGATCGCTGTTTCCGTGTGCCTTGCTCCCCTGCAAGAGCGACTTCAAGCCAGGGCCGATCCGGGAGTGAGTCTCTTTTGTTTCCGACGCAGACTTGGAAACAACCTCCGCTTGTCGTGGGGATTCGGCCTGGGTGATGATTTCAGTGAGTCTGCGGCCCAGGGGCGTCGTGGAGAGTTGTGGCGGGCGTGGAGCTTTTTCGCGCTGGTTCTGACGAGCGGTCCCGCGCGGGCTCGGCCCTGAGGCGATGTGTTCCCCGCGATCCATTGGGCGGCAGCCTAACGGCGGCGAACGCGGACGCAATCACAAATCCAATAAACCCTGATGATCCGTAGCGATCCGTAGCAAAGAGCACGGGCGTTGACTTTTTGCCGCTGGTCATCAGAGTCACCACGGCTTTTCTCGATGTAACAGCTCAGATCAACTGCAAATGAAGGCCCCTGCACACGAATCGAACCCGGAACTCTCGCAGCCGCAGAAGAGTGCTTCCAATTCGCGTCTCTTCGCGTCCATTAGCGGTTAGCCTTCTGATGAGTGAATTCGCAACAAACCAACTATGAACAAACGATCCCCCAAGAAGAGAATTCTGACCCACGGCCAGTTGCTGCAACTGAAACGCTGGAACACGCCCACGGTCTATAATGGCTGGGAACAAATCACCCGGCGCGACAGCTCCCGCGATGGCTTCAACCTGGAAGAGACGCGCGATTTCATGCCGCAGATGGGGCCGATGGTCGGTTACGCCATCACGCTTGTCATCGAACCCAGCAACCCCCGCCATCGCGAAGCGAATCCGAACGCCTTCGTCGATTACTTCCGGTACGTCGCCTCCGTCCCGCCGCCCCAAATCGTCGTCGTGCAAGACCTGGAAAAACCCAACACGTTTGGCGCGGGCTGGGGCGAAGTGATGGCGAATTTGCACAAGGCGCTCGGCTGCGTCGGCACGATCACTGACGGCGCCATCCGCGACGTGGAGTGGATGACGAACGCGGGCTTCAAAGCCTTGGCGCGCCGGCTTTGCGTTGGCCATGCCAAGGTGTGCCCGGCGCGGTGGAATTGTCCCGTCGAAGTTTTTGGCCGGCGGGTCGAACCAGGTAATCTCATTCACGCCGACGTGCACGGTTTTCTTGTTATCCCCGATGAAGATCAGGCGCGGTTGCTCGACGCGCTGCGTTTCATGGACAACAACGAGTGCGACACGCTGATTTCGGCCGGGCGGGCGGCGGCGGGCCTCGCGAACGACGCGTTCGTGAAAAACATCGGCCGATCCTTGAAGAAATTTCGCGAAGCGACGCGCAAAAAATTCTCCGGCCGCGTTGGATACTGAACTCCGGGGCCACCGGTAGGGCGGAGCTGCCGCTCCGCCGAAAGCTTCTCAGAAAGCGAGATAGGCAGACCGGCAGGTCTGCCCCACCGTTCTTGGATGCGGCGCGTCCTTGAAACTCAGAGGATAGCTTGTCTTGTCTGTCAGAACCCCTTATGGTCACGCAAAGCCGAACACTGACATGCCGGAAGGCGCCTGCTTGGGGCGCGACCACGAGTGGCTGTGATTCGCCCGAACTTCCGCCGCCGGCGCGCGCCAAACACACGAAAGGACCTATGACCTCAAAGTTCGAGCAATGCCAGCAGTGGGTCGAAACGCATCGGAACGTTCTCTTCGACTGCGTCCGGGTTTATCTCGGCGTTGGACTCTTCATCAAGGGCATTTACTTTTTCATGCACCCGGAACTGTTCGCGCAGTTCACGAATGCCGCCGCGAACAGTTGGCTGGTCACGATGGCCCGCGCGGTTCCTTACGTACACATGGTCGGCGGACTCCTCCTCGCCCTGGGCGTGCTCACCTGGCTGGCGGCGTTGGTTCAACTCCCGGTCCTGATCGGAGCCGTGTTCTTCGTGAACTTGCCGCACATGATCGACACCGAAGGCCGGGAAGCCGTCGAGTTTTCCGCGCTGGTTTTGTTTCTCGTGTTTTTGATTTTCCTCCGCAGCTTTCTCCCCGGTGCGAATCCCTTGTCGATCCTGCAACTGCGCAAAGGCCCGGCCGCACTCGGCGCGGGGGCAAAATCTCCCGGCGGTTATGACGACGTTTTCGTGGATTTGATTCGCATTTACTTGGGGATTGGCTTGCTGATCAAAGGCGTCTATTTCATGGAACACCGCGAACACCTGGTGAAGCTCCTGGAAGAATCCGGCAGTTGGGTCATCGTGCCGGTGATCGCCATGCATTACGTCGTTCCGGCGCACTTCGCGGGCGGCCTGTTAC
>JACPRI010000422.1 GCA_016190065.1 Verrucomicrobiota bacterium
CCAACGCATGGCGCAGGAAATCCAGTGCGAAGCCCCGTTGCTCGATACCCCTCAACGCGTCGCGGATCTCCTGCGCGAAGCGAACCGGCTTTATGACGTGGAACACTTTCAAGTGTTGCTCCTGAACACGCGTCGGCGCCTCATCCGTCTGGAGGAGATTTCCCAAGGCACGCTCGACACGATTCTGGTTCATCCGCGGGAAGTGTTCAAACTGGCCATCGCGGCCAATGCTTCCGCGCTCGTCCTCGCGCATAATCATCCGAGCGGCGATCCAGCCCCGTCTGACGCCGACATCAAAGTGACCCGCGATTTGATTCGGGCCGGGCACCTGTTGAAGATCGAGGTGCTCGACCACATCATTCTCGGACGGCGCACCGAGGAACGTCCGCGCGACTACGTGTCGCTGAGAGAATTGGGTTATTTTCTGTAGCCCCAAATAATGCCGAGTGCATCCGGGCTTTTCTTCAGAAAAGCTAGGAGAACACCGAGTGTAAGAACATGAATCTGGAAGAGAGTTACCGGGCGCTTGGTCTGAAACCCGGAGCCAGCCTGCAGGAAGCGAGGCGCTCGTATCACCAACGGCTGAAGTTCTTTCACCCGGATCGGCATCAAGCCAGTCCTGGCTTGTTGCGAAAGGCGACGGAGGAAACAAAAAAACTCAACCTCGCCTACGAGCGCATTTGCAAAGTTTTTGGGGCCGGACGGCGATCTGCGCCCGAAAAGCGGAAGCATCACAAACCATCGCGGGCAGAAGGTTCCGGCAACCCGCCTATTCATGGGCAGGCGTTTATCATTCCCTCCTGCGGAGTAAAACTGAACTGGGTGGCCCCAGGCCGTTTTCAAATGGGGAGCCCAGCCGGGGAAGCAGGCCGGTCGAACGACGAAGGGCCGCAAACGGAAGTGACCATCAGCCGCGGTTTTTGGCTGGGCATATTCACGGTGACCCAGGAGGAATGGAAGGCGGTGGCTGAGGACGTGAGTGGCCTCAATGCTGAACCGAGTTATTTTCGGGGAAACCGGCTGCCTGTGGAGCAAGTCAGTTGGGACGACTGTCAGGAGTGGTTGCACGAGTTGAACACGGTGGAGGAAGCGGGAAATCGATTGCCGCACAGTTTCCAATATCGTTTGCCAACTGAAGCGGAATGGGAATTTGCCTGCCGGGCCGGGACTTCAACCCGGTTTCATTTTGGAAATGGCGACGGCCCGTTGGATGACTACGCCTGGTATTCCGGGAACAGCGGAAGTCAAATCCATCCGGTCGGAGAGAAAAAGACCAATGGCTGGGGGTTTTACGACATGCACGGCAATGTCTGGGAATGGTGCGAGGATCGGTATGGTGGTCCGCTGCCTGGCGGAAGTGTGACCGATCCCAGGGGATCCGTTTTAGGGTCCAACCGCGTCTTTCGCGGCGGCTCCTGGGGTATTGCGGCCTCCCGCTGCCGCTCGGCCTATCGGGTCTGGAACAAGCCTGGTTACCGCGACTACACCCTTGGTTTCCGCGTAGCTCTGGCCCCTGCGGACTGAACCTAACTCCCACTCGCCCCCGAGGCGGCTGCGCCCCGACCTTGCTTTGCCGGAAGCTTATTCGCTACAGTCGCCGCACAACCAACTCCCAGGAGTTGTCTCATGAAGCACTCTCCAGACGAATGGTACGCGTTCCATTTTGGCAGAACCTTTGCCAGCTCGCCCGATTTCGATCCGGCTCGGTTCTTTGGCGGGTCGTTCAAGGATTGCGCCGTGCTGTTCGCCGACTTTTGCAGCTTCACAAGCTTCACGCGCGCGACGGAGAGCACCAAGGTTATGGAGTCGCTCCTGACCTCGTTTTACACGCAAGCGCGAAAGATCATCCACAGGCATGCCGGGATGCTCTATCAGATTGTCGGTGACTCCGTCGTGTGCGTTTGGGGATTGCGATCAGCGAGCGACAACACCGTGCCGTCGATTCTCGAAACGGCGGCGGAATTGGTGAGCATGACGACGCAAGTCGCGGAAGACTGGCAATCGCACATCGATCTGATCATCGAACCGAAAGGCTTGCGCCTCGGTTTGTCCAAGGGCTCGGTGATGGTGATTCGGCGCGACAGTGTTTATCCCGGTCTGCTCCTTTTTGGGAACCCGATCAATCTGGCGTCGCGGTTGCAGTCGGTGGCCCAACCCAACCAGCTTGTGTGCTCGAACGCGGCCTACAAGGACATTGAACAGGCCGGGCGGTCGGCGAAATTCGAGCCGTATCGTGGCGAGTCAAGCGATGGCTCGTTGGATGCCAAAAACTTTGGACCTCTGAAAGCCTGGGTGCTGGATCTGGCGAAGAAGCCGTAAACCCTAAACCAAGCGGGCGTTCACGTTGTTTCCCTTCGCTTGTCGTCCGTCCGCAAAGGGCTTGTCGGAATGGGGGGGAACACGGACCGACGACCGGCCCTGCCGAATCCGCTCAACATTGATGCGCACGAACGTCAGTTGCCGGCAAAAGTGTCAGGAGTTGGAAGCCGGTTCTGCATCATCAGCATTCGAATCTCTCTTTGCGAAAGCGCGCGACCCACGATGAAAAGTTCATCAATCGCGCCCCGAAATCCGGCCTTACCCCGCTCGTTCGATCTGCGGCCAATCGATAGCGTCCCTTCCCCGTTCGAGGCAACCGTGGTCTCCGCGCCAACCTCCTTGGCTTTGCGTTTGGCGAAATGTTTGGCGGAGACGCGATCCAAGCGGCCATCCACGTATTGCTTGATCTGGATTTTCAGCGGCCCGCGGACCGAGTGTGAAAAAACGATGGCGACGTGGTGCCACTGGCCATCGCGCAGCGGCGTGGTGCCGATGATGAAGGCAGGGCCCGCGCTCGTCCTCAATGCGCCGAATGCGCCCTGGTTAGGCGCGCGATTCCACGCGAACTCGAGGTGGTCGCCGCCCGACGCCGGCGCCCACGCCAGGATCGGTTCAGACTCGGCAACGCTGGCGTCGGGCGGCACCTTGATCCAAAAAGCGACCGTGCGCGGCGTCCGCTGGGCGAACGGAGGCACAAGGGCCGTCGCAGCGAGCTGCCCGTCACAATTCAGCGCGCGGTCCCAGCGGCCGTCCACGTGTGCCGATGTGAGTTCGGACGAAGACGAGCTGGCGAGCCGGGCGTCGAATCGGTTGTTGTCGGCGATTGTGCCGGCGGAATCGGCCGCGGCGCGGTCGCCGGAGGCTTCGTTGAACGGCCAATGGACGAAGGCGGAGGGTTGGACGACGCGGTCGAGCGAAATTTTGCGCACGAAGCGCTGGAGCTTCTGCTCGCGATTGCGGACTTCGGCAACCTGATTGCGCTCGAATCGGCGCGCTTGTTTCTCGCGCAGGACAAGACTCGACCGTGCGGGACTGTTGACCGCCGAGCGCGGGTGTGCTTCGACGGCGCCGCGCAGCACAAATACCTCCGTGGCGCCGTTTTCTTCAGCCACCATGCTGAATTCAGTGCCAAGGTCCACGACGTCCACCTCGGCATTGCTGACTCGGAATCCGATGGCTTCTTGGGGCACGCTCGCTTTGAGGACGCCGCGGCGCAGCACCGCCTCCCACGCGGAATTCACGACCAGGGATGCGGGACCTTCCAGAACGAGCAGCGCGCCGGAGTCGAATGAAATCTCGGCGAATCCTGCGGCCAGCTCGATTCGCTGCCCACTCTGCAACTGCGCTCCCGGCGGAAACGCTGCGCCGGTCCACTGACAGTTCTTGGCTCCGGAGAGATGCGCGACGATTTCTTGAGGCTGGATTTCGCCGCCGCTGCCAGACTTCGCCAGGCCGCCCAGCCAGAAGGCCAGCGCAATCGCGGCCGCCGCTCCCAACGCTCCGATGGCCCACCGCCACGGGCGCACGGCAACGAGATAGTTTGGCCGTTGCGACCGCTCCGGCGCTTCCGTCTGCATTTCGCTGGCGTAGTCAAAGAGACTGGCGGATAGCGACAAGGCGCGGACATACACCCGGCGCGCTTCGGGACTGGCCGCCAGGAGCTGCTCTAAGCGCCGGCGCTGCGGCTCCGTCAGCGTGCCATCCACGAGGCCGCTGCAAAGCTCATTCAGTTCAACCCGGATCTTGTCGCTGAGGTTCATGGAGTGGCGTAAGTCGCGCTAAGGGCAAACGGTTCACGGTGCAGTTTCCGTCTTGAGCTGAAGGCTGACGCAGTCCTGGAGCAACTTGCGGATGCGGGCCAAGGCCTTGTAGGCCGCGACGATCGTCCGGCCGGTGCGTTGCGCGGCGGCTTCGACCCCTCCGCCGGGTTCATAGCGCGTGATGATGAGTTCGCGGTCGCGCGGGTGGAGTTTCTCCAGGCACTTCGCGAGCGCTTCATGGCGCTCGCTCAATTCCGGGGTCATTTCCACCGCGGTTTTTGCCACGGCCTCCAGGACGGCGTCGTCGAAGACGACCTTCGCGCGCGCGAATTTTTGGCGGGCGGCGCGAACTTCCCAATAGGCAATCTGACAAGCCCACGCCACGAAATCCGTCCCGGGCTGAAATTCGTCGAATTTCTCGCAGATCACCATGCAGGTTTCTTGCAACAAGTCCTCGGCCGCATGGCGGTCCGGGACCAGTGTGTACAGGTACGAAAAAATGCGCCGCTGGTTTTGGGTGAGCAGACGAACCAGTTGCTTTTGGCGTTCGGCTGGACTGTTCGAATCGGCGTTCATGCCAGAATGAGAAAAACCGTGCATCTGCTGCGCGGGAAACTTGGCTGGCAACTCCAGTCTTTGTTGGGCTTCCCCTCTCCTCAATCCTCTCCCCACTCGTTCCTCGCGGGGAGAGAATTCGCCGAAGAAGCTTCGCGCATTGAACCCTTGAACCACCCCTCACCCGTCCTGCGGACACCCTCTCCCCTCCGCGGGGAGAGGGATGGGGTGAGGGGTCCGTCTCCAGGTTCGTGGGGAGGAAGAAGAGGCATCTCGTGGACGTGAGAGGCTGGCGCCCTACTTTTCTTTCCGCTTCTTGCCCTGTTTCTCAACCCTCTTACCCGGCCGCTCCGCCCTTTTGGCCGGCTGTTTCTTGGCCGTGATGGCCGCGATCTCCGCGTCGTCGAGTTTGCCGTCGCTGTTCTTATCGAGGGCCTTCAGCGCGTCGTGCCGCTTTCCTGCGAAGGCCTGGCGGAGGGCGGTGGCTTCATCCCCGCTGATCTTTCCGTTCGCGTCTTTGTCGAAGCGCTTCAAGACGAGCTGCGCAGGGACGGACTTCTCAGTTCGTTCGCTTTTGGCTGCTTTGTCTCTTTTGGCTTTCTGGCCTTCCTGAGCCAGAGCCGTTGCGGACAAGGCCAGAACCAGGAAGCCGGCAAGTAAGATACTGGATTTCTTCATAGTCGAATATTGAACGTTTTGATTTCAGTTTCCGGAGCCGTCATCGACACGATAACGGCCTTCGTAGTGTAACAGCACCAGCCTTTAGTTTTAGGACATAAAAAAGCAAGCAAGGCCGAACTGCCCAGCCGCGAAGCGCCTTGACCCGCCTTGACCGTCTTGACCGTCCAAGGCTTTGCAAGCGTGCGGCATTTCTGCTAGATTCCGGCATTGACCCTCCGGGCTAAGTCCTCGATTCGCGGACTTTACCGGAAGCGAACCCATTCGACTCAGGCGCTTATGAAAGCCCAACCTCCAGGGAACCGGCCTCGATCCCGAACGCTCTTATCCGTGCGACAAACCGTGATGAACCTTCGATTTTTCCTTGGCGGTCCTCCGCGCTTCTTGCGGCTTCTGATCGGTGTGTTGCTGAGCGCGCTCGGTCTGGAAGCCGCGGACTGGACTCAATATCGTGGGCCGAACCACGACGGCACTTCGACTGAGCTGATCCGAATCAATTGGTCCGATCAGGCGCCCCGGCAAATCTGGAAAGTTCCTCTGGGTCCGGCCTTAAGCTCGCTCTCGATCAGTGGCGGGAGGGTCTTCACTCAAGCGCGCCGCAATACTGCAAGCGGCGAGCGCGAATTCTGTGTTGCTTTGAACGCAGAC
>JACPRI010000455.1 GCA_016190065.1 Verrucomicrobiota bacterium
AAAGTCAGGGACGGAGTGGAATCCGTCCCTACCAGGCTCATGGAAAGAGCGACGCTCTCGACGCTCGACGCTCGACGTTCGACTTTTCAAGCTGCTCGGTCGCGCCTCGCACTGTCATGGGCCTTCTCGCTCGTTGCCTTTTTGACTTGGTCCGTTTCGGCGCAAACGCTTGATGTGGATCAGGTCAAAGCGATGGCGGAAAAGGGCGATGTCAAATCGCAAATCACCTTGGCCACGATGTATTATCGAGGGCAAGGCGTGCTGCAACATTTCGCCGAGGCGGCCAAGTGGTTTCGCAAAGCGGCCGAGCAAGGCGACGCGATCGCTCAGAAGAACCTGGGCAGTCTGTATTACCAGGGGCAGGGCGTTCAGCAAAGCGATGTCGAGGCCGCGAATTGGTTCCGCAAGGCGGCTGAGCAAGGCCAGACGGACGCGCAGATCGAATTGGGGCTTATGTACATCAAAGGCCAGGGCGTATCGAAGGACGAGGCGGCGGGAGCCAGATGGTTTCGGAAAGCCGCGGACCTGGGCCAGGTTCTAGCCCAAAAGAATCTCGGGGTTTTGTATCTGAATGGGCAAGGCGTGTCTCAGGACAACGGTGAGGCCGCGAAATGGTTTCGGAAAGCCGCCGAGCAAGGCGAAGCCCAAGCCCAGAATGAGCTGGGCCGCATGCTCGTCGGCGGTATTGGAGTAAAGAAGGATGACGCCGAAGCCGCCAAATGGTTCCGCAAGGCGGCGGAGCAGGGCGAGCCGTTGGCGCAGAAGAATTTGGCTTCGCTTTACTTTGTGGGCCAAGGCGTGGCCGCGGATGATGCCGAAGCTTTGAAGTGGTTTCGGAAAGCGGCGGAAAATGGAGATGCCCAGGCCAATTACTATATCGGGCTGATGCATGCCCGTGGTCGGGGAGTCACCAAGGATGCCGGCGAGGCTTTGAAGCATTTCCGTTCTGCGGCTGAAGCGGGCGACGCGATGGCGGAAAATGAGCTCGGCTGGAGTTATGAAAAAGGTCAGGGTGTGACCGCAGATTTGTCCGAGGCGGTTAAGTGGTACCGCAAAGCAGCCGATCACGGCCACCTAGTCGCTCAACACAATCTGGGAGTGCTTTACGCGAACGGCCGAGGCGTTCCCAAGGATCCCGCCGAAGCGCTCAAGTGGTATCGGAAGGCGGCCGAACAGGGCAATTCTATTTCCCAAAACGAACTCGGCTACATGTACGACCAGGGCATCGGCGTGGAAAAGAATCCGAATCAGGCGCTGGAATGGTTTCGCAAGGCCGCTGAACAAGGACTCGACGTCGCTCAACAGAATCTAGGAATACTTCTGACGAAGCAATTGGGCGAGACCTCGCCTGATCTGGTGGAGGCCTACAAATGGTTCAATCTCGCCGCAGCCCAAGGGAACACAAACGCGGTGGGAAATCGCGACCTCATCATGAAGAAGCTAACCACCGAACAGATTAACGAGGGCCAGCGCCGCGCCGCAGAGTTCCTCAAGAAAAAATCCGGCGCCAATTAGGTCTTGGATTAGCGCCGCGTCTCTCCTATAACGAGCCGCTTTTGGGAGGCTGCGACAGCCTTTCCAGGCGAGACGAAACACCACATCCCGATTTAGTCACGTTGAGCACGGCTATGACCCGCAAACCTGATCCCGTCCGCAGAGAATGTTCCCGAAGTAAGTTCAAAGTAGGGCAGGCTTCCAGCCTGCCTCTGAATAGCCGGGTAAGGACGCGTTCCCCCGCGTCCCTGATCTCTCGCGGAAATCGCTCGTTCAATAGAAAGAGTAGCACGGCAGGCAAGAGGCGCGAGAGGCCTGCCCTACGTTTGGAACTCGTTCTCAGTCTGGCCCTCCTCTTCCTCGCGTTTGGCTCTCCATTCACCGCTGCCGCCGAAGCCGAGAAATCCGTCAGCGAGTTGAAGGGATTGATCTTTCTGAAGTCCCAGGACCAGATACTGAAGGAGGACGATCCGGGCCTCGCTGTGTCGGGCCTGGTCGTGAAGGAGGTCGAGCTTCTCAAGGAACCGGAATTTGACAGACGAATGCAGCCGTTTTTCGGCAAACCGATCGACCAGAATCTTCTCAAGGATATCCAGACCGCCGTTCAGACTTATTACCGGCGAAAAGGATTCCCTATCGTTGATCCGGTGTTCCCCCCGCAGACCGTCGCGCGCGGCGTTCTCCAACTCGTCGTCATCGAATCCAAGCTCGGCAAAGTAGTCTTTGAGGGCACCAACAAGTGGACGAAGACTGGGTACCTCCAGAAGAATCTGCGCCTGAAAGAAGGCGAACCGATCGACGAGCGCAAGCTGACGAGCGATCTGAATTGGCTCAATCGAAACAAATTCCGTTCGATCGACGCGCTGTACAAGCCGGGCGAAGGACGGTTGGAGTCGGACCTGGTCATCCGAACCTCGGAACGATTCCCCCTGGGCGGATCTTTGAGCATCGATAACACCGGGAACCGGCTCGTCGGCGAAAGCCGATTGTCTGCGGGCGTGGATTGGGGCAAGGCCTTTGGGATCCACGATCATTTGCTGTCCTACCGATTCATCACGGATTCCGAATTCGAGTTTCTCAAAGCGCACGTGTTCAACTACTCGGTCTTTTTGCCCTGGCGCCACACCCTCACGCTTTCGGGGAGCTACGCCGACGTGAAAGGCAACATTCCCAATGTCCCGGTCACGCAGCAGGGATCGACGTACCAGGCCAATCTTCGCTACGGCGTGCCTCTGCCCAACATAGGGTCCTACCGCCATGAACTGCAGTTGGGCGCCGACTTCCGGCACTTGGACAACAGCCTGGAATTCAATTTCGTGAACATTTTTGCCGAGACGACGGAAATCGCCCAGGGCATGTTCGGCTATTCCGGGCTTTTGCCCGATGATTGGGGAAGCACGCTCGTCGGCGCTGAAGTTTATTATAGCCCAGGCAATCTGACGGGCCGGAACGATGACACCGCATTCGGGAACTCATATCCCTCGGCCGAGGCCGACTATGCTTACGCCCGATTCAATCTGGAGCGTGTCACGCGGCTGATGGCCGGTTTTAGCTGGCGTGTCAGCGGCGCCTACCAGATTGCGGACGGCAACCTTGTGCCAAGCGAGCAACTCGGTCTCGGCGGATCGTTCACGGTTCGTGGGTACGAGGAAAGAATGGCGGCGGGCGCGGAGGGTTTCTTGATTTCTAACGAACTGCGTGCCCCGGCCTTCTCGGTCGGCAAGTTTTTTGACAAGACCGCCAAAGACCAACTTCAAGTGCTGGGCTTCTTTGATTATGGGCAGACGAGCAATCGAGTCCTGCTGGCCAACGAAGATCCGCACGTCTTGCTGAAATCTGCCGGAGCGGGGCTGAGATATCAGGTTTCGCGCTTTCTCTCCGTTCGGTTCGATTACGGCTGGCAAATCGACGATCCCCTGCCTGGTCTCGGGAAATCGCGCGGGCACGTCTCGGCTTCGTACAGCTTTTAGTCCCGAAACCCGGACGTTGGATGGGGAGCGCCCGCGCCCGCGTGCCGGGGTCGGCGCCCTCGCCGACCCCATCGACTGTCTCTGATCGAGCCACCGTTTAGTGACGGAGTTTCTAGACGATTCTGACCGGCGGGGCGCCGGTCAGGACACGCGAGGGCGGGTGTGCTCCCCATTCCAACTGCAGCGTTACGGCTTAGATGGCCGGGATTTTGTGAGTCACTAAATGGACACTAATGACACTAATGGGAACGGTCCGCAGCGATTCAATCGAATCCTGAAATCCCCCCCGCTCGCTGAACTAAACTAACCTGATCCGTAAGATTAGTGTCCACAAGTGTTTAATAACTGCTTTCCAAGATGACTCTTCGTGAACCTGAATTCCCGTTGGACCAACCGGCCTGCGACCCGGCGCTCTGGCCGCTCGACCCGAACGTGATCTTTCTGAATCACGGATCGTTCGGCAGTTGCCCGCGTGCCGTAATCGAGTTTCAGCGCGAGATTCAGAATCGCCTGGAGCGCCAGCCCATCCAGTTCTTCGTTCGCGACCTGGAAGCCTTGTTGGATCAAGCCCGGCGCGAGTTGGCCGAATTTCTCGGCGCGGAAGCCGGCGATCTTGTCTTCGTTCCCAATGCGACTGCGGGGGTCAATGCAGTGTTGCGCTCTCTCCAGTTCGAGAAGGGCGACGAACTTTTGGTCACGAACCACGAGTACAACGCGTGCCGCAACGCGCTGAATTTTGTCGCCGAACGATCCGGCGCCCGCGTGATCGTGGTCAACGTGCCGTTTCCCGTGCAAGGTTCAGAGGAGATCGTTGAAATCATCCTGGCGTGCGCCACGCCGCGGACGAAGCTGGCGTTGCTCGACCACGTGAGCAGCCAGACCGGACTGGTATATCCGATCGCACAAATCGTGGCGAAGTTGGCCGAGCGCGCCATCGAAACGCTGGTCGATGGCGCGCACGCGCCTGGAATGATCCCCGTGAACTTGCGATCGGTCGGGGCAGCTTACTACGCGGGCAACTGCCACAAATGGCTCTGCGCTCCGAAAGGCGCGGGCTTTTTGCATGTCCGCCGCGACCTGCAGAAGCTGATCCGTCCGCTCTCGATCAGTCACGGCGCAAATTCCTCGAGAACGGATCGCTCGCGCTTCTTGATCGAGTTCGGTTGGACCGGCACATCGGATCCCTCGCCATTCTTGTCCGTCCCTGAGGCCCTGCGATTCGTCGGCTCACTTTTGCCGGGCGGATGGCCCGACGTGATGAAGCGGAACCGCGAACTCGCCCTGGCCGCCCGAAGAATCCTGTGCCGAGTGCTCAACATCGAGCCACCGTGTCCGGATGAACTGGTCGGTTCGCTGGCCTCTTTCCCCATTCCGGACGCGACTGGTGAACAGCCGCCGCCCTCACCACTTTATTCCGATCTGGACCAGGACAGGCTTCGTCTCGAACACGGCATCGAAGTCCCGATCATTCCCTGGCCCGCGCCGCCGAAGCGATTGCTGCGAATCTCCGCGCAGCTCTACAACTCGCTCCCGCAGCACGAGAGGCTAGCGCAAGCTTTGGCTCAGATCATCCGCAGTCCTGCTACGAAAGCGCCAGGAGCAGAGCCATCCCGCCTACGGTCGTCAGAATCGTGACGGGGATGCCGAATTTGGCGTAGTCCCAGAAGCCGATTTCAGCGTGGCCGCGAGCGGATTCGACCACGATGATGTTTGCCACTGAGCCGAGGATGGTGAGATTCCCGGCATAAGTCGTCGCGAGCGCCAGCACTTTCCACATCAATTCCGGCTGCGCGAAATTGTTGATCCACTTTCCCGCAACCAGGACGAACGGGACGTTGGAAAAAACGTTCGAGCCCAGCGCCGAGAACCAGGCCAGATTCCAGGCCTGCGCCGCCGTGCCCACGCCGAAGACTCCCCGTACGCGCTGGTAAATTTGGTCCGGCAATCCGGTTCCGTTGAGCGCCTCGACGACCACAAACAGCGCGGCAAAGAAGACCAACAGATGCCAGTCCACCAGCTTCAACACTTCGTGCGTGTCCCGGCGCGCGAGCACCATGATCAGCGCGCCCCCACTCAGCGCGGTCCAGGCCAGATTGAAGCCGGCGACAAATCCGACGAACACGAGAGCCAGCACCGCCAGCGCGAGACCGAGCAACCAGCGATTCAGCGGCCGCGGTTCTGCTGAAGCGGACCGGATCGCGGCTGCGGCGAGGGTTTTGCGAAAACCGATTCGCAACACGGCGTATTGAATGGCCAGGCCGACGGCCGCCACCGGGACGAGCGCCAGCGAGAAACGCACAAACGGAATCCGGGAAAGATGGCCGATGATCATGTTTTGCGGATTCCCGACCAGCGTGGCGACGCTCCCGAGATTGGCGCTCATCGAGAGAGCCAGGAGAAACGGAGGCAAAGGCAATTGGCCCCGGATCATCACGGCCACGACGAGCGGCGTGAGCATCAAGCAGATCGTATCGTTGACCAGGAGCGCGGAGAGTGTTCCTGAAGTCACAATCAAGTAAAGCAAGAGCATTTGCGGCGTTTTCGCTTTGCGAAGAATCCAGTCGGCAGACCAATCAAAAAAACCGGCAAGAGACAGGTACGCGGAGATCAGCATCATACCGAGCAACAGCACGAGCGTGTCGTAATCGACTGCGCGATACACTTGCTCCGGTGTCAGGACACCCGCCGCCACCATCAGAACTGCGCCCAGAAGCGCGGCGGCAGGCCGGTTCAGCGGTAGAATCTTGAGCCGCCGTCCGCTGATCAGGGCGTAGGTGAAGGCGAAAATCAGAATGGCGAGGATTTCCTTAGGGTTGTCCACGTGGCAAAGCTACGCAACGAGTTGTGGATGTCAACTTGGTCAACCTTCAGCACAAGGGTGCCCTCGGCGAAGCGATGGTCAGAACACTGAATTGCGCGCCATCGTTTCCCTGCTTATGCTGGTGTCATGTCCGCACCGCTCCATCCCGTCTGGCAAAAGCACCAGGGACTGGTCTGGTCCAATCCCCATGCGGATGACACGGTCCGCATCCGGGCGGCGTTAGTGCGGCCGCGGTTCAGCCAGTTGCTGGACATCGCCCTGGCATTCGGTTTGGACCGGGTGCAAAGGGAGTGGAATATCCTCGCGGAAGAATCCACGCCCGAAACGTTGCGCGCCAGAGCATCGGTGGAACGCATCCTGATGAACATCGAGAAAGGCTTCGCCCTTGCTGGCTCCCGAAACTGATCGCGTCTGGCAATTCCTGAAAGAACAGGAAGCTCTGGCCGGCTTCGTGCTCGTGGGTGGCTCCGGCCTGTCGCTGCGCATCAACCACCGCATCAGCGAAGATTTGGATTTCGCGTTTTTTGGCGACCGGCTGCCGCGACAAAGACTCGATGGTCTGATGGCGGCAAGCGCCAACGGGGCTCTCCACTTTGAACGAAACGATGACGCCGCAGCGCTGAATGAATTCTCGCTCGGCGGGATCGAAATACACGACTACCAGCAAGACTTTCTGGTCAACGACCGGGTCAAAGTCTCCTTCTTCGTGCCGGCCCCGGCGTTGCTCAACGTGCTGGCTTCTGGCGATACCTCCGGCCCGCGGATTGCGACCCTCGACGAGCTGTTCAAGGCGAAGTGCCTCGTTTCCTCTCGGCGGTCCAAGACGCGCGACTGGCTCGACCTGTTCTTGCTCTTGCGCATGCACGGCTATGCGGCGCAGGATTACCGGAACGCTTTTTTGGAAGCAAAGGATGAACCGAACTGTGACATCGGACTGACCCGGTTGTGCAGCGGTATTCCCCAGCGGGACGACGAAGGCTACGCCCACTTGATGGAGAACGCGCCCTCGCTCGACGAAATGAAGGCGTCCTTTGTGAAGATGCGGGACGAAATCGAAATCGGCCGGGCGGCGGAAGCGGCCACGCGGCGGGCGGGCGGTGAAAAATCATCGGTTCCGTCCGTTGAGAAGTCCTGAACAGTGGCTATTTCCTGCCTGGCAATGGCACCTGTGACGGGCTCTGGAGATAAGCCACCAGATCGATGACTTCTTGCGGGCTGAGCGAATCGAGCAATCCCTCCGGCATCATCGAGAGCGCGGATTCATGGCGTGAAGTGATTTCGTTTCTCGGAAGCGTGAGGGTTCCGGTTTGCGTCTGGATGGACACCGTGCTTTCGTTTTCGCGCAGGACAATGCCGGAAATGAGGCGGTCATCCGCGGTCTCGAAATAGGTCGCACGATACAGGCTGCTGACGATCGCGTTCGGGTCCACGACGTTCTCCAGGATATAATCCAGATTGGAGCGTTGCGAACCGGTGAGTTCGGGCGCGAGCTTTCCTCCCGAGTCGAACAACGTGTGGCACGCGGCGCATGTCCGATCAAAAAGCGCCCGGCCGTCCGATCGGTTCGCGGTTTTCAACGCGGCAGACGTGAGCATCTGCTTGTAGCGCGCGATTTGCGCTGCTTTATCCCTCGAGACGGAGCGGACCTCGCCCAGCACAGTTTCGAGCAGAGGTCGGATGCGCGGGTCCTTCAAGGCCTGGAGTTGACGCGCCGTGAACGGCGAAATGTCCCGGACTGGAACCGCGCCTCGTTTGGCCGCTTCCAGCAAGGCGACTGCGTAACCGGCGCGGGAAGCGAGCGTGCTGATGGCATCGGCCTTTTCCTCGAAGCTGAACGCGCTGTATTGGCGAAGTATCACCTCGGGCGTTGCAGGATCATCGAAAGCAGCCAGTCCTCGAATCGCCACGGTGCGCATCGAAGGATCGGCTACCAACGGCTGAAGGAGCGAAACCAAACCGGGAATCTTGGCCTGGACCAGCGCTTGCAATGCTTTTTGCCGGGTCATGGCGGTCTGTTGCGTGTCCGAGGCGCGTCGCTGCAATTGCGTGGCCGCGTCGATGTCACCGAAGACGAGCGCGAGTCGAAGCGCCGTTTCTTGAACGTCAGGATCAGGATGGCGGTACAACTGCGCCGCGGCGGGCCTCCAGGCTCTTGGCATCGCGACCGCTCGGCGTCCATTCAGAGCCTGGAACATTCCGCGAACCACATCTTGCTGAAAACCCGCGTCGCTCGAACGTTGGATCGCGCCGGTCAGCGCATCCAGAGCAAGTCGAAGAGCCAGCCGTTGGGCGATGAATTGACGAAGGAGAGGAATCCGGGCTTTGGCCAGCAGCGTCAGCGCTACGTCGGCGTCAATGGAAACAAGGGGTTCGATGCCGTACCAGATCATCAGCGGAAGGTTGGAATCCTCGGCGTCTTCACCGTGCGCGCCGAGCGCCTGGGCGATCGGCAAGCGTTCGCGCAAGGGCAGCCGTTGCAGGCTGGACGCGAGCGCCAGCCGGGCCACGGGTGAAGGCTCGTGTTCAGCCAGTGCAGCCAGCCTAGCCAGCAACCGCGAAGAAGCGTTCCGCTTTTCCAGCGCCAGTTGAACGGTCCAGGCACGGATGTGTTCCTGCGGATTCGCAAGCAGACGATCCACGAGCGCATCATCCAATTCTTGGATCACGTGCAGGGCCCAAAGCGCGCGGAGTTGGCGGACGGCGTCGGTTTCTTCCCTTAAGATCTGCAGCAGCGCGGAACGCGTGTTTGTCGCAAGCTTTCCGGACGCGGCGCGCGCTTGCAGGAGGAGCCGGGCCTGGCCGGCGTGCCATTCGTTTTTGTGGAGTTGAAGTTTTGCCAGGTCAGCGTCAGAGAGCCGAGCGAGATCAGGCGCGGTTGCCTTCGGCGTGCCGTAAGTGATTTTGTAGATGCGCCCGTTTTCCTGGTGGATCACGTCGTAGTCATGACATTCACCGTCGTCGCACCAGTCTGACATGAACACTCCGCCATCAGGGCCGTAAAGCAGCGAGACGCCGCGAAACCACGCATCATTGACCCGAAGGACGTCGGGCTGATGTTTGGCGACGTAACCGGAGCCACGCCGTTCGAGCGCGTCGTGGTTCATCCGGTGGCCGTGCACGTTCAGCGTGAAAAAGCCGTTGCGATACCGATCCGGCCAATTGTCCCCGAGATAAACCATCGCGCCGCAATGCGCGTGGCCGCCGCCGAACGCATCGTTTTGCGGGAGGTCCACGCCCTCCGTGTCCCAGTACCCGCCAGCCCAATGAATGTGATCGGCGCAACTCTGCAGCAACTCGAACGCGTAGGGATTAGCGTCCTGGCCGTACATCCGTTCGTAGCGCGCTCCAGGGATCACATGGAAGAGATGTTTGATCACGCAATTGGCGATAAACATCTGGCCGTATTGATCGAACGCGATACCCCAGGGATTCGTCGTGCCGTGCGCCACGGCTTCCACGACGTGCTGCGTGGGGTGAAATCGCCACACCCCGCAATTCAGGGTCACGCGGTCGGCCTGCGGCGAGCCGGGCCGGCCCACTTTCGAATCCGCGAGAATGCCGTGGCAGCCGTAGAGCCAGCCGTCTGGGCCCCAGGTCAGCGCATTCACAATGTTGTGCTTCCCGTCGAGCGTCCAACCATCCAGCACGACTTCCGGCGGGCCATCCGGGGTGTCGTCGCGATTGCGGTCCGGGATGAAAATCAATTCGGGCGCGGAGCAAAGCCAGACGCCGCCGAACCCGAGGGCAATCCCGGAAAGATTGCGTCCTTTGTCCCAGAACACCCGGCGCGCATCGAAATGGCCGTCGCCATCCTTGTCCTCGAGAATGACCACGCGATCCTGGCCGGCGACACGGTTCGTCTGCCATTTCGGATAAGACAGGCACTCGACGACCCAAAGCCGGCCCCGCTCGTCGGTGGTCATGGCGATGGGCTGGACGATGTCCGGTTCGCCCGCGAACAGTGTGACGCGAAATCCGTCCGGCACGGTCATGCGCTGTGCGGCTTCGCGGAGCGGCACCGGCTGCTCCGGCTCGTTCGGGGTCGCGGCGATGGAATTAACAGCGAGACTTGTGGCCAGCGCCGTAACGCAAAAAGAACGGAAGAATGGTGAGAACATGCGCGTTCTTTTTTAAGCTACGAGGTTCAGTTTTAACAGGAGGAAACAGTCTGAGGAGACTTTCTATCGTGTAGTCCTGCCCTACCGCGTCCCGAGGAAGGTTCCTGTTCCTTACGGACCTGCTCACCGCCCATGAACTGGTAAGGACGCGTTCCACCGCGTCCCTGATACTGTTCTTTCGATCGCTGAGTAAAGTCAGGGAAGGGGTGGAATCCGTCCTTACCCGGTTCATGGGAAGGAGCGGCTCGGCGCGTTTGACTTCTCGAAAGCTGGATCAGCGCTGAAGATTCAAGTGGAGCCGGTGCCGGTCGAGCGTGGTGCCTTCGCGGAAAGCGAGCAAAGCCATCGCGTTGTTGTACTCCGCGAGCGCTCGGATCTCTTCGAAGGCCGCGCCGGTCAGATTCCTCTGAAGCTGCAGGACTTGAAACGTCGTGCTCTTGCCGTTTTCCAGTTTCTTCTGTTCAGCGTCCAAAGCCGTTTCCGCAAATACGCGTGCTTCACGCGTGGCTTGCACGCGTTCGAAGGAGGATTGGACGGCTTTGATGGCGTCGTCGATCTGAACCATGATGTCCTGTTCGAGCTTTTTCAATTGCAGGAGGGCCTGTTCTTTCTCGGCGCGCGTGGCTTTGTACCGGTTACGGGCGCCAATGTTTCCCAGGGGAATCGTCACCGAACCTCCGAACGTGTAACTGGGATTGCGGTCGCGCGTGAGATCGCTCAACACATCGCCGTAGGAAGTATTCAGGCGATTGCCGGTGAGGCCGTATCGTCCGAACACATCGAGCGAAGGGAGGAGCTGATTCTTTTGGAGCTTCAGGGAAATGTCCCTCCGATCCAAGTCCAGCTTGGCCTGCTGGAGATCCGGTCTCTGGGCGAGGCCGCGCTGCCAGCTTTCCTGCAAGTTGAAGGCCATCGGAACGGGCACGAGCTTTTCCGCCGGGATCAGTTCCACTTCGTGAAAGCTCTCATATCTGTCGGTGAGCAAGGATTTCAGCACGTTTTCCTGGAAAGCGAGGTTTTGCTGGGCGGCGATCAGATCGGCTTTGCTGGTGGCGACTTGGGCTTCCGCTTGTTTTTCGTCGAGCGGCGCGAGGGCGCCGAGTTCGACCTTCTTTTTGTTTTCAAAGAGAGTGCGTTGCGCCAGTTCGAGTCCCTTTTCCACCACTTTCACATTTTCGCGCGCGAAGATGAGGTTGTAGTAGGCTTGCTCCACGCTGTGCACCGTGGTCATGATCTGGCCCTTGAGCATCGTTTCCGAAATCCGGAGCGTTTTCTTATTGATCAAAATGGTGGCGCGGCCCGGATCGATCCAGAAGTTTTGCAGGAGCGGCTGGGTTATTTGGACCGACCAATTCGCGTTGAAGTTCGCGTTCACGTTCGTGCCGATGGTGCTCGTGGTCTGCGAGAGGTTTTCGCTGATGGAGTAGCGCGCGCCGGTCGGCAAGATGGCGCCAAGCCCGAAGTTGACCCCCGGCAGGTTGTCCACTTCCAGTTCGCGGTTCCCGATGTCGCGTCCGAACTGATCCACGCCTCCGGGTTGAGAACTGAAGGAGTGCGCGCCCTGCAACGCGATTCCCGGTTCGTAGATGGCATAGGAGCCGCGCAAGTTGTGCTCGGCGATGAGCGGATTGAACCGTTGAATCTTGACCTCCAGATTGTTCTCCAACGCCATCTGGAGGGCCTCCGCCAAAGTGATTTCTTTGCTCGGTCTGGCGGCCGGGTTCTGGGCCTGGACTGCGCCGGCGCCGACCAAGACCAACAAGGAAAGGATTCGGGTCAAATGCATGGGAGAGCGAGAGTGCGGGATTTCATCCGATTCGTCAAATCATCGTCACCCGGTATGACCCTGAAGTGCCCCTGGAAGTTACGCGAATTCTTGGGTTTCTAGCTGCTGACCAGCGTGCCCACATTCTCGCCCAGCACCACACGCTTCAGATTACCGGGCTTGAAAAGATCGAAGACGATGATCGGCATTTTGTTGTCCATGCAGAGCGAAAATGCGGTCGAATCCATCACTTTGAGCCGTTTGCGCAAGGCCTCCATGTAGGTCACACGCGTGTATCGTTTCGCCGCTGGATTCTTTTTGGGGTCGCTGTCGTAAATTCCGTCCACCTTCGTGGCCTTGAGGATGATTTCTGCGCCGATTTCATTGGCGCGGAGGGCGGCCGTCGTGTCGGTGGAGAAGTAGGGATTGCCCGTGCCGCCTCCGAAGATGACAACGCGCCCCTTCTCCAGATGACGGATTGCCCGGCGCCGAATAAAGGGTTCGGCCACTTGCGCCATGCTGATGGCACTCTGGACCCGAGTGGCCACGCCCAGTTTTTCGAGCGCGTCCTGGAGGGCCAGGGCGTTGATTACCGTGGCGAGCATCCCCATGTAATCTCCGGTTGTTCGGTCGATGCCTCGCTCGCTGCCTTGCTCGCCGCGAAAAATGTTTCCGCCTCCCACCACGATCACGAGTTCCAGACCCAGGGCGCGCACCTGCTGGATTTGCTTGGCCATGTCGTGAATGGATTCGGGACAGATGCCAACCCCTGTTTCGCCACCCAACGCCTCTCCGCTGAGCTTTATCAAGATCCGGCGATACCTGGCTTTGTGCTTAGGTCTCATGGAGAACCTCCTGTTCCAAATGGAGCTGCGCACGGAATATGAACCCACCCCCAGCCCCTCCCAGGTGGGGAGCTTTGTTCGTCGCGCCGGTCACGGGTTCCCCTCCTGGGAGGGGTGAAGGGGTGGGTTCATGGGAATGGGCCTCGCGTCGGAGAGGGAAATAACGCTCCACCCGGTCGAGGACTGCGATTGCACGGTAGGTGGCCAGCAACATTTAGCGGGAGGTTCTAGCAACCGTCCCCGACTCCGTCAAATCAAAGGCAGTCCACTCCGTGCAGCCCGTGAACTCCGCCAGCTTACGCGGGAAAAACTTCTCCGACCTGAAAGCGGATGAATCGGCGGATGACAATGTCGTCCCCAAGCCGTTTGGCGACGGCGGCGACATGTTCCTTCACGGTGATCTCAGAATTCTGCTTCACGAAGCCCTGATCGAGCAGGCAGAAACTCTGGTAGTACTTTTCCAGTTTGC
>JACPRI010000424.1 GCA_016190065.1 Verrucomicrobiota bacterium
TGCCACTTGAACTGATAGCGCATGCCGCCGCAAGAAAGCACCGGCATGGAAAGCTCCGTCCGTCCAAAGCGTCTGTATTTCATCGCGCCCAGATATGCCACGCAGCCAAGCCAGTGCGGCTGTGATTGAAGTTTTTTCGCTAACCACTAATGCACACTAATACACACTAATCTCTTGGAATCCGTGCCGCGTTTCACCACCGGACAATCATGAAAATCTGCGGTCAAGCCTCTTCGGAATTAGTCTTCATTAGTGTCAATTAGTGGTTAAACCTCCGCCTTAAGGGTTCGTCGCAGCCACAAGCGGTCGGGCAGCGATCTTCAGCAAACGCTTCGATTCTTGGAGCAAGAACGCCGTGTCCTTGAACGGCTCGAAGCTGATGTCTTGCCACCGGACCAAACCTTCGCCGTCGATCAAGAATGTCCCGTGCAGCGGCATTTTCTCAAAATCGTCGTAGGCGCGATACGCTTTGAAGACCGCCAAAGACTCATCCGAGAACAGCGGGAACGGAAATCCGGACTCGGCTTTGCTTTTCTCCAGCGTCTTCTTAAGTCCTTCGACCGAATCTGTGCCGATGGCGGCGAGAGATATCCCGGCGGCCGTGAATTGCCGCGCCACGGGCGCGAAAGCGTTCAATTGCTCGATGCAGTGCAGGCAGCCGTATCCCAGATAGAAAATCACAATCACCGGTTTGCCCCGGTAATCGCGAAGCGAACTGCGGTGGTCGTCATGGGCCGTGAGTGTCCAATCCGGCGCGAGAGAAGGTTGCCATCGGAACGGGCCCAGGCTTTCCAGCTTCGGCCTCTGTCCGACGTCGCTTCGTTGGGCGGCCGGCCAGCGCCAGTCATCGGGCCAGCCGAGTTTCGCCGCGATCGGCTTCATCCGCTGGAAGACCGGCACGTTCAAATCGGCGTCACAGGCGAGCGAACGCAGGCGCTCGAATTCCAGCCGTGCTTTCTCCTCTTTGCCTGAGTGCCACAAAATATCGACGTGGTTCGCGAGCAGATGAACCTGGTTTGTGCCGTTCTTCATGGCTTCCAACGCCAGTTCTCCAGCCTTGTCTTTGTCACCGGCGTCGAGTCGAAGGCGAGCCAGCCTGTCCTTGGGAATGTCTCTTAGATCCCCCCATTGCTCCCACGCGTCCGTGTACTTCTGATTTGCGAAATGCTCAAAACCTTTCAGTTCGGCGATCGCGCTTTCAATCGCGCGGACTTTATCAGCGTGCGCCTTTAAGGCATCCGCCATCGCCTTGTTGATTTCCTCGTCGGACTTCTTTTCTTTCTTGGCCTTGGCCTCAGCTTTTTCGGCGTCGGCTTGCCGCTCTTCGCGTTGCTCTTTCAGCAGCGATTCCAAAGCGCCGAGTTGCGCGCGGCCCATCTCCGCATTGCCTTTGCTGAAGTACGCGACGCCCAGCGCGCGCAGCCGCTTGACTTGTTCTGGACGAAAGTCGGTCGGCTCCAAATAAGGCGTGTCACTCAGCGCAATCAATTCGTCCCAAAGCTCGAAACGGGTCAACGTCTCGAATAGCCGGTCGCGACCCAGGCTGGCGCTGCCCGTGCGGCGCTCGTAACCGCCGCTGCTGTTGGTCCGGGTCAGCATGTTGTATTTCGGGTGGCGCGGCAGTTCGATCATGTTTTTCGCGAGATCGATGGCCTCGTGAACGCGGCCCACGTATTCCAAATCCTCGACCAGCCACTGATTGTTGTGGGCGTAGTTGTGGATTTGATCCGGCAGCACGCCGTTCTTCATCATGTAAGCGTGATCCACTCGGGCCGAAGCTTCCTGTTGCCAGGCGGCGTCGGCGTAGCGATGAACCTTGCTGTAGGTGTGGCCCGGCATGTGCCACATGTGCGCGATGCTGGGCGAGCCTTGTCCGCAACGAGCCGCGGCCTCCAACGCCCGTTTGGCGTCCTCGCTATCCCAGAGATGAATCATGAAATGATGCGCGGGATGCATCGGCTCGGCGGCGACAATGTCGTTGATCAGCGTGGCAAACGTGAGATGACTGGGAATCGGCCAGCCTTTGCCGCCGTTGTCCCAGGTTTGGAAGGCGAGGAAGGCTTTGGCTTCCAAATCGTCCGGGTAATCGAAGACGATCCGCTCCAGAGCGCGGACCAACTCTCGGCGCCGGTTCTTGTCGCTCGAATCGTTCCGCTTTCCGTCCGCGGCGTCGGCGTTCCAGTATTTGGCGTAGGCTTCGATCCACAGGCGCTCGCGCGGGCTGGCTTCGGATTTGCGTTTGTCGGCGAGCTTGATGAATTCCTTGGCGCGCTTGGGATTGTTGATGTTCGCCAGGGCCATGCCCCAATACGCCATCACGCAATTCGTATCCAGCGCGAAAACCTGGCGGAAGGAGCGTTCAGCCTCGAAATACCAAAAGCCGTGCAATTGGCCGACGCCTTGATTGAAGAAGAGCTGTGCCTCGGCCGATTGCGTGGTCACCGGAAATCGGACAGGGCCGGTGCCGCCCATCAAATAAGCCTTCTGGCGCGGGCCTTCGTTGAAGGCTTCGCCGTGCGCGGAGTGACCGGGCAAGACGCCGGGATCTTTGGCGAGGTTCGGTTCGTCCTCCGCGGCGCGGCCGGCGATAAGCGACAGGGCGAAGGCAGTTGAAAGAATCAGCGACTTGGGCGCGAGCATGTGCGCTTGTAACCGAAAGAGACTTTCCTGGCCAACGCGTTTTTCACTGACGCGCGATTCCTTATCTTTGTTGTCTTCTGTAAAATTACGATTGACGCCAGCGGGGTTCGGACTAACGGTTTGATTGACCTGCAGCGCCCGCAAGGGCGTTGTCTTTGAGAATTGACCCATGAAACCTGCCTTGTTGACCCTGTTGAGTTGGGGCGTCGCGACGTGGCTTTGCGCACCCGCTTTGGCCCAGTCGGACGCCTCGGACGACTTCAAATACAACA
>JACPRI010000425.1 GCA_016190065.1 Verrucomicrobiota bacterium
AACGCCGTCGGCTGGACGACCGGACCGGGCGGGGAAGTTTTCGTCAGCGACCATCCGGGCGAGTGGGTGCCGGCGAACAAGCTCGGTCTCGTCGTGGAGAACCGATTCTACGGCTATCCGAATTCGGCGCGTCTGGAGGTCACGAAGTCCACGCCAGCGGAAACCGCGATCTGGGTTCCCTACGCCTGGGCCAAATCGATCAACGGCATCGCTTACAGTCCGAGTGGCGGCAAGTTCGGTCCTTTTGGCGATCAGTTCTTCATGGCCGAGCTGATGCATGGCGGCGCGATCATTCGGGCGAACGTGGAAAAGATCAACGGAGTGTATCAAGGCGCGTGTTTTGAGTTTTGGGGACGCGGCTTGCTCGGCCCGCTCGTGCTGGCCTTTGATCCGAAAGGCCGGCTTTACGTCGGTTCGATCACTCAGCCGGCTTGGATGGCGCAGCCGGATCGCGGGGCGTTGTTCCGAATTGAATTCACGGGCTCGCTCCCGTTTGAGATTCAATCCATTCACGTCCGGCCGTCCGGATTCCGGCTGCGGCTTACGCAACCGGCTTCGCACGCATCGGCGTTGGATCCGGCGTCTTATTCGATCGAACATTACCGGTATGAATTCACGGGCGCCTACGGTTCGCCGGAGCTGGACCGAACGGCGGTTCGGATCAAGCGCGTTGAACTGATCAATGAAGAAAAGACGGTGGACTTGACGACCGATCCTCTGATTCCAGGGCGAATCTATTCGATTTCGGCCAAAGGCGTTAAGAACGCGAGTGGTGAACATCTTGTCCATCCGGTCGCGGTCTATACTTTGAATCAGGTGCCCAATGCCGCTGATGGCCAATCCAAGGCCGCGTTTCCCTGAGCCATCTATTCAGGTCCACTCGGGAGCGGAGAAGGAGAAGACAGCACGTTGCGGGCGCAAGCAACTTCATTGCGGCTGCGCGTTGCTCTTCGCTCTGAACGGATGCGACCAGAGTTGAACAGAGGCAGGTCAGACCTCAACGCTCTTTCCGGGTTCCGGCTGGATGACCTTAATCTTTGGATAGCGTGATCGGATTTGGTCTTCGATCCATTGGCGTGAGTCCGGTTCGCCATGGCCCAGGAGCACGGCGCGCGGCGCAACCTTCCCCACAAAATCCACCAGCTCTTCGCGATTGGCGTGCGCCGTGAGATCGAAATCCTCGACTTCACAACGCCGCGTCACCTCGCCACCGCCGGCGCTGAAGAGAAACGTCTGGCCAGCTTGAGCTGCTTTGAGTCGTCCACCCGGTGTATCAGGGTCCGCGTAACCCACGAAGAAGACCGCCTGCCGTTCGTCTCCGATCATGCGCAAGGCAAGGTCGTGGGCGGCCGTTTTCTCGCTCATCATCCCGGCGGTGAGCACGAACAGGCGGCCGCCGGTCAGCTTCATTTTTTCGAGCTGGTCTCTCTCCAGCACGACCAGATTTAACGCTTCGGTCAGAATCAAGTTCGTGTGTTGCCGGTGCGTACGACGCGATTCCAGGTCGTAAATCTCCGTGAAGACGCGTCCGAGCCCGCCGATATAGACCGGCTGTTTGCGAATCCTTCCGCTGTGCATGAGGAGAGCAAGCAATGCGAGAATCTCCTGGGTGCGGCCCAGCGCGAAAACCGGGATCAGAATGCATCCCTTGCGTTGAAGCACGCGTTCGATGGCCTGGGCTAGTCGCTCGATTTCGTCTTCGCGGGTGAAACCGGGTGGCGTGGGCCGATTCCCGCGCGTTGTCTCCATGATCAGCACATCTGCTTCCACATCCTCGAAGCGGGCCCCCTTCAAAATGGTTTGATCTTGGAAGCAGACGTCCCCCGTGTAAAAAATCGTCTCCCGTTGCCCGCGGACCATAATCCCGGCCGAGCCAAGCGAGTGGCCGGCATCAAAGAATTCGAGGCTCGGCGAAGGAAACCCGGCGCGCATCTTCTGGAACGATGCCCAAGAGATCTCGCGATTGTATTTGTAGCCCTGGAACAGATAGGCGAGATCATCCACCTCTGTGTGACTGTAGAGGGGATATTCCTTGATGCCCAACTCCTCGCGCTGGCGGATCATGACATTCACCGAATTGTGCAGCACTCGCTCCACCAGGAAATAGCTCAACTCGCTCATCAGCACATGAGCTTTGGGGAAATACCTCAAAGCCACGGGCAGCGACCCGACGTGGTCATGATGGCAATGGCTTATGGCGATCGCGTCCAGCGACTCCTCTTTGATCGATTCGAAAAGGGGCAACGCATCACGGCCTTCCCGTTTGGGGTGAATGCCGGCATCCAGGAGCAGCCGATGGTCTTCGATTTCGACAAACCAGGCGCTTGCGCCAATGTCGCTCGAGCCGTTCAAATTGATGATGCGCATAGGACGAGATCCGCCGGATTCAGGTTCGCTCAGTTCGGTGCAGAATCAAACCTCAAAACGTCAAAACCTCAAAACCAGCCGGACGGACTGGAAATCCCTGAAGAATCGGAGTTTGAGGTTGAGCGCAAAAAGATTGAACATTCTTTGGCCAGCCAACGTCTTAAAAAACGCATCAACTGCGATTTTCGGAGTTAGTTGGCTCCACAGCCACCTGCCGGAAAACTTCCGCCACCTCGTGGCGGAAAGGAGGTACGTTTGGTTGTTTGGGTTGGGCGGGCATCGTAAGGTGCCCGCTTTTTCTTTGCGCTTTATACGATTTCCCTGCTCCGTTCCGCAAGCGATTTACCTTAGATTCTTCGCGAGAGCCTTGGACGGAAAGTTTCGTCCCGGACAGCGGGTATGGATGGGATTGATTTGCTGATGAGTCTTGATTGCGGAGGGCGCGAGTCGGCATCGGCGGAGCAGGTAATTCACTAGCGCTTCGAGGCCCGCCATCTGTTTTTGCGTCGGGCGCTCCTGATCGAAGTTTCCCACGAGGCAAATGCCGATACTCTTGGCATTGAGCGACTCGCTGGCGAGATGGCCGCCATCCAATTGCTCTCGCCAACGTTTGCCGATCGAGATTTCTCCATCCCCCATCCCGTGGCCGTTGCCGATGACGAAATGATAGGCCAGTCCATTCTCCATGTGGCGCTCTTCCCGGTGATAGCGGTCCATGCCGACGGCGGATCCGGATTCGGTCGCGCTGTGGTGAACAACAATATATTTCCATTTTTTCGGCATGACGGAAACTGAATCGAGTTTCTTCCGCAACGCGGTATCGACCGGACCTGCCGCGTTCTTCTCGTTCGAGCCAGGAATCCGAATCACCATCCCTGGATAAATCCGGTTCGGTTGATCGAGATGATTGTGCTTCAAGAGCGCCGCCACGCTCAGATCATGTCGGCGGGCGATTACGGTCAAGGTGTCATTTTTCCTGACGACGTACTGTTTGCCGGACTCGGTGGCAGCGATCGGCGCGCCGCAAGGAAGGAGGAGGGCGAGGAAGAGCATGGTTCGGATGGTCTTCCAGACGCAGAAGCTAAGGGTCATGTCGTTCGCCATTGATGAGTAACACGACTGGAGTGCGCTCACCAGCGTTTTTTGCGGGGATGTTTTTGCCCCGTGCGATTCAGAACAAAAATCAATGACAACCCCAGCAAAATCCATTTAAGTCTCCCGGATTTTTATGCCGAAGCGCGCGGATATTCATTCCGTTCTCATCATTGGCGCAGGTCCGATCATCATCGGGCAAGCGTGCGAATTCGATTATTCCGGCACGCAGGCCTGCAAAGCGCTCAAGGAGGAAAGCTTTCGCGTCATTCTCGTGAACTCCAATCCCGCGACGATCATGACGGACCCGGAATTCGCGGACCGGACCTACATCGAGCCGATCACGCCGGAGTGCGTGGAGAAAATCATTGCCCGTGAGGTCGAGGCATTGAAGCGACTGGGTGAGCCCGGCAAGCTGGTTCTTTTGCCTACGCTCGGCGGCCAGACCGCGCTCAACACCGCGATGGCCCTCTTTCGCAAGGGCACCCTCGACAAATACGGCGTCGAAATGATCGGAGCGAACGCCCAGGCCATCGAGCGGGGGGAGGACCGGCAAATCTTCAAAGACCTCATGATTTCCATCGGCTTGGATGTGCCGATCAGCGGCACGGCCCACACGCTGGAGGAAGCGCGGATGGTGGCGGAGAAGATTGGCCGGCTTCCGCTCATTATCCGCCCGGCGTTCACCCTGGGCGGGACCGGCGGCGGCATTGCTTACAACCGGGACGAGTTCGAGGAAATCACCAAACGCGGCCTGGACCTCTCGCCGGTCTCTGAAGTGTTGATCGAGGAATCGCTGCTCGGCTGGAAGGAATACGAAATGGAGGTCATGCGGGACAAGGCCGACAACTGCGTCGTGATTTGCTCGATCGAGAATTTCGATCCGATGGGCATTCACACCGGCGATTCGATAACGGTAGCGCCGGCAATGACGCTTACCGACAAGGAATACCAGGGCATGCGCGATGCTGCTATCGCGGTCATTCGCGAGATCGGCGTCGCCACCGGGGGATCGAATATCCAGTTCGCCGTCGATCCCAAGACCGGCAGGCAAGTAGTCATCGAGATGAACCCGAGGGTATCCCGCTCGTCGGCCCTCGCCTCCAAGGCAACCGGCTTTCCCATCGCCAAGATCGCCGCAAAGCTGGCGATCGGATACACCCTCGACGAGATCCCCACCGACATCACGCGAGAAACGCCCGCCTGCTTTGAGCCCACGATCGATTATGTCGTGGTCAAGCTGCCTCGATTTGCCTTCGAGAAGTTCCCCGGGACGGAGCCGCTCCTGTC
>JACPRI010000420.1 GCA_016190065.1 Verrucomicrobiota bacterium
GGTACGGTTCGATGCCCATGTCTTGCAGACGCGTCAGCGCGCTCGGGGCGTCGTTGGTGTGCATCGTGGTGAGGACCAGGTGCCCGGTGAGCGAGGCATGGATCGCGATCTCCGCGGTCTCTACGTCGCGGACCTCGCCGATCATGATGATGTCGGGATCCTGCCGCACGATCGAGCGCAGGCCGGTGGCGAACGTGAGGCCCGCCTTCGGGTTGACCTGGATGTGGCTCACGCCGGGCAGCTGATACTCGACCGGATCTTCGACGGTCATGATGTTCTTGTCCGCGGAGTTGAGCTGGGACAGCGTGCTGACGAGCGTGGTCGTCTTGCCGCTGCCGGTCGGACCACTCACCAGGATGATGCCGTACGGCTGGCCCGCGAGGCTGCTGTACCGGCGGCGCGCCGGCGCATCCATCCCGAGCTCCTCGAGCGTGAGGATCCCCTTCCCCTTGTCGAGCAGACGGAGCGCGGCCCGCTCGCCGGAGATCGTCGGGATCGTCGCAATGCGGAAGTCGACGCTGCGCCCGTCAACGGTCATCTCAAACGCGCCGTCCTGGGGCAGCCGTTTCTCCGCGATGTTCAGGTGGCTCAGAATCTTGACGCGTGAAACGATGGCGGGCTGGAACCGCTTGACCTGCGACGGCACGGGCACTTCTTGCAGCACGCCGTCGATGCGGTATCGAATCCGCAGTTCATCCTCGAATGGCTCGAGATGAATATCGGAAGCGCGGAGCTCGATGGCGTCCCGCAACACCTGGTTCACGAACCGGATGATGGACGCGTCCTCCGCCGCGCTGTCCAGGTTCGTGTCGTCGTCGCGATCTTCGTCCACCACCTGGAACGAAGCTTCCTCGCCGAGCGTATCGATGGTATCGGCGCCAACGCCGAGCCGTTTTTTCATTTCGCGCTGGATGGCCTCGCGGGGAGCGAGGACGGGCTTGAGCTTCAAGCCGGTCAACGTTTTCAGCGTGTCGAGCCCCTGCGTGGCAAAGAGCCGACTCGTGGCAACCTCGACCGTACCATTGATTCGCTTGAGGGGAAGCACCTCCTCCTTGAGAAGCACACGGGCCGGAAAAAGGGAGAGAAGCTGGCGATCCAGTTCGACGTCCTCCAGATTTGTAAACGACAGATCGTATTCGTCCGCCAGCCAGCGAAGGACGTCTTCTTCGGTTTGGATCGCCGATGCAGAACCGTTCCGGCATTGGCGCGCCAACGCCTCGGCGTCCATGGACGACAGTTGCTTGGCTTCAACCATTTTCTCGAGCAACTCTTTAATCGTCGGGCCTTGAATCTCAGCGGGATCTTGGGTCGAACCAGTGGATGAGGTTTTTGGCATGGCCTGGGAATTGTTAATCCGAGTGGGCGACCATGGCTGCCGCCCACTCGGTTTTGGTCACGGCTTGTGATTACAGCTTTACGATCGGATCCGAAACGTTAGTTGAGCAGTGAAGCCAGCACTAACTGAGCTTCTTGTTTTGGAGTGAGGACCTTGCGAAGTTTCTCGCGCGCTTCCTGGAGTTCGGTTTCCTTTTTCTTGCGAGCTTCGCGATACGCCTCGAGCTTGGCCTTCACTTCGGCAGGTGTGCCGGATTCGACGGCCTTTTGCAGCGCCTCGACTTCGGCTGGAGGAGGCCCGCCAAACCCAAAACCGCCTCCCCGCCCTTGCCCACCACCTGCTCCGCCGCCACCTCGACCGCCTCCACGACTGAAACCGAACGCGCCGCCGCCTCTACCAAAGGCCGTTGCATCGCGCTGTTTGGTCTGGACGCTTTCGATCAGAGGTTGCACCGCCTTGAACTCCTCGGCAGTCATGCCCAACTGTTCCTGGTAGCGTTCCATCATTTGCTGGCGGAATTGTTCGGGGTCAAAATTCCCGCGTTGCTGCGCCATCACGCTGGTGGCTCCTCCGAGCATCGCGCTGGCGACGCCCGCCAATACGATTGATTTGACGAATCTTTTCATGTGTTTATCCGACATCGGTCTTTTGTTTAGTTTCCCTGGCGCCAAAGCGCCGCCCAGGTGCTTTGCTTGCCACAGGTTCAATAAGCATTAAGCATCTGAGGTGCCATCGAGGAAATGCGGCTTAAACCGTTCATTCTAAGGCCGGTTGCGCATTTTCTTCTCAAACCGCCCCTGGGGTTGCGCAGATTTTGCGCAGCGTCACATCTTGGAAACGTAGCTCCCCCCCTGGGAGGGGAAGGGGTGGGTTTCATGGTCCAATGGGCCATTTTATGTTCATGGAGGCTTCCCATGCTCAAAACCCAAATTCATTTGACCCGATCTGCGGCGTTCTGAAAAATCCCATGGTGTTGTGCATCCGAATTATTCCCCTTGTATCTCTTCTGCTCGCGGCTTTTTCCCCAGGCGCATTCGCGGCGGGCAAAGCCCATCATGTCGTTGTCCTCGTCTGGGACGGATTGCGTCCAGACTTCGTGACGGCGGAACTTACGCCGACGCTATGGGGACTCGCCCGCGAAGGCGTCACCTTCCAGAATCACCACCCGGTTTTCCTGAGTGCGACGGAAGTTAACGGAACGGCGCTGGCCACAGGCGCCTATCCTACTCACAGCGGAATCATGGCCAACCGGGAGTACCGCCCGGAGATCGATCCGCTTAAGCCTTTCGGCACTGAGGTTCTGAGCGCCGTCCGTAGAGGCGACGCGCTGTCCCACGGCCACTATCTGGACCGGTTTACCGTCGCCGAAATCCTCCAGCGCAAAGGACGCAAGACGGCGATTGCGGGAACGAAACCCGTGGCGCTGCTCCACGATCGAGCCGACCGCGAATCGGCTGCATTGCCCAGCCCCAACCTGTACGAAGGCCAGACACTGCCCACGAACCTTTTGGGCAGGATCGTCCAACTCCAGGGCGCGTTTCCCGCCGCGGAAAAGACGAAAATCAAACGGGACATCTGGACCACGCAGGCCTTGATTGGCCCAATGTGGGAAGGGGAAATCCCCGCGTTCTCTTTGCTCTGGCTGAGCGAGCCCGATTTTTCCCAGCACGAAACCGGTCCCGGGTCGGAGACATCCCTCGCAGCGATTAAAGGCTCAGATGACAATCTGGCCGCGGTGCTGCGTGCGCTGGAGGCCCGCGGCGTTCGCGACCGGACGGATATCTTCGTGGTGTCCGATCACGGTTTCTCGACGATTTCGCGGAAGATCAACGTCGCCGAGGCTCTCAAGAAAGCCGGCTTCAACGCTTCGCGCGAATTCAAGTCTCCGCCCGCCAAAGACGATGTCGTCGTCTCGAGCAACGGCGGCTCGGTGCTGCTTTATGTGATCGGCCGGGATTCGGGGACAATTGACCGCATCGTGCGTTTTCTCCAAAGCGAAGAGTACGTCGGAGTCCTCTTTACGCGCGAGCCGGTCAAGGGCGCATTCACGCTGGAGCAAGCCAAACTTCAGACGGCGAATCCGCCGGACATCGCGTTCGCCTTGCGCTGGACCGCCGAGAAAAACACCAACGGCGTGCCGGGAATGGTTTTCTCCGACGATCCGAATCGTTCCGCCGGCCAGGGGATGCACGTGACTCTGAGTCCCTTCGACATGCACAACACGCTCATCGCAACCGGCCCGGATTTCCGGCGCGGAATTGTCGATCCGCTCCCGACCGGAAACACCGATCTGGCGCCGACGATTCTCTGGATACTCGGAGTGAAGCCACCCAAAGCAATGGATGGACGCGTGCTCAGCGAAGCGTTGGTCAATGAGCCGAAAGGAAAACCGCCGGCGCTGAATCGGATCGAACGCATCGAGACCAGCCGCGACCACGAGCGGTTCACCTGGCGCCAGTACCTGATCTACACCGAGGTGAACGGAGTGATTTACTTTGGCGAGGGCAACGGTTTCGCGACACCGAAGTGATGGACGCGGATTCCGCCCCGAATTTGGTAAGGACGGATTCCACTCCGTCCCTGACTTTTTGGGCCTGTTGGCAGGGATATCGGGGACGCGGTGGAACGCGTCCTTACCAGATTTACCAGATTCAGGGCAGGAAGATATGCATTCAACCGCCGTGGCATTCGTGCTACAAAAGACCGCCATACGATCATGAACCTAACGAATCGCACTCACTCCACCGTCAAGTTCCTCAGCCTTGCGGCTGCAGTTGTTCTCGCCACACACGCGCTCGCCGCCGACAAGAATCCAGTGCG
Source organism: Verrucomicrobiota bacterium (assembly GCA_016190065.1). Classification (GTDB taxonomy): domain Bacteria; phylum Verrucomicrobiota; class Verrucomicrobiia; order Limisphaerales; family SIBE01; genus VHCZ01. The sequence continues at coordinate 4,157 of JACPRI010000420.1, forward strand.
GCGACCGGCCGAAGACGTGAACAGCCCCGCGGTGCGCGGCCGAGCCGGACTTCAACCCAATGAGAACCTGCTCTTCAGCGGCTGGGGCGTCACGCCGGCCGGCGAACACGCGGCCGTGAGCGACATGGCCTTGAAACTCGTCGTCGCTCCCGACAAGAAAACGCTGGTTACGGTCAGCGGCGGATTCAGCAATCACGGCGTTACTCTCCTGGACATCGCCCAGCGCGGCGTGACCCAGTTTCTTCAGCTTACTCAATCCTGGAACGGACTGGCCTTTAGCCGGGATGGCGGACGTTTTTTTGTTTCCGGCGGCGACTCCGGATTGATCCACGTTTTCACGTATGCCGACGGCAAAGCGGCGCTGGAGAAATCGGTGCGGCCTTCGCCCGAGACCAACGCGATCTTCCTCGCCTCGATCACGGTTCACCCGGCCACCGGCAAGCTGTATGTCTGCAACTTAGGCAATCATGAAGTCTGGATCGTAAACCCGGCTACGCTCGCGCTCGAAGACACGATCGCCGTCGGCCAATACCCGCATTCGTGCGCGATGGGCGCGGATCAACAGCACCTCTACGTCAGCAACTGGGGGAGCCGAAGCGTCAGCATCATTGATACAAAAAAGAACCGCCGCGTGCGCGACCTGACCGTCGGCTTGAGGCCCAACGACCTGACGCTCGCGCCGGACGGGCGCTTGTTCGTCGCTTGCGCCGGCGACAACACCGTGCACGTCATTCAAACCAAAGCAGTCGAGACGCCCGGCGAAGCCCCCAGCCCGGCCCGCCGTTTGTGGGAAGGAACGCGCGAGGTGATTTCCACGTCGCTTTACCCGCAATCGCCGGAAGGAAGCACGCCCGACGGCGTAGCTGTTTCGCCCGATGGCCGGACGCTTTTTGTCGCCAACGCCGACAACAATTGCGTCATGGTCGTGGACATATCGAACACGCTCTCCGAAGAAGCGCGGCGGAATCGCGAATCGCTGTCCGTCGTGGAAGGTTTCATTCCTGTGGGCTGGTATCCGACCGCCGTCGCGGTCAGCCCGGACAACAAGACGCTCTTCGTCGCAAACGGCAAAGGCCTGGCTTCGCGTCCGAACGTTCCTCCGCAGACAAGCGACCCGCGCAAACTCCATAAGCCGCCGGCGTTTGATTACATCGGACGCACGCTCGAAGGCTCGATCTCGTTCATCGACCGCCCAAACGCCGCGCAAATGGCCGCGCACACGCAGCAGGTGCGCCGCAATTCGCCGTACACACCGCTGCAATTCCATCTCGCGCCCATCCGCAGCAACAGCGTGATCCCGGATCAAGTCGGCCAGCCTTGCCCGATCAAATACGTGCTCTACATCATCAAGGAGAACCGCACCTACGACCAGGTCCTCGGCGACATGAAGGACGCGCAGGGCAAGCCGATCGGCAACGGCGATCCCAATCTCACGATTTACGGTGAGGACGTGACGCCCAACCACCACCAGATCGCGCGCGAATACGTCTTGCTCGACAATCTTTACTGCAACGGCGAGGTCAGCGTCGATGGCCACAGTTGGTGCGACGCCGCGATTGCCACCGACTACAACCAGCGTTCCTGGATCATTTCCTATTCCAAGCATGGCAAACTTCCCGGCAACGAGGAAATGGAGAATCCGGCGGCGGGTTATCTCTGGGATCTCTGCAAACGCCACGGGATCTCTTTCAAAAACTACGGCGAAGGCGCGCAGCGCGTTCCCTCCTCCAACCGCGGCAAATGGACCGGCGCCCGCGACATGGATAAAGTCCAATGGTGGATCGAGGATTTGCGCCGAGCCGAAAAGACCGGCGTCCTACCGCGCTTCACGATCATGTCCCTGGGCGAGAACCATACGCGGGGCACGACGCCGGGCGCGTTCACGCCGGACGCTTGCGTGGCGAGCAACGACATCGGTCTGGGCAAAATTGTGGAAGCCGCGACGCGCAGCCGGTTCTGGCCGCAAATGGCGATCTTTGTCATCGAGGACGACGCGCAGAACGGGCCGGACCACGTCGATGCGCATCGGACGATCGGCTTTGTGATCAGCCCGTTTTGCAAACGGCGCTTCGTCGATAGCACACTCTACACCACGGCCAGCATGATTCGGACGATGGAACTGATCCTCGGCCTGCCGCCGCTGACTCAGTACGACGCCGCGGCGACGCCGATGTTCAACTGCTTTCAACGAACCGCCCGGAGCACGCCCTACACGTTGCTCATGCCGAAAGTGAATCTGTTCACGAAAAACACAGAGAAATCGCCTTTCGCCAAGGAATCCAAGCGCATGAATTTTCGCGATTACGATCTGGCGCCCGAAGACGAGCTGAATCGCATCCTCTGGTACGTGGCCAAGGGTCCGGATGTCCCCTACCCCACACCGATTCATCGAGCGATTTTCACCGGCCCCTCGGAGTAGGACAGGCATGCGGCTGCACGTGCTTGAGCGTAGCGCAGATTTGTAATCGATTTGTAATCTGCCGTATCGCGGAATTGCATTCCGCAGGCTCCAGGCCGGCTCGAACGCTTTGGAACTTGTCGGCCGCTGCCGATTGCAAATCGGCGATACGGCAGAGTGCAACTCTGCGCTACGGCCCATCCCGCGCCATTCCCTGCTTTTCATTCACGAGCCGTCGTGTTTAGTGGGCGGCAAATGCAAAAGACCGCGTTGTTGTTCGCCGGCCAGGGCGCGCAAACCGTCGGCATGGGACGCGACTTGGCCGCCGCGTTTCCATCCACGAAAGCGCTGTTTGATCGCGCCAACGCCACGCTGGGCTACGATCTTGCTTCGATCTGTTTCAATGGACCGGAGCCGGAGTTGACCAAAACCGAAAACGCGCAGCCGGGAATCTTCCTGGTCAGTTGGGCGGCTTTTGAGTTGTTGAAGGGGCGCGCTCCGTCTCTTGCGTTTCACGCCGCCGCCGGATTGTCGCTAGGTGAGTTCACCGCGCTGGCCGCCACCGGCGCGATGTCATTCGAGGACGGCTTGAAAATCGTGCGGGCACGCGGGCGGTTCATGCAGGAAGCGTGCGAAGTGACGCAGGGCAGCATGGCCGCGATCATTGGCTTGGATGAAGCGGCAACGCGCGAAATCTGCCGCGAATCCGGAACTGAGCTGGCGAATTTGAACTGTCCCGGCCAAATCGTAGTTTCGGGGGAGAGCGGCAAAATCACGCGGGCCTGCGAACTGGCCAAGTCGCGTGGCGCCAGGCGCGCGCTGCCGCTAGCCGTCGCCGGCGCTTATCATTCCCAGCTCATGGCAAGCGCGCAGCCGAAATTGCGCGGTGCTTTAGCCGGGGTGCCGATCCGCACTCCCAGCGTCCCGGTCATCAGCAACGTCACCGCGCGGCCGCATGGCGAACCGCCGGACATTCTCGCCTTGCTTGTGAATCAAGTTACTTCGTCGGTGCGATGGGAGGAATCGGTTCGCTTTTTGTTGGCTGAAGGATGCACGCGTTTCGTTGAGCTGGGCCCCGGTACCGCCTTGACCGGCTTCATGAAGCGGATCGACAAAAACGCTCAAGCGCTCAATGTCTCTGACACGGCGAGCTTGGAAGCCACGGTCAAGGCGCTGGGAGCGTGAAAGCGTTAAATCGTTAAAAGGGGTTAAAACGTTAAAACGGGAATCCCCGCTTACGAGCGCCGCCTATTAACCGATTTAACCGATTTAACTCATTTGACGATTCAACCTAGAAACAGCAGTTCAACCACGAACAACGTTTCACGTGTTGACAACCGCCCACTGACAACTCACAAGAGGGCGGAGTATGAACCAGCTGGTGAATCAGATCGCCGTCGTCACCGGCGCCGGACGCGGAATCGGGCGCGCCATCGCTCTGAAGTTTGCTTCCGAAGGCGCGGATGTGGTATGCGTGTCGCGAACGGCCGAGAACTCCGAGAAAGTAGCCGGCGAAATCCGCGCCTTGAATCGCAAAGCGTGGGCGTATGCGGTCGATGTCGCGGATTCCGGAGCGGTCGCCGCGGCGGCGGAGAAGATACTGACTGAAACGAACCGGGTTGATGTGCTCGTGAACAACGCCGGCGTGACTCGCGACGGCCTGGTGGTGCGGATGAAGGATGACGATTGGGACACGGTGCTGAATACGAATTTGAAGGGAGCCTTCGCCTTCACCCGGGCCCTGGCGCGCGGCTTTCTCAAACAGCGCTCCGGCCGGATCATCAACGTGGCGTCGGTAATCGGATTGATGGGCAACGCCGGCCAATGCAATTACGCCGCGAGCAAAGCGGCGCTGATCGGCTTCACCAAATCCATCGCGCGGGAGCTGGCCTCCCGGGGCGTGACCGTGAACGCCCTGGCGCCGGGGTTTATCGAGACCGATATGACGGCGGGTTTGAATGAAGAGTCCAGGCAGGCTTTGCTGGCGCGGATTCCGCTAAACTGCCTGGGCCAGCCCGAGGACATTGCCAACGCCGCGTTATTCCTGGCCAGTCCGGCGGCCCGCTACATCACCGGGCAGGTCTTGACAGTGGACGGAGGACTGGTCATGTAGTGCCTCATGGAACCGGGGCGAGACATCATTTTTGAGGGATCGAACCCGTTAAAGCGAACCGGAAAACAAGCGGAACAAAATCACGAATCAGGGCTTGACGGGTCCCGGAACGTCGCTTAGACACACAACGAAAGCTAAACCGAAGAAACTCATGGGTGCCGATAAATCGATCGAACAGAAAGTCAAAGAGATCATCGTGGAACAATTGGGCGTGAACCCGGATCAAGTCACTCCGGAGGCGAAATTCATCGAAGATCTCGGAGCGGACTCCCTCGACACGGTCGAGCTGGTCATGGCTCTCGAAGAAGAATTTGGACAGGAGATTCCCGACGAAGAGGCGGAGAAGCTCCAAAGCGTGGGCGACGTCATCAAATACATCGAAGAATCCCAGCAACGATAGTTTCCGGAAACATTTTCGGGGCAGCCACGGCTGAACACAGCGCGAGCTGCCCCGTTTTTTATGGCCAGCCAGCTCCAGAATCCAAGAGTGGTCGTCACCGGCCTCGGTGTGGTCAGTTCCCTGGGCCACGATCTCGACACCTTCTGGAAGAATATTCTCGCCGGACATTGCGGCATCGACAAAATCACGCTCTTCGACGCTTCGGCCTACGATTGCCAGATTGCCGCCGAAGTCAGGAACTTCGATCCCACCCCCGCTTTTCCTTCACCCAAGGATGTTCGGCGCGCGGATCGTTTCACCCAATTCGGCGTCTATGCCGGACACCGGGCGCTGCTCGATTCGGGACTCGATCTGGACAAGGTCAATCGCGACGAAGCCGGAGTTTTCATCGGGTCGGGCATCGGCGGCCTGAACACGGTGGAGGAACAGCACAAAATCCTTCTGGCGAAAGGGCCGGGCCGGGTTTCGCCGTTCATGATTCCCATGCTCATCTTGAACATGGCTTCCGGGCTGTTCTCAATGTTCCACAAACTGCGCGGACCGAATCTGGCCACCTGCTCCGCCTGCGCCACTTCCAATCACGCCATCGGCGAGGCCTGGCGCACGATCAAAATGGGAGACGCGGCGATCATGTTCGCCGGGGGCAGCGAAGCGACCATCGTCCCGCTCGGCATTGGCGGCTTTTGTGCGATGAAAGCCATGAGCACGCGCAACCACGAGCCGAAGCGCGCTTCGCGGCCATTCGACCGCGATCGCGACGGCTTTATCATGGGCGAAGGATCGGGCGTGGTCGTGCTGGAGGAATTGGAGCACGCCAAAGCGCGCGGTGCGCGGATTTATTGCGAACTCATCGGCTACGGCAACACGGCGGACGCCAATCACATGACGGCCCCGGCGCCGTTGGGCGAAGGCGCGGCCCGTTGCATGAAGATGGCCTTGCGCTCCGCTTGTCTCGCGCCAACGGACATTTCGTATATCAACGCCCACGGCACCTCGACGCCTCAAGGGGACCTGTGCGAAACCCAGGCGATCAAGACCGTCTTCGGCGAGCATGCGCGGAAACTCGCCGTCAGTTCCACGAAAGGCGCCACCGGCCACATGCTCGGGGCAGCGGGCGCAGTGGAAATGGCCATTTGCACCAAGGCGATCCACGAAAATATTGTTCCGCCCACGATCAATTTGGATAACCCGGACCCTGAATGCGACTTGGATTACGTCCCGAACACCGCCCGCGAAATGACGGTGCATGCGGCCCTCAATAATTCATTCGGCTTCGGCGGCCACAATGCTTGCGTCGTGGCTCGGAAATTCGCTGGTTGAACGCCTCAGCGATTAACTCACTTCAGTCGCGGGGCAATCGTCTGGTCTGATCTCTCAACTAACTCTGAACCCACCCCTTACCTCTCCCAGGAGGGGAGCGTTGATTGGCTCCGACGCTCAAACACTGAGCCGCGAGCCACCGCGCTCTCACCCCGGCGTTGACACGCTTCTTCACGCCGACGATAGTCTCGACGAACCCGTTCGTCGCGTGCGAGTGCCAAAACCAGTCCGGCCTTCGAATCTCAGCCATCGATGTTCTCTCGCTTCGGGGAGCACACGCGCCCTGGCGTGTTCCGACCGGCGGCTCGCCGGTCGAAGCGGAGGCCCGATGCAGCCACCAAGCGTTCGGTCGTTCGAGCGCGCCAGTGTGGTCGGCGAGGGCGCCGACCACCACACGCGAGGGCGCGTGTGCTCCCCAATTCTGAGGGAATACTTGCGGCTCAGGGAACTCAGGCAGCTTTGTATTCTCTTTGCTGCTCTTTTGAGTTTGGGAACCGCTACTCAAGCCACGCCCGCAAACAAAGCCAGCCTCGAACGTCACTACGACAAGTTCCTGGCCAAGGAACTGGCGCGCTGCACCACGTGCCATTTGCCCAGCGACAAAACCGCGCCCGAAAACCTGGCGGAATTCCCGCACAATCCGTTCGGCCACCGGCTGCGGCTTTTGGGCGAAGAACTCAAAAAGGCCGAAGCGAAAAGCGACCTTCCAACGCGCCTCAAAACGGTTGCGAAAGAGGATTGCGACGGAGACGGCGTCGAAAATGAGACTGAACTGCTGCTGGGCCGCAATCCCGGCGATGCCAAAGATTCGCCAGGCCGAAATGAAATGGACGTAGCCGACCAGCGGCGCGCGGATTTCGCGAAGTTTCTCGCGTCGTATCGCTGGCTGCCCTTTGAGCCGGTGAAACGGCCGCCGGTGCCGGCAACCTCATTTCCTCATGAATTTGGTAGGGACGGATTCCACTCCGTCCCTGACTTTGCACGCTCCTCCGACGAAAAAAATCAGGGACGCGGTGGAACGCGTCCTTACCAGACTTATGGTTCCAACGCTAGAGAGAGGGCGGACCAGCAGGTCCCTATCAGAGAGTTCCTCGTGCGCAATCCCATCGACGCGTTCATCGCGGCGGAGCACAAAACCAGGAACCTTCGACCTCGTCCTGAGGCGTCGAGGGACGTTTTGCTGCGGCGGATTTATCTCGATTTGATCGGCCTCTCTCCAACGCCGGCGGAACAACACGCCTTCGCGCAAGACACTTCACGCGACGCTTACGAGAAGGTCGTGGACCGCTTGCTCAATGACCCGCGCTACGGTGAACGCTGGGGACGCCATTGGATGGACGTCTGGCGTTACAGCGACTGGGCCGGGTGGAGCGGCGGGAACCAGATCCGCGACAGCAAACCGCACATCTGGCGCTGGCGCGATTGGATCGTCGAGTCCCTGAACCAGGACAAAGCTTACGATCGGATGATCCTGGAAATGCTCGCGGCGGATGAACTCGCGCCGGACGACACCTATGCCCTGCGCGCGACAGGATATCTTGTGCGAAACTACAAAATGCTCAGCCGCGAGCAATGGCTCGAAGACACGATCAAACACACGTCGCAAGCGTTCCTCGGTTTGACGGTCGGTTGCGCCAAGTGCCACGACCACATGTTCGATCCGATTTCGCAGGCGGAATACTATCAGCTTCGTGCCGTTTTCGAGCCGCACCAGGTTCGCACCGACCGCGTGCCTGGCGAATACGACACCGGCAAGAACGGTCTGGTGCGCGTCTTTGACGTGGGCACGAATGCGCCGACCTACTTTTTCCTTCGCGGCGACGAACGCCGGCCCGACACAAACCGCGTGATGCAACCTGGCGTCCTCCAGATTCTCGGCGGCAAGCTGCAACTTCAACGAGTCAACCTCCCGCGCTTCGCTGCGCTGCCTGACAAACGCGATTTTGTCGTGAGCGACGCCATTGCTTCGAGCGAACGCGCCTTGTCCGCCACCCGTGCGGCGTTGGAAAAACTGCGGAATGACAAAGCTGCCAAACCCGATAAGCTCAAAGAGCAGGAACTGAACGCCTCCATCGCTGAAGCAAAGCACGATGCTCTCATCGCTTCCATCCGCGCCGAGAAACTCGAAGACCAAAACAAGAAGGATTCGGAAGCGTGGAAGTCCGCGGCGGTTGAGGCTGCCGGCATGCAACTCAAGCTGGCGGTCCTGGAGGCGAAACTGAAACTCCATTCAGCGCAAGTCGCTCAAGCCGATGCGCAGACCAAGGCGAACGACGCCGCCAAAGCCGTCGAAAGCGTCGCCAACGCCACGGACGAATCAAGTGAGAAAGCTGAGACGGAGAAAGTCATCGCCGACAAACTGGCCGCTCGAAAGAAGGAGGCGGAGAAAGCGGCGAAGAACCTTGAAGCGGCCCAGAAGAAAACCTCCGATGCCGAGAAAGCGCTGGCAGACGCCGAGAAAAAACTCGAGGAACCTGCCACGGCGAATTACAAACCGCGTCCGATGGAAACCTATCCGACCGCGAGCACAGGACGCCGTTTGGCCTTCGCTCGCTGGGTTGCGAGCCCGGACAATCCGTTGACCGCACGCGTGGCCATGAATCACCTTTGGCTGCGTCACTTCGGTCAGGGGATTGTGCCGACCCCTTCGGATTTTGGACGCAACGGGCGCCCGCCCTCGCACCCCCAATTGCTCGATTGGCTCGCGGCGGAGTTTATGGCGCAGGGCTGGAGCATGAAAACGATGCACCGCCTTATCGTCACGAGCAGCGCCTATCGGATGGCCTCGACGCCGGATGAAGCGAACAGCCAAATCGATCCGGACAACGTTTATCTCTGGAGAATGCCATCCCGCCGCGTGGAAGCAGAACTGGTCCGCGACAATTTGCTTTATGTCTCCGCCGATCTCGACGCGGCGATGGGCGGCCCGGACATCGATCACAAACTCGGCCTCACCTCCAAACGGCGCAGCCTTTATTTGCGCATCGCGGCCGAGAAGGAAGTCGAGTTCTTGAAAATCTTCGACGGCCCCAGCGTGACCGAATGCTATCTGCGCCGCCCAACCGTCGTGCCGCAGCAGGCGCTGGCTTTGGCTAATAGCGGATTGACTCGGAGTGAGTCCAAACGCCTGGCGGAACGGCTCTCAAGCGAGGCAGGCGATGACGATGCCTTTTTCGTCGCGCAAGCGTTTCGGAGAATCCTGGCCCGCGAGCCTAAGACGGATGAACTCCGCCATTGCCGGGATTTCTTGGGCGGACAGACGAAGCAGTCATCCCGAGGTCGCGCCCGCGAGAACCTGATTCTGGTGCTGTTCAATCATAACGATTTCGTGACCATCCGATAGGAGGCCCGAGGCCACTTTCGCACTGAAACAAGAAATTCAACCGCAGATGAACGCGGATAAACGCAGATTCGAGCGCCGGGGTGAGGGGAAAGGCGATTTGAGGACACCCGAGATGTTAGCCAGCAACCGGATTTAACCGATTTAACGATTTAACCTTTTAACGCTTTAGCGACTTTGCCTGCGGCTTTATGAAGTCATCATCCCTCCACAAATGCGCCGGCGTCACGCGCCGCTCCTTCCTTTTCGATACCGGCATGGGTTTTACGGGGCTGGCCTTGTCCGCAATGTTATTCAAAGATGGCCCTTCGCGCGCGGACATGCCGGAGTCGAATTGGAGTCCTCCGGATGGCCGGCCGCATTTTCCACCCCGCGCGAAGTCCGTGATTTGGATTTTCCTCTGCGGCGGCGTCAGCCATTTGGAGAGCTTCGATGTCAAACCCGAACTCAACAAATACGCTGGCAAATCGATCGACGAGACACCGTACAGAGACGTGCTCGATCCGAAACGCGTCAACGCGAACATCGTCGGCGCCAACCCCTCGCACGGAAATCGCAAGGTCATCATGCCGCTCCAGGCAGGCTACCGGTCGTACGGCCAGAGCGGCTTGGTCGTCGGAGATTGGTTCAAGCACGTCGGCGAATGCGCGGATGACCTCGCCGTGGTGCGATCGCTCTGGACGATTCACAACGATCACGGCGCCCAACTGACCTGGCAGACTGGCCGTCATCCGCGCGAATTGGAGCATCCGACGATCGGCTCTTGGGTCTGTTACGGCCTGGGCACGTTGAACGAGAACCTGCCGGAATATGTCGTGCTCGGCGTGCCCACGGGCGATTGCTGCGGTGGCGCCTTCACGCACGGCGGGGCGTATCTCGGACCGGAATATGGCGGCGTCCGTCTCAACGTTGATCCGAAGAAGCCGCTGCCGTTCATCGCCCCAAGCGACAGTTCCATCACCACCGCCGAGCAATTGGAGAATCTGAGTCTGCTGGGAAAACTCAATCACCTCGCGGGCATCGATTATCCGGACGACAAAGATTTGCGCGCGCGGATCAAGTCGTACGAACTGGCTTTTCAAATGCAGACCTCGATTCCGGAAACGCTCCAATTGGAGAAGGAGACTGAAGCGACGCGGCGGCTTTACGGCATGGACAAACCGGAGACCAAAACGTTTGGCGAACAATGCTTGGCGGCGCGCCGGTTGGTGGAGCGCGGCGTGCGCTTCGTCCAACTGTTACACGGCGGTGGCGGCGGCGGGGAATGGGATGCGCACTCGGAAATCAAATCCAACCACACCAAACTGGCGGCGCAAGTGGATCAGCCGATTGCCGGATTGCTCAAGGACCTCAAACAACGCGGCATGCTGGATGAAACGCTGGTGGTTTTCGGAACCGAATTTGGCCGCTCGCCCGGAGCCGAGGGCACCGGCCGCGATCATCATCCGCAAGGGTTCTGCGCCTGGCTGGCGGGCGGCGGCGTCAAAGGCGGCGTGATCAACGGCGCGACGGACGAGGTTGGGTTTCACGCCATTGAGGACCGCCATTACGTGACCGACATTCACGCCACGGCGCTGCATTGCCTGGGATTGGATTCGCGCAAGCTGGAGCTGCCCGGACGAAAGCGTCTCGAGATCGATCACGGGGAAGTCATCAAGGGAATCCTGGCGTGACGACTTGGACCCCCGTGGCGCGAAGGACTTGTTCAACCACTCATTCACACTAATCGGCACTAATGCGGCGCCGTTCCTTTGGACTCACGTTCGGAATTGGGAATTGGAGCATCAAAAGCAAGCGGGCATTCCATTTGAGCGGTGCATCTTCTCAGTGTGAATTAGTGTAGCTCAGTGGTTTCTCCTCTTTTGCCTGCCGGCCAATGCCACCTTCAAGTAAGATGCCTTCGATGCAAACACTCACAAAATCCTGCTTCGTCTGCGGGCGCCAAAACGCGCATGGCCTGAGGCTTCGTTTCGAGACCGATGGCGTCCGCGTCCAAACGCGCCTAGCCTTCAGGCTGGAGCACGTGGGATTTCAAAACACTATCCACGGCGGATTGATCGCGACGCTGCTCGACGAAGTCATGGTCTGGGCGTGCGGCGTCCGGACGAAACGGTTCGCGTATTGCGCCGAAATGACCGTGCGCTACGCGCATCCCCTCCGTCCCGGTATCGAAGCGTTGGCCATCGGCGAATTGGTGAGCAATCGGCGCGACAAGTTGTTCGAGGCGCGCGGCGAGATTCGCGATCCGCAGAATGTCGTCCTGGCCACCTCGACTGGAAAATACCTCCCCCTCAAGCCGGGCGAGCTTTCCCTGATCGGCGAGGATTTCGACGGGGATATCAAGAGCGTCCTTGGATCGCTGCCCTGAGAATCCCGGAATCCCGGTCTTTAGCCTGCGGCACCGGTGTCGATCGGGCACGCTTTGAGCGTCGTGAAACAACCTGTTCGCAAACGAGCTAAACTCGATTATCCAACCGAGACGGAAGGCAGCCGGCTGGCTGCGAAAGCCAGAAAGATGGCGAGCAAACTCACACCGGAGGAACGGCGAGCACATTTCAACGCGGCCATGGTGTTGATCTATGGCGGGGACGACACAAAGAAAACCACTGTCCCTCGACGCTAACTTGGTTTTCGATTTGGCCCGGGACAAGGACTTTGCCCACGAATTCATCGAGGTCTTTCGAGCGAAGGGCTATAGTTTTCTTCTGCCACCCACAGCGGTGTACGAACTCAACGTGATCCGCGCACAAGGCAATTCAACCGTCGAGCGCGAGTTGCGCGCAAGCTGGCCAGCAAGCTTTCTCCTGAAGAGGAAGCCGAGCATTTCCGGCCTGGCAACAGCACCAATTTGAACAGGAGGAAACGGAGGGAACAGAGAAGGCGGGGCATTGGGTGACTATCAGCCTTTGATGCGGTCCTCGCCTGACCGCGTTTTCCGTTCTGAAGAAACCCTCTCTCCGTTTCCGCCGTTATCTCCTGTAAAACTCCAATTCTTTAGCGACTTGGGCCATCGCTGTTGCCCGGCTCGTCCAGCGCTTGTCAGCAGCCAAGCAGCACGCCAGAGTGTCAGTCATGATTACTGCAACGGTTCGACTCCGACGGAACGAACTCTGAGCATGCCTGATTCAACGCTCAGCCGCTCTTGCCCACTGTGCGAAAAAGATAAGGCTCATCTCCTTTTCTGCAAAGACACCCTGCACCTGGTCCGGTGCGAGAACTGTTCCATGGTCTATGCCAATCCGGTCGGCTCCGAATTTGCCTCCGGCTCGTTCTATGACCAGCGCGCCGAGTCCTTCTACCTGGCCTCCGACAAATTGGAGAGCGACCACGCGCCGGTCCGCTTTGAACGGGAGCTCAAGCTGTTTCGCGCCTGCTGCCACAATGGCTCGGTCCTGGACGTTGGATGCTCGACCGGCGGATTTCTGATCGCGCTAAAATCCAGGCACCCGAAAGACTACTCGGTGTTTGGCACGGATGTCGTCGGAACCGCCCTGGATTACGCCGAGCAGCACGGCGTCCAGGTCATTCGAACTCCGTTTCTGGAGTTGAGTGAAAAGGAAGCGTTCTTCGATGCGGTGACGTTTTGGGCGGTGATCGAGCACCTCGTGGAGCCCAAGAAGTTTCTGGGCAAAGCGGCCGAACTGCTGAAGCCGGGCGGCTTCTGTGTCGTCCTGGTGCCCAACTTGAAGTCCCTGGCGGTTCGGATTCTCGGAGCGAAATACCGTTACATCATGCCGGAGCACGTCAATTACTTCACGCCGGCCACGCTGAGTGCCTTCGGCCAGAGCCGTCCGGATTTTGAGATCGTGAGGCTGACATCGACACACTTCAACCCGATCGTGATCCTGAAGGATTTGACCGGCAAGGAGAGAGCAGTGCCGGACTCCGAGCGATCCCGATTGCTCAAACGCACCACAGCGTGGAAACAGAATCGCTGGCTCCGCCCGGTGAAGGCGGTTTATTCCCTGGCGGAACGCATCCTGTCCACATTCAATCTGGCCGATAACCTGGTGATCATTTTACGAAAAAACATTTCAGGCTCAGAGAACACAGCGCGGCAAAACCAGGCAAAGCCGCAACCACAGTCGCCAAAGTCGTTAAAGCGGTACAAGGGTTAAATCGTTAAAACGGTTAAATGAGTGAAATTTGATCGCCGCCTGCGAAGAAGTTTTGACGAGGGAATGAACATCGAACGTCCAACATCGAACCCGAACGTCGAGCGAGCCTGCTGCTTGTTCGAAGTTGGAAGTTCAATGTTCGATGTTCATCAATTCGGTTGCGGCTCCGCTGCGCTGTTCTTGGCCGAGATTGCTTTGAGCCGGACCGTTCCAACTCAGCGCCAATTGCCTTCCGCGGCGACGGGACGAACCATCGCTCGACCGCGGTCAAAAATGACAGCGCGGCCGCCATCGATGAATAAGCGCTCGCCTCGGATGACAGCGCGACCGCCGCCGGGGACGAAGATTCTGTCGCGCTGGATAGCCATTGGAATGGGAGGCCCCATTGGCGTGGCCCTGGCCGTGGGCTTAGGCCGCGCGATGGGATAGAATTGCACCCGCTCGAACGCTGCCGGGTTCAGGATCAGTTTGCCCAGGCCCGGGCTCGATCCGATGACCTCCTGTTGGTCCCATTTTTCCAGACGGAACGTCAAACTGCCGCCGCGCCGGAACGTCGCGCGCACCGTGGACGTGTTATCCGGCGGACGCTCCATCTTTTGCCCCGCCATCTGCAGAAGCTTTACGCGGTTAAGCGGAATGTCCAAAGTCGATCCTTCCGGCAACGCGAAAGTGACTTTGCTGTCCTGGACGCGCTGAAGATCGCCCGAGACCTTGTCCCCGTTTTGGAGCCGGCCCAGGTCGGTTTTGCTCTCCGGCGCCGCGGACGGTTTCTCATCGAACTGGCCGTCCCATTCGGTGACCCGAATATTGCTGAGCTTGACCGAACCCTGGCCCTGGTGCACGAAACGCACGCCCGTTCCTTTGCCGACGAAATCATCCGTGTCGATCCACTGTTTGACGAGCAACCCGTCCACCATGAGCGCGATCATGCGTTTGGGTTTGTTCACGCGGATTTCCACGTGCACTTTGCTCTTCTGGTTCAAGGCAGGAACGGAGGTCTGGCCCAGGTAACGCAGCGGCTCTTGTTTGCTGACGGGCAGCAGATTGACCGTATAGCTGTTGAGTTGAAGGCTGTAAAAGCCGCCGAAATCCGGGCCGGTTTCCTTGGTCTGAAGATTGATGGGCTGCATGTAATCGGTGTAGAGCGCCACCGCGATGTAGAGCATGCCTTTCCAGTTCAAATCGAATTGAATGCTGGCCACGTCCGGGAGTTTGAGATCGCGCGCGATGGAAGCGGATTGCGTGGCGTAAAACGCGCCGTTCTTGTAGCTCCATTGTCCGGCGTTCGGGACAGTTTGCACCAACCCCATCGTCCATCCCTCCAGCCCGGCTGGCCCCTCGAAGACGGGAGGCCGCTCCATCGGTTTCGGCGCGACGGACTGGACGAATTTGCGAGCAATCTCCATTTTGCCGGCGTACCACGTTTCCAACGTCACGCGTTCTGCGTCGATCGAAAGGAGGTTTCCTTCGATCTCGTCCTGGTTGCTCAGCCGGACCTGGCAGGAGTTGATCGAATCATTCTGAGGTTGCGGCCGGTATCCAAAGCGAACCTCTGAGACCTGGTCCGAAATGAACTCGATCACTTCGGCGGCCGAAGGATGGCGCCAGCGGACGCCGATGGTCGGGTCAATCAATTGCAGGCTCCCGTAAAGTGTGTCGCCGTTGTTCAGCAGGATGGCATCCCGCGTGTCGTTGGCCAATGCGGCGGCGCGAGCGGTTGTTCCGGTCTGCTGGGCCGCCTCGGCCGCCGCGGCCTGCCAGGAGAGAATCGCAGAAAGAAACGCCGGCGCCAGCGCAAGCCTGGTAAAGACGCGTTCCACCGCGTCCCTGATATTGCTCTTTCGGTGGCTGGGTAAATTCAGGCACGGAGTGGAATCCGTCTCTACCAAGTTAATGGGAAAACCGCTAGTCATCCAGGTCCCAAATGTCGATGTTCGGCGCGTCGAGTTCATCGGTTTCCTTCAACGGTTGCGACTGAAACTGAATCTGGCGGATGGAGGCCAGATTCACGGCCATTTTGCCGAAGTTCCGGCTCGTCCCCGCAATTTGTTCTCCTCCCCATTTCTCCAACTGGAACGACACGGACCCGCCGCCGGCAACGTCAAAGCGCAGTTCCCACGGTTTGCGCGCCAGCCTCTCCGCGTCCGCTTGCTTCATGAAAATCTGCGTGACCCGCTCGATCGGAATCTCCAGCGTCGTTTGCGGAATGGCAAACTCCAGTTTGCCTTCCCGGATTCCGCGCAACTCGCCCGTGACTTTGTCCTTGTTGGCCAGATAAACCAGATCCTCAGTCGCGGGCCCGGTTGGGATGGGGCGCGGTTCGATCACGCCGTTCCACTGAGCGACTCTCATGCGGCTGATCCGGACCGTTGAGCCGTCCATCTGCGTCGAGAAAACCACGCCCTGGCCCTTGGCCACAAATCCCGCATGATCTTTCCATTGGCTCACCGGCGTGCCATCCATCACGAGCGCGATGGTGGCATCGTCGCGATTGGCGCGGATTTCGACGTGGACCTTGTTTTTCTTGAGCATGTCCGGGATTTGCGCCTGATGGCCCAGGCTCATCACGCCGGTGCCCGTCTGGACCCGCTGCAGGTTTACATAACCTGGCGCCATGTGAAACATGTAGGAACTCACGCTGTAATCGAAGCGATCCACCGCATCAGTAAACAGAATGAAGCTTAAACTGAAATGTCCGCTCCAGGACAAATCGAACTCCAGGCTGCAGGACCCGGAAAGTCCAAGGTTGCGTCCCAAAATCCCCACGCTGTTGGCCACGAAGGCGCCGTCTTTGTAGCGCCAGCCTTTCGGTCCTTGCGTCATGATCCAACCATCCGGTCCGCTCGGGCCTTCGTACAGAATCGCGAAGCCCTTCGGAAAAAATGTGATGGACTGGAGCGCGTCTCGAGGCGCTTCCAGATCGCCGCCAAACCACGTCTCCAGCCGCAGCTTTTCCGCATCAAGCGATTTCATGCTTCCGAAGACTTCGTCGCCGTTGCCGAAGCGAAACCAGCACGTGGGCTTGGATTCGGCGTTCACGCGCTGGGCATTTTCGAATTTGATGGAAGCGATTCCAGCCGGCTGAAATTGGATCAGGTTCTTGGCCGCAGGATGTTCCCACTGCACGCCCTGGTTTGTGTCCATCGAACGAAGCCGGCCGTGCACCGACGCGCCGTCGAGGAACTGGAGCAGGTGGGAAAACTCTCCGCGGGCCGCGGTTTGGTTCAGGTTCTTGGCCGTGGGAGCCGTGTTCGTAATCTCTGCCTCAGCAGCGGGATGAAGGAACAGAAAGCCAGCGACGGCCAGAGCGAAAAGCGGCGTTCCAAGCGACCCATGAGTGGAGCGCATTCCTTCAACGAAGCTCTGCCGCGGAGCGCGGCCTTCAGGCCGCTTCAACGCCGGACTCCAGAGCGTGGCGCCAAGCAGCCTCTTGCCCGTAGCGCAGCGTTGAACTCTGCCGTATCGCCGATTTGTAATCGGCCAAGCGCCGGCCAAATCCAACACGCGCGACCGCGCCGACACTTCGCAGGATGCAATCCTGCGATACAGCAGATTACAAATCTGCGCTACATCGGCACGGAACCGTTGCGCCCTACCGTTCATAAATCGGGAGGAATCGGTAATTCAAAGCCAGTGAAAGGAGCGACGCCGATGTGGCAAACGTCGGACCGAACTGGCCATCCCAGCTCCCATCGGGATTCTGCGTGGAGGCGAGCGTCTTGATGTTCCTCCGGTTCCAGGTCTGCCACATCTCCGGAGAGATATGGAAGAAGGCCTGCGACGCGTAGTAAAGGTAGTAGTGATAGTAACTGGATTCCGGAGGCGCGTTCTTCAGGAAATTGGAAGCGGATTGAAACGCCTTCGAGTTCTTGTCCTTCGCCAGCGCCAGGATCACGCAGCCAATGGCGGTGCGAGCGGCGTTGGCCGAAGTCCCGGCCGTGTAACCGTAGCCGCCGTCCGAAGTCTGGCAGTTCGCGAAGAAGCCCAGTCCCTTTTTGATCGCCGCTTCCGGCACGTTGATCCCGGCGTTGCGGGCCGCGAACAAAGCCACCATTTGCGCGCCGCTCACCGTGGTGTCGGCGTCGGTGCTTTCCGGCGAGTAACGCCAGGCGCCGAACGGGTTTTTGGCCTGCGAATTCAAAATCAAGCTGACGGCTTTTTCCAGCGCCGGCCCTAACCGAGGATCGTCCACCGCGCCGTACGCTTCGGCCAGCGCCAGCGCGGCGAAGCCATGATTGTACATCGACCGGCCAATGTAACCGGTCTGCTGGTTCATCTGCTTCAGAATGAATTCGAGCCCATGGCCAATCGAGCTTTGGTACGGGCCGAAATTCGGGTCGTCTCCGTGCGCGAGCATGCTGAGCACGGCCAGACCCACGACCGCCGGCTCGCTGCCGTAGGAGCGATCCGGCCAGTGTCCTTCGGTATTTTGGCTGCGCGCCAGATACTGCAAGCCTTTCACGTACATCCGCTCCACTTCCATCGGCGTGCTATCCGATTTCTCGATGAACAGCTCCTGCGCGAACAGCGTGGTGGAGGAGGAAGCGCACGCCAGAACGAGAAAGAAGATCCTCACGAATCTGAGCGCCACAAAGAAGTGCTCTCCCTCTCTTCCGACGCAGGAGGAGGGGAGGGCCGGGGAAAGGAGCTTGTTTCTAAGCAATTTCCCCTCTCCTCGATCCTCTCCCCACTCGCTCCTCGCGGGGAGAGGAAGAAGATCGGAATTCGTCGCCCTGAAGGGTTCAATTCGCTTCTTTTTCGAGGGCATTGAAATAGTTCTCCAACGCTTCACGGAACTCGGTGGGCAGATTCTCCATGAGGCTGCTCGTCTTGTTCACGCCTCGCGCATCCGGGCTTTTGCCTTGCGCGTCGCCCTGTAGCGGACCGGCCGGCTGCTGCGTGTTGCCTCCCATGGTGCTGCGTCCCGGATTGCGGCTCATGCTCATGCCCGTGGTCTGGCGGCTTTCCGGGGACATCATTTGCAACAGGAACGCCATCTCCTCACTGGCGTTGCTCTGCGAGCTTCCGCCGCGTTGGATTTGTTCGTTGATCAAATTGATGACGTCGGAAAGCGTCTCGACCGTTTTGGTTTCCGATTGGACCGTCGTGGCGTCCGTCCGGGGCACTCCCAGCAGCGCCTCCGCTCCCTGCATCGCGTCGAAGATTTCACCGAACGGCTCCTCCAGCGGCGGGAACGGATTGTCCAATTGCATTTGCGTAAGCTTTTTCAGGATCTGGCGTTGTCCGGCATATAGCGCCTTGGCGCCGTCCTGATACCTTGCCGGGTCGTCCTTGCGCGTTTCGAGCAGTTCGGTTCGTTCGCGGAGGTTGAGTTCTCCTTCCCGCATCCGGAGCAAACTTAAGAGCTGCTGAATGAGCAGATTCGCCAGATCGTTCGCTTGCCCGCCGCCGCCGCCGCCCGCGCCGCCCGCGGAACTGCTCTTGGGTTCGAGCAGCTCGGCCCAGGCGTTAAACTGTTTGGACCAGCGGCCAAGCTGTTGAATGGCTTCCATGGAAATGTTCTCGGCGATCAACCCGCGCACTTTGTCCAGCTCTTCCGTCGTTTTCACTTCGGTCATTTCTTTGCTGACCTGGCCGTAATTCGGCTCTCGCGTGCGCTCAAAGAACCGGCTGATCTCGCCCTGTAGCGTCTTGGTCTCCTCCTCGGCGCGAGATTGGAACGTGGCCAGGTTCGTATTCGCTCGCTGATAGGGCGCGGGAAGATCTTTGGGCAATAGCCCGATGGTCGCCGTCAGATTCTTGTGCAGACGGCCTTCCATTTCTTTCTCTTCCGTACCCAACTTGCGGAGCCGTTGCGCCAGAGTCATGGCTTGAAGATCGTCGAGTCGCTTGTTGACCATCTGCTGCATTTTCTGAAGCGCTTCCAGGATTTCCTCCTGTTTCTCGAGCGCTTTCGCCAGGTTCTCCTCGCGCGACTTTGGATTTTGCTGGGCCGACTTTAGCGACTCTGCTGCCTGAGGCATCTTGTCCTGAGTCAGGCCTTGCATTTGCTGGACCGTGTCCGCCCACTCGCGCAGGGTTTGTTCGGGGAGGAGCGGGTTGCGGAACGCTTCCTGCAACATCTGGGTTCCCTCCCGCGAAAGCTGCTCCAGGTTGGCCTTGTTTTGAGTCTGATCCTCCAGCGCGTCCGCAATGCGATCCGACGCTTTGTCTTCGCCCAACTTCTCCTTGGGCAGTTCCTTCAGCTCGCGGGTTTCATCGACGATCTTTTCTTCCAGCCGCGTGACTTCTTCGAGCCGTCCGAGCAAAGACTCGAATTTTTGGCGCACCATCTCGGCGTGCTGTTCGTTCCCCACGACGTAAATCCGATAGACCGGCGATTCCGTGGGCTCGCGTCCGGGAAAAGAATCCCTCGCGTAAGCGCGCAGTTCGACCAGCGATCCGGCGGGGATCTTGAGCAAGGCCGGATTGAATTTGAACGGCCGTTCCAGTTTCTTTTCCTGAGCGGAAGCGGCCTCGTATTTGAACTCCTGCGCCGAAGGACTGTTGGTCGGCTGCCAGTCCGAAATCAGGTTCCAGGTCAACCCCAGTTCCCGCACGCCGAAGTCGTCCTGTGCGACCGCTTTCAGCGGCACGACCTCCGTTTCCAGCACGGCGACCTCCCGATTCAGTTCCGGTAGTTCCGGCAACGGCGGCAAATCCTTCTGGCTTTGCACCGAGAGCCGCCACGGCGCCGCCGTCTCCAGGCCCAATTCATCCTGCCACGTGAACGAGCAGTGAAACGCGCCGTCGAGATTCACCGGCTCGCTCGCAAACGCGTCACCCTGCACGGCGAGCCGTACCGGATCGCTGCCTTCCACAGCGAGATCCGCGCCTTTGAGGCCCCGGGTGATTTTCCCTTGAAAGGATACTTTGCTCCCTTCGAGAACCGTGAGCGACCCGCTGCGAATGTTCTCGGACAGCGGCGGATACTTCAGATATTTGGGAAGGTCGATGCGGGCCGTGAGATCTTTCAACGAGGGCCGATGCGTCGGCTCGACCGGGACTTCGCGCCGCGCGTCGCCGACTCGGACGCTCAATCGCCCCGGCTGCACCTGTCCCGGGATTTTCAGTTGCACCCGTTCGTCCTGAACCAAAGTCTTGATCGCGGGCTGCCGCTCATACTGGCCCAGCGCGCGCGCCGGGTGCCAGAACGACCGGTACTCGACCGAGGACATCACCTCGAACGGCTCCCCGTGCGGCACGATCTGCTTTGCGGGCAAACCGGCAATGTTCACGAGCGTGTATCGCTCGATCGCCGCCCAGGGCGTGGCCCAGCGCTGCAATGCATTCCAACTGGCCAGAGGCACAGCCGCCGCCGGCAACAGCGCGAGAACAAATAGTCCGAGGGCCGTCGCGACCTGCACCTTCGCGGGCCGGAGGCTGACCGCTTCCTGGAAATCGAATTTCCTCGCGTCTTCGGCCACCTGCAGAATCGCCGCCCGATACAGAGCCGGAGAAAAATGCGGGGGCCGCTCCTTTTCATCCGCCAACTCGACGATGCCGAGCAACCGATCGCCCAGGCGGCGGTATTTTTGTTGCACCAGAATCGAGAGCGCCTTCAAATCCCGGCGCTTGAAAATCCAGCGGAGGCTCCAGCGCGAGATCGCTGCCAGCACGATTCCCAGCCCGATCACGGTCACGGCCATTCGCGCCCCGACGGCCGTGTCCCAGATGCGATCCGAAAGGAAGAGCACCAGATAAGAGAACACCAGCCCGCTCAAAGCGAGACAAACGGCGACCGTGGTTTCCACCTTCCACAGACGCCGTTCCAAGTCCGAAAAGCGCCGTCGCACGTCGTCCGGCAGGCTTACAGAAATCTGGTTCTCGACATCAGCCATGTTTTGTCGCAAGTGCGCTATACCATGCCTGCGAATTGTCCGCCCGTCCAATAAATCCTGTTGAGAATCAGGAGGAAGAACGTGAAGCAGATTCTGAATACACACGATGCAGCCGGATGCGCCGGACGTTGCTATCGGTTTAATTGCGGTTCTGAGTGACAAGGAGAAAGAAGTCCGTGCGTCGGCAGCAGAGGCGTTGGGCTATTTGACTTCACCCAACCGCAAGACGGTATTGGCGCTGGGTCGCGCGGTGCATGACGGCAGTCATCGAGTCAGGCTGGCCGCGCTCCAAACTCTCGACAAACTTGGCCCCAAAGCTCAGGCCGCGGCGCGAAGCATCCATCGGGCATTGCAGGACCCTTTCCCCAGCGTGCGCGAAGCGGCATTCGAAGCGCTCAGGAAAGTGGATCGCGGATGGTGGCCGCCGCGCGGAGATTGGTGACGCTAAGAACGGCTGTCGGAGTTAACACGAGGTAACAGAGAAAACAGAGAGGAAACCTGAGGTGCTGAAGTGTAAAATTTCTCTGTTCATGGGCTGACCGTTTGCAACGGAGCGTTGGAAGTCCTGGTCACCGGCAGCCAGGACCGATAGCGGGTCCCCGCCGCGCCGGCGCTGGCGAAATCGCACAAACGGACGATACGACCGCCTTGGGCCGGCGCCTCCAGGACGATCCAGGGCAGCAACGGATCCTTCTCCTCCTTCTTCCGAAGGAAGACTTCTCTGGCCTCGCCGAGTTTGTGCAAATCCAGGGCCGGCATCGCTTCGTCATCGAACTCGTTCAACTTTTGATCGTAAGCGAGCAGGAGCGGCCCGCGATAAATCGAGACCTTGCCGTCCGCCTCGCGTTCGCCGGGCACGGCCCGCAGTTGCAGATCAAAATCCAGCGTGACGCGATCTCCCGATTTCCAGAGCCGATTCAATTCCAGATAACGGCCGGCCACGGCATGGATCGGGGGAGAGCGGTTGATTCGAGCGGTGGTCGTCTTCGACCACGCGGGGATGCGGAGGCGCAACTTGAATTCGCGAGCGGCGAGCGGTTCGACGCGAAGTTCGACGCGCTTCACCAGTGGATAATCCGTTTCGATTTGCAGCGCGATGGGGGTGTTGTCCGCAAGCTTTCCTTGAAAAGAAAACGGTCCGTAGTAATTCACCGCCAGGCCGTCCGAGGCGCGCATGATTGCCCATTCGGAAAGGGAACCCAGCCCGCGCGGTCCGTTGACGGAACAGCAGTTCAACTCCGGCGTGCCGGCGCGGGCCTGAAAAACGATCGCGTGCGCCGAGGCTTCGCGGACGCCGTCCATCGGTGTGTTGTAGGTCCACCACCGGCCGGTCGGGTGCTGCGCTCCCAGCGCGCCGTTGAAGAGCGACAGTTCCAATTCGTCGGCGGCCAGCGGATTGCCCGTGAGCTGCAGCATATCGATGCTCAGCGCCATCCACGCGATCGTGCAGCAAGTCTCGATCGCCGTTGGCGCGTAAGGATTGCCGGTGGCTTGTTCGCCCGAGGAGAATCCGCCCGTGTTGCGCCGGTCCCATCGCCGGATGCTCGACCAATGATTCGTGAACGCCGTCCGATATCGGGGATCACCCGTGATGCGGTAGAGTTCGACCAATCCTTGCAGGTCGTGCAGGCTTTCCCAGCGCGGCTTCGGAGTCTTGAAAAACTCGACGCCCGCGAGTCCCGTGCGGAGATAATCGCCGGCGGATTCCCAATCCTTCTCGATCTCCTGCATCATCCGAAAATAGCGCGGCAGCCGCGTGAGCCGGTAAAGCCGTCCGAGGCTGTGGATAATGGCCATGTTCATTTCCGGCGAGCCGGCGTCGCGCACGCGCAGATTCGAATCGAGAAACGTGGCGCACACGAGGTCGGCGGCGCGCTGGCAGGATTTCAATGCGTTCGTGTCGCCGACCGCCTCGTGCCACATCAACAGCCCCTGCATGCAATGGTAATGGCCCCACAAATCCCAGTTCGCTTTCAGGCGAACCTCCTTCGGGAATGGTCCGAGATAGCCGTCTTCGGCCTGGCTGGCGATGAGGTCTTTGACGACCTGGCCGACGAGTTTCTTGAGTTCAGGATCGCTCGTCAGGCGCAAGGCTTGAATCGCGGAGATGAGATATTTCCCGGCAAATTCGCCGGCCCAGGGAACGAGCTTGGGAACGGGCTGGCGGTTGCGCAGGCGGAACATCTCCAGCATTCCCGGATTCGCGAGCGGCGCGGACAAGAGCCAGTTGGTGGTGTTCGCGGCCACTCGCTTTCCGACCATCCCGTCCAGGCGAAATTGAGCCTGGGGCAGCGAGTGAAACACCAGTTCTCCGGCGTCTTGAGCGCGGCCGCAATGGATGAGCGCGGCGCTACACAGAGCCAGAAGAAGTGGAAATCTGATGCGCAAATTGCTCACAAACACGCAGCGCGGTGAAGCCGCAACCAAGTCGTCAAATCGTTACAAGGTTAAATCGTCAAATCGGTCGAGGAGTTTGACCTTAGCTCGCGAGCAATTTCGACCGATTTCTTCGGCAGAGAATACCTCTGAGCCTGGGGAATTGATATTCCTTTCGGAGCAAAGAACGCATAACAAGTCCGGCGAGCTGTTGGGAACACCGCCAGGTTTTGGAGTGCGGCGACGGAGCTTGCGGAGTCGCCCCTTTGGATACGGACCGGCAATTCGGATAATCCGGCGCTGGGGAAGCTGCCGAGCCAAAGCGGTGCATCGCCGCCTCTTCCTGCTCCTTACACGGATCTCCAATCCCAACGGGATTGCGTCTTGCAGCCCAAGGGTTGCGAGGAACAAGCTACCCTTGGTACGCCCGGCCAAGGATGCACAACCCCAACGAGGTTGCGGCCACAGCCGTTATTCCCGTCGTGTCATGCCGCAACCCTTTCAGGGTTGGATTCA
>JACPRI010000421.1 GCA_016190065.1 Verrucomicrobiota bacterium
CTTGGCGGCTGCGTAGGAACGGTAAGAGGCGATTGCGGAGTGCGGAGTGCGGAGTGCGGATGGGTCGGCTCCTTTCCACGCGTCGGGCGTATGGGCGGGCCATTGATCCGGCGTGATCCGTTCGACCAATTTATGCTCCGGCGCCAGCACCATGTACGTCGCGCCGAACAGCGTATCCGGCCGAGTGGTGAAGACAGTGATCGAGTAATCAGTGTTCAGTAAATCAGTTGCCTTCACGGATGACTGATCACTGGTTACTGAATACTGATTACTGGCAACTGGAAACTTCACCTCCGCTCCCTCAGAGCGCCCAATCCAATTCCGCTGCATTTCCTTGAGCGAATGGCTCCAGTCGATCGTGTCCAGGTCCTGCAACAAACGCTCCGCGTAGGCCGTGATGCGGAGCATCCATTGGCGCATGGGCTTCCGAACCACGGGGAAGTCGCCGACTTCGCTTTTGCCGTCGATCACTTCCTCATTGGCCAGCACCGTGCCGAGTTCTTCGCACCACCAGACGGGCATTTCCGCGACGTAGGCCAGGCGTTTCGAGTCGCGATACGCGCGCCGGGCTTCTTCGGTCTTGAGATCGGGAGGATACGGCAGCGTCTCGATTGGCTCGGCTTTGTTCGTCGCCGGATTAAGCCAGGAATTGTAAATCTTCAAAAAAATCCACTGAGTCCACTTGAAGTAAGTCGGATCCGTCGTGTCGATTTCGCGGCCCCAATCGTAGCTGAAGCCGAGCGATTGGATCTGGCGCTTGAACGTGGCGATGTTTTGCTCCGTGGTCTGGCGCGGGTGTTGCCCGGTCCGGACCGCGTATTGTTCGGCCGGCAACCCGAACGCGTCCCAACCCATCGGATGGAGCACGTTGAAGCCGAGCGCGCGCCGGTAGCGGGCGAGAATGTCCGTCGCAGTGTAGCCTTCGGGATGGCCGACGTGCAATCCAGCGCCGGAAGGATACGGGAACATGTCGAGGATGTAGAACTTGGGCAGCGTTTCCGGGCGGCTCCCGGAGTGCCGCTGGGCGAAGGGATGAACCGAAGGAATGGATTCACCGGGATTCCACGCCCGAAACGTTTCCTGCTCGTCCCAAATCTTCTGCCATTTCGGTTCGATCAACCGAAAGGGATATTGCTTCCGCTCACCGGACATAGGGCGTGAATGTTGCGGAAACCCGATGAGGAGGCAATGGAAGAATTCTGAATCGGTGAATCAGATCGCCGGCGCTTCGTTGAGTTCGTCGCGCCAGCGGTCGAGAGCATCGGTTCGCCCGATTTTCGCGAGATAGAGGAGATCGATCTGAGGTGGAACGATTCCGCCATGAGTGGGCCGCTGCGTCTGGACTAACACATTCGCCGCGTGAACGGCGGTAAGCGCCGTGAAGGAAGCGCGTTCGCTCTTGGTGGGAAAGTGGTGAAAAGCCACGGCCTCGACCACCGGCGGCGGCAGGCCCCAGAGACCGAGCAGATATCCTCCGACGTCCGCGTGCTCGAAACCAAAGACTTCGCGCTCTTCCACGAGCCACTCCACCTGCTTGGCCTGGGCTTGGCGGCCAATTTCTTCGTATTGATCCGGGTAATTGCTCGCCAGGACGAGTTTGCCCACGTCGTGCAGCAGACCGGCGGCCATGGCGTCCTCGATCACCTGGCGCCCCGCCCTTTCGCTCTTGGCGATGGCTTTGGCTGCGCCGGCCGCGCGCGAACTATGCTGCCAGAGCGTTTCCAGCGAAAGCCCGCCGAGCTTGCGCGATTCAAATTGCCGGAAAATGCCCGCCGCCAGCACCAGGTGTTTGACCGTCTCGACGCCAATGAAACTGATCGCTTCGGCGATATTGGACGTGGGATGCGGCAGACCGAAGAAGGCCGAGTTGACAATTTTCAGAATCTGGGCCGTCATTCCGATGTCCTGAGCAACGGTCTTCGCGATGTCATCGATCGAGCTGTCCTGCGATTGAAGCTTGCGAATCAACTCAAGATAGAGCGTCGGCATGCTCGGGATGCGCTCCATCTTGGAAATTTTTTCCCGGATGGCCGGGTTGGGCAGCAGCGAGCGGATCATCGCCGCGCGCTGGATCGTGGCCTTGAGCAGCTCGGTCGGGCACGGTTTCGGCAGGAATTGATGAATCACCCCCACGCACTCCAGAATCGATCGCTGATCCGAATAGCTGGAGTAAATGATCCGCGCGCTCAACGGATAGCGTTCGCGCACCTCCGTGAGAAACTCGTTTCCCCTCATCCCTGGCATATTGAGATCGGAAACCACCACATCGAACGCAACGTGGGCCATCAATTCGAGTCCTTGCTCCGCGCTCCCGACAAATTCCATGTGCCAGTGTTCGCTCATGTCGGCGAGCAGACGGGGGAGAAGCTCGAGGAGGGCAGGCTCGTCATCGACAAACAGAACGGACAGTTTGCGCTGGTCTTCCATAGATGAACCGACGAACCAAAGCGAAAGCGACTTCTAACGCTCGCGCCGACGATACACCGATCCCCCTAGGAGGCAAAAGGAAAAGCAGGAAAAATGGAAAATGGAAAAAATCTGGGCGCGACGGCAGCTTGCTATTTGTAGGAATTCCATGTTTCCAGGCGGGCGACCCACATTCCCGGCTGTTTCGGCCGGCTATTGTAGTTGGCCGCGATCCAAACCTTCTGCTTGCGGAGTCGCTCTCCATGTCCGTCGTAAAAAGCCAGCGCAGCGCCTTCGTTGTGGCGGTAAAGCGTTGGCCCGCCGGTGCCGGCATCCTTGTAAGCCTGCACGCTGCCTTTCTGACGCAAGCGGTCCCAGCCCTTCGTGTAATCGGCACCCTTCCATTGCGACCACCAATCATGCCCATCGTGGAAGATCAGTTTCTGGGACGGTTCCTGAACGAGGCTCAACTTGTGGCCCGCGTGGTCCTTGCTGGCCAGCGCCCAGCTTCGTCCGTCCGAGGGATACCAATCTTCAAAGTTGTAGCTGTAGCTGGTGAGCGTGCCTCGGTTTTCTTTGTCGGAGAGTTTGGGATTGTTGGCATAGGCGTAGAGGGCCGGGCGGAAGATGGCGGTGTCGCCCGGACAACGGTATTCGGTTGGCGTCTGCACGTTGGAATTGGCGCTCTTGCTGTAGCCAATAAGATCGCGGAAGGGCTGGTTGCCCATCCAAATCTGCGTGCTTCCGTCCTTTCGCAACTCGATCAGGGGCACGCTTTGGTCCTCATGATCCGTGGCGTAGATCGTGTTGGCGATGGCGAATTGCCGGAGATTGTTCAAGCATCCGGCAGCGTGGCTGGCCGACTTCGCCTTCGCGAGCGCCGGAAGGAGCATGGCGGCCAGAATGGCAATGATGGCGATGACGACGAGGAGCTCAATCAGCGTGAAGCCGGATTTCAAGGATTGCATCGAAGCTTGCTTGAGGGTGGGTCTGGTATTCATGACTCCCAGTATAGCTGTTCACACGGGCCGATTCAACACCGGCCTATCGCTCACTATCGCTCACCGAGCGCACGTCTTAATCCTCGCGCCGATTCAGCCAGGGAGCAGCGCAAGTAAAGCGCTGACTCTTCCGGACGACGGCTCAGCGGTTCTTCGTCGCCGGGCTCGACCTTTACGGTCACGAACACCGGGCCGGGGTGGTGGAGGATTTCCGGCAAAGTTCTCTCGTATTCTTGACGGTCGTCGAAGGTTTCAGCGCGCCGGAAACCTGCGGACTTGGCCAAGCCCGAGAAATCCACCGACCGTGCGCCGGGTATCGGCTGGTTTCCTGTGATCTCGTAGGAGTCGTTTTGAACAACGAATAGAATCAGATTCCTCGCTCCGGCGTTGACGATGGTCACCAACGTCCCCAGCGTCATGAGCATCGAACCGTCCCCATTCAGGCAAATGACTCGGCGCTGCGGTTGAGCGAGCGCGAGGCCCAGCGCGAAGTCCGCGGCGTGGCCCATGGCGCTGTCGGCCGAGGCGAAGTCGAGCGGGTGATTCGAGAAGCGCGCCCACGGACGAACGATCCCCATGGTGGTGATTACGACTTGGTCCGTACGCAGCCGCGCCAGTGGCTCCAGCAGTTCGCGCTTGGTCAGGAAGGTCACCTCTTGATGCGAGCGCTTACTCGACGAGGGAATTCCGGGGACCCAGAATGATTTGTCCCTGGGCATTCAACTCCACCTTATACGGCAAGTCCCGGAGGGAAGAATCGGTGCAGACGTCGGACCATTTCATGTCGGCTCAGACCGTGACAACGACGCCAAAGACCGTCAACCCCGAATCAAGAGGAAAGAACGCGCACTCCGGCCTTCTGCAAACATTCCCCAAGCCAGAGGTTCTCCGGCTCGCTCAACGGCGGCGGGGGTGGTGCCGGGGCGTAGTTGAGCAGCCGTTCGTAGCCGACCAGATCAAAGCAGCCCTTCACTGCCGCCTGCAAATCCAGCGGCACATCCGGATCCGGACGCAGCAATGGCACAGGCACCGTGGGCAGCCGATGCGCCAGGGCTACGGGCCAGACTTCCGTGCGCGGACGACGATTCGTGCGGCTCAAGAAAACGTAATAGGACGCGGGCGGCAACTTCCCCTGCAACGCCAGCCGCTCGCCCTGTCGCAACAAATCGATCTCCAGCAGATGTGTTTGAGTCCGCAAGATCTCCAGGCGGCGCTGGTTATATTCCTGCGCGCCAGCCCCGCACTTGTTGGCCGGCGACAGAATCTCGATCAGAGTGACCAGGCGGCGCTGTGCGACATCGCGAATCTCCACGCTGAGCTGCGGCACTTCCTCCATTACTGGACTGGCCAATTCGACGGCTGGTTCGGCGACCGATCCTCCACCGGCTCCCTCGCGTAAGACGTCCGGTTCCTGAGCGTGCACCACGTGGATGTCCGGATAAATGACCCGCGACGTGTCCAGACCAACGATTCCCAGGTCCGCGCCTTGTAGGACATAGCGCTTAGCCAGCAACGCGACATATTTCGGTGCAAGCAGCGGAATAAGTTGCGCGCTGATCTGATGGATGAGGCGGCCGTGAAACTCCTGCCACATCTCGCCTTCGAGATACGGGTCCATGCCTGGAAATGGAGAGGCCATCCGTTTACAAGCTATCGTAAAAATTCATTGATGGTAAGGACGGATTCCACTCCGTCCCTGACTCGTTAGCCCCTTCGAAGAGGACATCAGGGACGCGGTGGAACGCGTCCTTACCAGACTCAGTGATGCGCCATGGCGCCAAGCTAACGCCGCAGGGTGTCAGCGTCAAAACCATTGAGGTTCACGTCGTGTCCCGCGTGATCAACACGGCCACGGGTTGTTCGAGGTTCTGTGCTTTGCGAAACGCTTCGGCAATCCTGAGCACATCTGCGTCCGCGTGCAGGAAATCGTACGGGACGCCCCAGGCTTTCAAGGTCGGTTCAGTCAAAACGGCCACTGAATCCAGGCCAGCCTTACTGAGCAGCTCGGCATCCACGGTTTCGGGCGTAACTTTCAAGCCGCGGACCGCCAGCTTTGCGTAACCGCGATACGTGATGAGGCACAGCAACGGCACGCGCATTCGCATGGCCGTGCCCCGGAGCGCATCTCCTGTTTCAAGCAAGCCGGTGTTCTGAATGAGAACCACCGGAACCTTGCCGCCCGTCCACAGCCCGGCCGCGATGGCGAAGGCTTCGCCCTCCCGTGTGACCAGGACCACTTGAATTCCTCCATCAGCCCAAAGCAAGTTCAGCAGCGCCTTCGACGAATTGTCCGGGACAGTGAGCACATGCGTCACGCCCAGTTTCTTCAGTTCGTCAAGAATTAGCCGCGCTTGAGCCATGGCTTTGCCGTTTTCAGTGATTGCAGAAACTTCGGATGTTTCGATTCAAGCGGCCTTCACAAGCTGCGCAATGGAGAGGATCGAGTTGACCGCCCCATAAATCGCCAGGGCAAACAACAGCGCCATCACGACGTTCTCCCACCAACGATTGCGATGTTCGAGCCCGATGTGACGCGCGCTGGCCGTGATCCACCACAAGCCGCCGGCGAGCACCGGGAGCAACACGACCTGGCCGCTGTTGGCCACCAGGGTTAAGGTGACAAAATCCGGCATCCCTGGGATCGTCCACACGAGAGGCGATGCCAGGCACCACACCACGATCCAGCGATACAGGGCATGCTGCCGGTAGTCGGCCGTGATCGGCCCCTGGCCCGCTTGCCAGCGCAACCAGGCGTGGCTGCCGAGATAAGCTAACCCGGCGGCGTGACCGAGGATCGAGGTGTAAATCGCGGAAAAGATGCCCAGATAAAACAGCCAGCGCCCTCCTTCCCCCAGTACCGAACTCAACAATCGCGGCAGATCGTCTAATGCTTTGATCTGCTTGTCTGGGAAAAGCAATTCGGCGCCCAGCGTCCAGATGGCCAGGTTCAGCAGCATCATGACCGTCACCGCCAAGAGGAAGTCATAGAATTGCACCCGCCGGTATTGTGGTCCGCGCCATCCTTTGGCTTCGAGAAAGTAGGGATAAACCAGATTCATCAGAGAGCCGCCGATGGCGCCGATCATGGCCACAGAAACGAGAAGCGGATTGAATTTCCCGACCTGTCCGGGCATCTCTATTCGAGTCAGACCTTGCAGTACCCCCATGGGATTGAAGCCGACCCACACGGCGCAGCCAACAAACGAAATCGAGAGCAGCGCCAGGAAAACCTTGAAGGCCCATTCCAAGCGCTCGTACGACGGCCGGAAGATCAGAACCAGCGCGACCCCGTTGCAAACCAGGGCCCATTGCCAGGTCTCGCCGGCACGGAACAGATTGCGGCACGCCTCGCCCACACCCACGGTCATGTAGGATTCATAGACGTGACCCATGAGGATCGCGCCGACAAAAAGCGCCGGGGCATACCATGGATGCAGCCGGGCCAAACCGTCCAGGACGCCTTCGCCGTGTTGATTGCAGAGCTGGTAACGAGCAATGAGCGAGACGAAAACGAAGCGCATGAACACCGCCACCACCAGCACCCACATCAAGGAATAACCGTAATTGCTGCCCGCCACCCCCATATCGACGATGTCTCCGGCGCCAAGCCACGTCAGCACGATCACGATGCCCGGCCCGAAAGAGCGCAGATACTCCATGAACGTGGTGGGGACTGGAGGCGCTGGAGATTGCGGAGAAGTTGTTTCGCTCATTTCCTGTCCCGTGGCGGGACTCTACCAAGAGCTCGGTCCAGCAGCAAATTCAGAACGCCTCGCCCTCTGCACGCGTGACCAGAACATCCTTCATCGAACTCGTCCCGTGACCTTGAGCCGGTAAAACTTCTGTGGACTCCCTGAAATCGAATCGGTCACCGTGACATTCAGGGGCGCGAGTTTTGCGCTCACGTTTGTGAGGGTTGTCCAACTGGCCGCGACCAGAGAGTTGGAAAATTCCAGCGCGAGTTCGTAGGTCGCTTGAACGGTGAAGTTGAGGGTCACGTTATTGCCCACCAGATTGATCCGGTCGAGACGCGGCGGTTGCTCCGGAAGGGAGTTCACCGTGAGAACCGCCGCGTCGCTGGTCACCGAACCTGCCGGGTTGCTCACCACTGCGGAGTAGCTCCCGGCCTTGTCTGGCTGAACGTTCGTCAAAACCAAAGACGAACTGGTCGCGCCAGCCAAAGGATTGCCGTTGAATCGCCACTGATAAGTCAGCGGTTCGCTCCCGGTGGCGGAGACGGCTAAAGTCACCTGGGCGCCGGCATCGACGGTTTGAGTCTTGGGGTGCTGGGTGATGGATGGGGGAACGACAGGACTGGGGACGGTGAGCGTAGCCACGGAGCTCGTGATTGAACCACTGGCATCGCTTACAACCACAGTGTAATTGCCGGCGTTACTCAACTGGACATTGTTCAGCGTGAATGTCGGATTCGTCGCACCGGTGATGTCAATGCCGTTGAATTTCCATTGGAACCGCAGGGCCCCGCCGCCCGTTGCTGCTGTTGTGAACGATGCGGTCCCTCCCACGGTGACCGTTTGGCTTTGAGGCTGCGCCGTGATGGAAAGAGGGAAATCGTCATTCAGAATCGTTCCCTTGGCTTCGCCGCGAGAGATCGAAGCATTCATTGGATTGGATAGCGTCACCGTGAAACTCTCGTCCGGTTCAATAGCCGCGTCGCCCATGACCTGAACCAGGATCGTCTTGGTCGTTTCTCCTGGATTGAAGGTCAACGTGCCGGAAACAGGCGCGTAATCGCTTCCGGGGATGGCCGTTTCGTTGATGGTGCCGAAGTCCACACGGACCGTCGCACCGCTCGCTACCGAGAGGCTGACGGTGAACACTGCATCCGTCGTTCCGCTGCCACCCTCAGTGACGCTGGCGTCCTGGATCGCTATGTTTATGACTGGGGCGGGATCATCGTCGAGGATAGTTCCTTGTCCCCCGCTTCTGCCGATGAGGGCATTGGTGGGATTGCTCAGCCTGACTGAGAAGGTTTCATTGGGCTCGTTGAGATTGTCACCAATGAGCTGTACGGTGATTGCCTTGCTGGTCTCGCCAGGCTGGAAGGTCAATGTGCCTGATATTGAAACGTAGTCGTTCCCACCTGTAGCAGTGCCATCGATCGTCGCAAATGTTACCGAGACAACCTGGCTACTGGCCGCAGAAAGGGTGACGGTGAAAACAGCGTTGCCTGAATTGCTTTCGGTAATCGATACGTCGCTTATAGAAACGGAAGGTGGTGTGGGCTGATTGACCGTCAATGCAGCGGTTGAACTCGTCACCGAACCGGCCGCATTACTGACGACGACCGCATAGCTTCCCGCGTTGGCGGCCTGCACGTTGTTCAACGTCAGCGTCGGATTCGTCGCGCCGGCGAGATCGGTGTTATTGAATTTCCACTGATAGCTCAACGGCTCTGTCCCCGTGGCCGTGACGGTAAACGTCACATTGGCTCCCGCTATCACGCTCTGGCTTTGAGGTTGAACCGTGATCGTCGGGGCGACAGTTGGATTGGTGACCGTGAGCGTGGCTGCCGAACTGGTCACGGAGCCACCCGCATTACTGACGGCGACCGTATAGCTTCCCGCGTTGGCGGCCTGCACGTTGTTCAACGTCAGCGTCGGATTGGTCGCGCCGGCCAAATCGGTGTTGTTGAATTTCCATTGATAGCTCAGAGGCTCGGTTCCCGTCGCTGTCACAGTGAATGTCGCCGAACCTCCGGCGACCACTGACTGGCTTTGCGGCTGACCCGTGATCGACGGCGGCGTGGCCTGGGCCGGCGCGGTGAACTGAATGACCAAGGTCGGCCCGTTGCTCGCAGTTTCCCGCGACGCGAAGCGCCGGGCTGTGAGCGGCGTTCCTTCCGATTGGCTGATCAAGATCCAGCCGAAGTTGGAGGCCGGATTCGCAACCCAGGCTTGCACGTCGGCGACGAGGTCCGCCGTAGAAGCAAATGTGTAGGCATTCAGCCCGGAGATCAGCCGTGTCGCGCTGGCTTTGGCGGCGTAATCGCCGGGCGCGGCGGCGCCAGGCGCGCTCCAAGCGGTGTCAGGGAACACGCGCGCGTTCCAGGTCGATTCGCCCGCTGTCGCCGGGCTCCCGACTGTCCCGCCTTTGCTGCCTTCAGCCCAACTCTGCAAAACCCGGTGCAGTCCGAAAGTCGAAGGGACCGCGCCAGGCGGCGCTTTGCTGACTCTGATCCTGAATTCTGCCGACGTAATCGTGGCGTTGGCGGGCACTTGGCCGGCCAAATCGAACCGGATCAAAGCGCGGCTCTTTGGACCGATCCGGATTGTGCCCGACGCCAGATCCGTCGCGCCCAGGTTGTTGTCCGGGCCGTTTTCAAATAGCGAAGTATCGGCGGCGGGCTGCAGGGTCACCGTGGCGCCGAAGGCCAGCAGGGACGCGGCGTGAACAAGAATCGCCGTGAGCAGTGTTTTGGTGAGCATAGGCATTGTCCTCTGGGAACGCGCGGCTTCGGCCGGTGAACTCACTCGAATCGCATCGCTTGAGTCCGCTTCCAGGCCGGTCTGCATCGCGGATACAATCATGGAAATTGCGCTCGTGCAAGCGGCGGAAACCTCTTTGTCTGTAAGGCAACTCTGCACTACGAATAATCTTGGGAAAAGCATTGGAACCACGGATTTCAGGGCATCCCTTTCCCTGGCCAACGCCTGGTTGTTGTCCGTTGGGTCCGAATTGGTTCATTCTCTGAGAGTCTTGGGAGTGCCGCCGGGTTCCAGGAAATTCATCCAAGTCATGCTCATGATTGGGCAAAAAATGCAAAGACCTGGGCAATTAACGGAGAGCAACCGCAGGTGATCCGCCTATAATAGCAAGCAGTAAGCCTTAACCCAAGCCTGCCCGCGAACTGAGGGAGGCCGGTTTCGGCAGCAAGGCTCTGGGAATTTGAGCGCCACGGCGAACCAATCCGAATTCAGCACTTATGGAAACCGCACTTCAAACCATGATTCAGGCGTTGCGCGAGGAGATCGCGCAGTATGGCGAATTGCTTTCCCTCCTCGAACAACAGCGCCGGTTGATCCTTGGCCGGTGTGCCGAAGGGCTCCTGGAGAATCTAACGTCAATCCACGCGCAAGTGCCGTTGGTCGCCGCCGTTCGCAAACACCGGGAGAAATGCCGCCAGGAACTGGCTTCGGTTTCGGGGCAATCTGAGTCCGCGTCGTTTCGTGAGCTGTTCGCGCTGGTGCCGGCTCAGTATCGAGGGCTGCTGGAGGCGTTGGCAGACGAAATCAACGCTCTCCGCACGCGCACCCAACAGGAGCTGGAGCAAAACCACCGACTGATCAGGCGCTCGGTCGATTGCCTGCGGCAGATGATGACGCGCCTGGAATGCCGCTTGTCCCAAAGAGAACTGGGCACGGACCCTGAACGGTCCCCAGTGCCGAACTTCTGTTGAACTGAGCAATGCGGTGATCCTTCTCTTCTTCCTCTCCCTGCGAGGAACGAGTCGGGAGGATTGAGGAGAGCCTCCACGCCAGTTTTGGCCTGCGTTGGGCCCATGAACCCACCCCTTCCCCTCCCAGGAGGGGAGCCACGTTTCGTGCGTCGATTGCAGTTGGACTAACCAGAATCGCTTGTTCCCTATCCAAAGCGGCAACGCCGCAATCTCCGTCGCCCAGTCCAAAAATCGGTGTCCGCGTCAAAATAGGTGCAGCAATTGTCAAGAACGGTGCAGCCGTTTCCAGGATCGGCCTCTACGTTCCGACATGCGCTCGTCGAGTCGAAGACCAGTGTCTGCCCGTGATTCGAGCGTTGAGAGAACCGAAAGAGCGAAAAAATCATGCATGCGAATCCCAACCATTCCATGAACCCTTGTCCGAATTCCTTCGCTGAATTCAGATTCCTGGCCACCGTCAACACCCTTCGCAAATGTCCATTGTTCGCGGGTCTATCCGTCGAGACCCAGCGGGAGATTGCCCAGATCAGCCTCGTCAAATCGCTGACCAAAGGCGATTACCTGTTCCACGAGGGAGCGCCCGTGCACGGCTTTTATGTGGTGCAGAGCGGCGCCATCAAAGTTCACCGCGTCAATCTGAGCGGCAAAGAACAGGTCATTCACGTGTTCCGGGCCAATGAAGTCCTCGGGGAAGAGGCACTCCTTTCGGATTCCGGACACCTTGCCGATGCCAGCGCGGCGGAATCATCGCGGGTGTTGACGATCCGGAAACCGGAATTCCTCGCGTTGATGAAACGCCGACCGGAACTGGTCATCAGCGTGGTGAAATCCGTGGGCGATCAATTCCGGCTGTTGCTCGATTTGTTGGAGGACTTGACGCTGAAGGACGTCCCGACGCGGCTGGCCAATTGGCTGATCCAACACTGTCCAAACCCGGACAGTCACGATCCCTGCACCATTGAGCTGCCCATGGCCAAGCGCCTGCTCGCTTCCGAACTCGGCACCGTCAGCGAAACGTTCTCGCGGACGTTGGCCCGATTTCGGGCCGAGAAACTGCTGACGATCGAAGGCCGGGTCGTGACTTTGCTTTGTCCGCAAAAACTGCTCCGGTTCGTGCGCGGCAGCTTTGGCCTGGATCGGTCCTCTGCCGAGGTCGTGCCCTGGAAAAACGCCGCGAGTTCGCCTCGTCCGGCCGATCTCCTTTCGCTGTCCAGCAACGGCACCCGGACCGCGGCCCGAAAGGCGAACGGTGCGGTTGCCGATTGGGCGATGGCCGCTTTGCCATCCTGAACGCCCTAACCAAATCATGCGCAGTGAAAGCCAAGAAAGGGAGAGTGCGCCGACCGGAGATCGATCAGACTCAACATCGATGAACAACATCGATCTCCCCGCCCTCGCGGCGGTTGACAGCCATTCGGAAGAGTGCGCTGAGATTTGGAAGCGGTGCTTTTCCAGTCTGCACCTGACGCCTCGCCAGCGGTTCCTCAACGCTTGCCATGGTTACCCGGTGGATCGCACGCCGCTCTGGCTCATGCGCCAGGCGGGCCGCGTCTTGCCGGAATATCGCGCCTTGAAGGAGAAGCATTCCTTTCTCGACCTGGTGCAAACGCCCGAGCTCGCCGCTGAAGTCACCTTGCAGCCGATCCGCCGCTTTGGCTTCGATGCCGCCATCCTTTTCAGTGATATTCTCGTCGTCGCCGAAGCCATGGGACAAGCCTACCGCTTCCGCGATCAAGGCGGCATTGAAATGGCCTTCTCCATTCGTTCCGAATCCGACATCGATCGGCTGGAGCCTGGCGCCGTGGTCGAGCGCCTGCAATACGTCGCGCGAGCGATCCCGCTGATCCAGGCCGGACTGGGCGGTCAAACGGCTTTGCTCGGATTCGCCGGGTCGCCGTGGACGCTGGCCAATTTCATGTTGGAAGGCGGCAGCGCCAGAGAATGCACCAAAGCCAAGGCGTTGTTCTACTCCGATCCCGCGCTGTTTTCGAGACTGCTGGAGAAACTCACGGTGGCCGTCACTCAGTTCCTCCAGTTGCAAATCGACGCCGGCGTGGACGGCGTCCAGATTTTCGACAGCCTGGGTGGGCTTCTGGCGGCGGAGACGTTTGGCTCGGCCTCCGCGCGATGGATCACAAAGATTATCGCCTCCTTGCCGAGCCAAATCCCGGTGATCGTTTTTTCCAAGGGCACACACGGCAACTGGGACGTGCTGGCCCGGACTGGCGCGCAGGTGCTCAGCATCGATTGGACCGTCCGGTTGTCTGAGGCGCGCGCCCGTTTGCCCAAACGCATCGGTCTGCAAGGGAACCTGGACCCGTTCATTCTGACGACGCGGCCGGAGATCGTCGCCGCGGAAGCGCGCCGCATCCTGGACGAAATGCGGGAAGAGAACGGGTTCATTTTCAATCTGGGCCATGGCGTTCCTCCAAGCGCTCCGCTCGAGAATCTCGAAAGTCTGGTGGCCACGGTGCAGAATTTTCGGCCTGGATCACTATGAACGTCGATCTGGATCTCGTCCGGAAATATTCCGTTCCCGGACCGCGCTACACGTCGTATCCGCCGGCGACGCAGTTCAAGGATGTGCTTTCGAAGCCGGAATTGCTCGACCGGATTCGGCATTCCCAACGGAGCGCCGCCGATCTCTCGCTCTACTTTCATCTGCCGTTTTGCCGATCGCTGTGCTGGTTTTGCGGCTGCACCACGGTCATCACAACCGCGCAGAACAAAAGCGCCGTTTACCTGGAATACCTCCGAAAGGAACTGGATTTGATCACCCCGTTGATCCAGCCGAAACGCCAGGTCGTGCAGCTTCATTTCGGAGGCGGGACTCCAACTTTCCTCCTGCCGGACGAAATCCGCGCGCTGGGTGGCCTGATTCATTCGCGGTTCAAGGTCGCCCGCGACGTCGAAGCCGGCGTCGAGATCGATCCCCGCACGGTCACGCCCGATCACCTGCAAGCCTTGCGCGAAGCCCGATTCAACCGTGTGTCGCTCGGCGTGCAGGACAACGACCCGGTCGTCCAGACGGCCGTTCACCGTATTCAACCCGCCGAACGGACGCGCCGGGTGGTGGGCTGGATTCGAGAGGCCGGGTTCGCCTCACTGAACATCGATTTGATTTACGGGTTGCCGTTTCAAACCGTGGAAAGCTTCGGAAAAACTTTGGACCAGATCATGGCGTTGGCGCCGGATCGGCTGGCGGTGTTCAGCTACGCGCACGTGCCTTGGATCAAGCCGGCCCAGCGCGTTTTCAAGGAAGGAAACCTTCCGACGGCCGAAGTGAAGCTCCAACT
This sequence comes from Verrucomicrobiota bacterium, assembly GCA_016190065.1. Classification (GTDB taxonomy): domain Bacteria; phylum Verrucomicrobiota; class Verrucomicrobiia; order Limisphaerales; family SIBE01; genus VHCZ01. The sequence goes on from JACPRI010000421.1 coordinate 14,124, forward strand.
CCTCAAGCTCAGCATCGAGAAGCTGACCGCGGCCGGATATGTGTACATCGGCATGGATCATTTCGCGCGCGCCGACGACGAACTGGCCGTGGCCCAGCGCCAAAAGAAACTGCAGCGGAATTTCCAGGGCTACAGCACCCGGGCCGGAACCAACCTGTTTGCGTTCGGCCTGTCGTCCATTTCGCAGGCCGACGGCATTTACTGGCAAAACAAGAAGGACCTCCCCGGCTATTACGCGTCGCTGGATCAAAGCGATCTTCCCTTTGGAAAGAGCTACTTCCTGAGCGAGGACGACAAGATCCGGCGCCAGACCATCATGAGGTTGATGTGCGATTTCGGGCTGGACTTCGCGGCGATGTCGCAGGCGCTGGGGATCGATTTTCCGGAATATTTCGCCTCCGAACTGGCGTCGCTCAGCGACCTGGAAGCGGACGGCCTGGTGGAAACCACGGCGAGCCAGTTGTCGGTTACAACTCTGGGGCGGCTTTTGATCCGCAACCTCGCCATGCGCTTTGATGCGTATCTCCCCAAAGACCCCGAACGGCGTTTCTCAAAGACCATATGAAATCCCTCGCAATCATCGGCGGCGGCATCACCGGTTTGACCGCCGCGTTCCGACTGGGACGAAAGAACATTCCTGTGACCCTTTACGAAGCGGGACCGCGCGTCGGCGGCGTCATCGCGACCGAGCGGCGCGACGGCTACCTGGCGGAGTCCGGGCCGAATTCGATTCTCGAGACGTCCCCGCTCATCACTTCCCTGGTCCGAGATCTGGGGGTTGAGGAGCGCCGCTTGAATCCAGCCCCCGAAGCGAAGAAACGTTACGTCGTCCGCAATGGCCGGCCCATTGCCTTGCCTCAGTCGCCGTTGGGCTTTTTCACCACGCCGCTCTTCTCGATCGGCGCAAAGCTGCGTCTGTTGGCCGAGCCGTTCGTCCGTCGCGCTCCCGAAGGGCGTGAAGAAACTATCGCCGAATTTGTCACCCGGAGAATCGGGAACGAATTTTTGGATTACGCGATCAATCCCTTTGTCGCCGGCGTGTACGCCGGCAACCCGGCCCGGCTTTCCGTGCGGCATGCGTTCCCCAAACTCTACGCCCTGGAACAGAAATATGGCTCCTTGATTCTGGGCCAGTTTCTCGGCGCGCGCGAGCGCCGGCGGCGCGCGGAAGTTTCCAAGCAAGCGGCCAAAATGTTTTCCTTCGACGACGGCTTGCAGGTGCTCACGGACACGCTCAGCGGCCGACTGGCGGATCGCATCCGGTTCTCCACGCCCGTCGTTCGATTCCAACAGACGCGCGACGGCTGGAAGGTCACGCTCAAACGCGAAGGCCGCGAAGAAACACACGACCACGCTGCCGTCATTTTCACGGCGCCGGTCCATCGGTTGCCGGAGGTGCAATTGCAGTCCGAGCGGTATCTGAATTGGGCGCCGCTCTCGCAAATCAATTATCCGCCGGTGGCCAGCGTCGCGTTGGGATTCCGCCGCGGCGAGGTGGCTCATCCGCTGGACGGATTCGGCGTCCTCATCCCCGAAAAGGAACGATTCAACATTCTGGGAACGCTTTTCTCGTCGTCGCTGTTCCCGAATCGCGCTCCCGCCGGGCACGTCACCTTGACCAGCTTTTTGGGCGGCACCCGCCATCCGGAGCTGGCGTTGCGCGGCGCGGAGGAATTGGTGCAAATCACCCTCCAGGATTTGCGCGTTTTGTTGGGTGTCACGGGGCAGCCCACTTTTCAGCACATCGCCCTCTTCCCAAAAGCCATCCCACAATACGAAGTCGGCTACGGGCGGTTCGAGGAACTGATGCGGGAAGTCGAGGAGAAGGCTCCGGGCTTTTTCCTCGCCGGCAATTATCGCCGCGGCATTTCAATGGGCGATTCGATCGTTTCAGGCCATCACGTCGCCGAATCCGCCGAGCGCCATTGGACGGCAGCGCTGCCGAAGGAAGCGATTCGAGTCCCGAAATTCTCCGCGGAGCTCGCCGCATGACGAGACAGGGAGTTTTGCTCATCAATCTCGGATCGCCGGATTCGCCCAGCGTCCGGGACGTGCGCCGCTATCTCCGGGAGTTTCTCATGGACGGCCGCGTGCTCGATGCGCCGTATCCGGTGCGGTTCTTCGTGGTGAACTGCTGCATCCTGCCCCGGCGCCCGAGAGCGTCTGCCGAAGCGTATAAGAAGATTTGGGGGCCGAACGGCTCACCGCTGGTGGAAACGAGCCGGAAAGTGCAAGCCCAGTTGCAGGAGCGCGTCTCCGTGCCGGTCGAACTCGCGATGCGCTACCAGAATCCGCCGGTCGATGGCGCGATCCACAACCTGCGCGCCCAGGGCGTTGAGGAGTTGCTGGTGATCCCGCTTTTCCCGCACTACGCCATGTCCAGCTACGAAACGGCAGTGGAACAGGTGCGGGAAACGGTGAAACGATTGGCGCCGCAGATGGAATTGACCGTGGTGCCGCCTTATTATGACGCGCCCGAATACATCGAGGCTTTGGTCGCCAGCGCGGGCGCTTACCTGGAGCGCGGATACGATCATCTCTTGTTCAGCTTTCACGGATTGCCCGAGCGGCATCTGCGCAAATCCGATCCGACCGGCTGCCACTGCCTCAAGGCCACGAATTGCTGCGCTCTCCCAAGTCCCGCGCATCGGACGTGCTATCGGGCGCAGTGTCTGAAGACGGTCGCGGCGTTCACACCACGGGCTGGCGTCGCGAAGTACTCAATCGCGTTTCAATCCCGCCTGGGCAAGGAGCCCTGGCTTCAACCCTACGCCGACCAGGAAATTGTCCGTTTGGCCCGGAGCGGCGTGCAGCGATTGCTCGTGATTTGTCCGGCGTTTGTCGCGGATTGCCTGGAAACCATCGAAGAGATGGGGATGCGCGGCCGCGAACTTTTTCTGGAGGCCGGCGGCCGCGAATTCACGCTCATCCCGTGCTTGAACGAGCATCCGTTGTGGATCGAAGCGCTGGAACAAATGGTTCGGCGGTTCGCGGACGCACCCTGCGAAGATGTTGAAGCGGGTCACCCGATTGAAGAACCGCTCAACTCATAAGAATCAACCGAGTTCAAGCAGACAATTCGGATCTCAACATAAGCAAACGAAGGAAACCAAGAACGGGACAGATCGCCTTCGTTCTCTTCGTTCACTGCCTGTTCAACTGAATCTTTACGGGTGAAGAAGTTGAAGAAGCCACTCGCTCGACCAAAATCCCCTCGGCCAGCTTGGCGCCAATCCCCATGCGGCAATTATCAATCTGGCAGATGACCCCTCCGCGCTGAGCCAGGAGTTGGAGCACTTGCTCTTCAAAGAAGCCAATTTCTCGCAAGCGCTGGGAAAGTTCGTCCGAAACGTTCAATCGTCTGATTCTCACCTTGGTTCCGGCCTGGATTTCCGTCAGTGGACACAGGGATTGATCTTCGCAGATTTCACAATCTCGATCGGCGCACGTGGGCGGAGCGAAAGCCTTCATAAACTGTCTGATTCATACAGGCGAAGGAGCCCTCTCACTACACGCCCCTTGGTCAACACTGACCTTTTCTTGCTGCGCAATGGGAAATTTTCGAGGCGCAGTGCCGTGCTGCACTGCTCGAATCGGGCGGTGTCGCTGAAAATGTCGCTCGAATTGCTCCCTCTCTTCCCTGCGAAGGGAGGAGAGGGCCAGGGAGAGGAGGCTGTTTTTATTGGGTTTCCCCTCTCCTCAGAGTCTCTCCCCACTCGTTCCTCGCGGGGAGAGGAAGAAGAGCAGAGGCTCGTTTCACTCTTCATTTATGCGCAGTGGCAGCCCCCAGGTTGAGCTTCGCAAAATCAGGCCGCGCAAGAAACGGTGACTGCGCGCCAACCGGCGTGTGGCCACTTCATCGACGGAGGATCATTTTCTCCTTGAAATCCGAAATAGTGAAACGGGAGAGAAGTTGAATCTCTCTCGCCAGCGCGAACCAAGAAAGAAGCGATTATGAAAGCTGCACCAACCTGCGAGGTGAACCGCCTGTTCTCCTTCCACGCGCCCGAAGCGCAGAATGTCTTGCTCGTGGGTGATTTCACTCACTGGCAACAGAATCCGATCAGCCTCCTGAAAGGAGCGGACGGCGACTGGCACGCGACCGTGCCTTTGACGGAAGGCATCCACCGGTATCGGTTCCTGGTGGACGGCGAATGGCGAGATGACCCGGATTATGAGGTTCGAGTCCTGTAACTCATAAAGTCCCGGTGAACCTGAGCGCGCCAACCGGTCCTGCTTGGAGAGCCAAGCACGCCTGGCAAATGGTCCGTCGCGTCGCTCCGCCCAAGCGGTCCGCTCACGAGCGGATCGCCGATTTCCGCGAGATCGAGCTTCTCTTGGACGAGCGCACCGTGCGCGAACAGGCCAGCCGCTGCTTGCACTGCCCTGAACCGATGTGCCGGACGGGATGTCCCCTGGCCAACCGCATTCCCGAGTGGCTGGCGCTCGCCGCCGAAGGAAAATTCCTGGAGGCTTCCGCCCTCTCGAACCTCACCAGCAACATGCCGGAAATCTGCTCCCGGGTTTGTCCGCAAGAGAAGCTTTGCGAAGGCGCGTGCATTTTGAACGCGCGCTCGGATCCCGTCGCCATCGGCGCGGTGGAAAAATTCATCAATGAGTACGCGCTGGCTCGCGGGGAGATTCACGGCCAAACGGTCCAACGCAACGGAAGGCGCGTGGCCGTCGTCGGTTCGGGGCCAGGTGGATTGGCCTGCGCCGACGAACTGGCCAAGCTCGGTTACTCCGTCACCGTGTTCGAATCGCAAGGCGTGCCGGGCGGCTTGCTCATGACCGGCATTCCTTCGTTCAAGCTGGAAAGCGCCGTCGTCGAGCGGCGATTGGATGTCTTGCGGCAGCGTGGAATTGTATTCCGGTTGGGGATCACGATTGGCCGGGAGCTTTCCCTGGGCGAACTGCGCAAGCGCCATGATGCCATTTTCCTCGCGATCGGCGCGCAGGTGCCGAAGGTCCCGGAAGTCCCAGGCGTTGGATTGAAGGGAGTCGCGGATGCGTTGCCGTTTTTGGCCCAGACGAAAGTGGGCGCACTCGCAAAGGTACCCCCCATCGACGTGACGGGCAAAAGGGTCGCGGTCCTGGGCGGGGGCGACACCGCGATGGATTGCCTGCGCTCGGCCATCCGCCGCGGCGCGCGCGAGGCGGTCTGTCTTTACCGGCGCGATCTTGCGAACATGCCCGGCAGCCGCAAGGAATACTACCATGCCCTGGAAGAAGGCGCCCGGTTTCATTTCCTGACCAACCCCATTGCCATTGAAGGCAACGCGAACGACGAAGTCACGCAGGTGCGTTGCGTTCGCATGGAACTGGGCGAACCCGATGCGAGCGGCCGGAGAAAACCGAAGACCGTGCCCGGGTCCGAATTCGTGACGCCCGCGGACCTCGCGCTGATCGCGTATGGATTCGATCCTCCACCCACGCCCAGCGTGACTCCGCTTCTCAAGATCGCGACGAATGACTGGGGTGGAGTGATTGTCAATGCCGACCAGACGACGAGCGTGCCGGGAATCTTCGCCGGTGGCGATCTCGTGCGCGGTCCGAGCCTGGTGGTTCACGCGGTGCGAGACGGCCGGAACGCGGCGGCGGGGATCGACCGTTATTTGTCCGGCCAAAAGGGGGAAACGCTGGCTGAACACTCACCCGCCCTTCATCAACACGTGTCGGCGGCATGACCGATTGTCCAGGTAACCGCGAATGGACGCGAATGCACGCGAATCTCGGCGCGAGCCAATTCGGATTCTGAATTAGCGGTGATTCGCGGTGATTCGCGGTTGCAAAGAAGAAAGGTTCCTTCGCAGTTTCAATCCTTTCCAGGACAGTGCGCTCCCACTCCAGTTTGGCTGGAGCAATTCGAGCGCAACATTTGCCAAATAACGCGCAGCGCCTTCGGTTCGGCGGGCCGAGGGGGGCTTATCATTGATCAACAAAATTGGTAAAGCTCTGGTCAACTCCGGGTGAGCGTCCTGGGCGCGGGCGTGGAATCCTTGGTTAGCTCTGTTCCACCATGACCGGCAAATTCTTAACTCTGGACGCCAACGAGGCCGTTGCCCGCATCGCTTACCAGCTCAGCGAGGTGGTCGCCATTTACCCGATCACGCCCGCTTCGCCGATGGGAGAATGGGCGGATGCGTGGGCCGCGGCGGGCGCGAAGAACCTCTGGGGCACGGTCCCATCCGTCGTCGAATTGCAGAGCGAAGGCGGGGCGGCTGCGGCCATTCACGGCGCACTGCAAACCGGTTCGCTCGCCACCACGTTTACCGCGTCGCAAGGGCTGCTCCTGATGATCCCGAACATGTACAAGATCGCGGGTGAGCTGACGCCGACCGTGTTCCATATCGCCGCGCGGTCGCTGGCCGCGCAAGCGCTCTCCATCTTCGGGGACCACAGCGACGTGATGGCCGCGCGTGCGACTGGCTGGGCGATGCTCTGCTCGGCTTCGGTTCAGGAAGCTCAAGATTTTGCCCTCATCGCCCAAGCCGCGACGTTGGAATCGCGGATTCCGTTCCTCCATTTCTTCGACGGCTTTCGGACTTCGCACGAGATTTCCAAGATCGAGGTTCTATCCGAAGAGACCCTGCGGGCGATGATTCCGGAGCAGCGCATCCTGGAACATCGGAACCGCGCGCTGACGCCGGAGCGTCCGGTGCTTCGCGGCACGGCGCAGAATCCCGACGTCTATTTTCAAGCTCGGGAGACGGTGAATCCATTTTATTCGGCTTGTCCCGAGATGGTGCGGCAGCAGATGGCTGAGTTCGCCCGGCTCACCGGACGGTCGTATTCGCTGTTCGAGTACTTCGGCGCGCCTGACGCCGAACGCGTGCTCGTCATGATGGGATCCGGCTGTGAGGCGGCGCATGAAACCGTGGAGTTTCTGAACGCGCGTGGGGAAAAAGTCGGCGTGTTGAAGGTGCGCCTTTACCGCCCTTTCGACAACCGCCGGTTCATCGAAGCACTGCCTCGGACGGTGCGGGCGCTTGCGGTGCTGGATCGAACCAAGGAACCCGGCAGCGCCGGGGAACCGCTGTATCTCGATTGTGTGAATGCGCTCTATGAAGCGATTTCTATTGGGTGGGACAAGTTCTCGGAGCAACTTGTGTCCGAACCCACCTCTGCGCCCCTCCCAGGAGGGGAACATGCAGGCGGCGTGAGAACAAAGCTCCCCTCCCGGGCGGGGCAGGGCGTGGGTTCGGCGGCGGCTCGACCTTCGAATGGATGCCCAGGACTTCCCATTATCGTCGGGGGCCGCTACGGGCTTTCGTCCAAGGAATTCACTCCCGCAATGGTCAAGGCCGTCTTTGACAATCTGGCCCAACCCGTTCCCAAAAATCATTTCACGGTGGGGATTCGCGACGATGTTGCGGGCACCAGCCTGGAGGTTGACCCGGCATTTTCAGTCGAGCCGCCGGAAGTTTTTCGCGCCGTTTTCTATGGGCTCGGCTCCGACGGCACGGTGGGGGCGAACAAGGATTCGATCAAAATCATCGGCGAAAACACGAGCCATTACGCGCAGGGCTATTTTGTGTACGACTCCAAAAAGTCCGGCGCGATCACGATCTCCCATCTGCGCTTTGGGCCGAAGCCGATTCGATCCACCTATCTGGTCGGCGCCGCCAACTTCGTGGGTTGCCACTACGCGCAATTCCTCGACCGTCCCGATGTGTCCGCGACCCTGGCGTCCGGCGGCACGTTGTTGCTGAACACGCCGCATGGCCCGCAGGAAGTTTGGAAACACTTGCCGGCGCCGGTGCAACGGGAGCTGGTTCGGAAGCGGGCGCGGTTCTACGTCATCAACGCCAGCAAAGTCGCGCGGGACTGCGGGATGGGCGGGCGGATCAACACCGTCATGCAGGTTTGCTTCTTCTCCGTCTCGGGCGTGCTGTCTCGTGAAGAAGCGATCGAGGCCATCAAGAATTCCATTCGCAAGACTTACGCGAAAAAGGGGCCGGAGATCGTGGCGATGAACCTGAAGGCCGTGGACGGCACACTCGCGCACCTGCACGAAGTCGCGGTGCCCGGGGAATCTCAAATTGCAAATTGCAAATTCCAAATTCCCGATTCCTGCCCACCCCGCCCTGAACCGCAAATCCGGCCGCTGTTTCCCGAAGCTGCGCCCCGATTTGTGCGCGAAGTCATCGGGCCGATTGTCGCAGGCCGCGGCGACGACTTGCCGGTCAGCGCTTTGCCCTGTGACGGCACGTTCCCCACGGGCACGGCCCGGTGGGAGAAACGAAATCTCGCGCCGGAGATTCCCGTCTGGGATGCCGAGATTTGCATCCAATGCGGGAAGTGCGTCTTGGTTTGTCCGCACTCCGTAATCCGAAGCAAGGTCTATGAAGCCACGGCGTTGACGGCTGCGCCGGCGACCTTCAAATCGCGCGACGCCCGCCATCCGGACTGGCGCGGACTCAAGTACACGTTGCAGGTCGCTCCGGAGGATTGCACCGGCTGCGCGTTGTGTGTGGATGTTTGCCCCGTGCGGAACAAATCTGAGGCACGCCTCAAAGCGATCAACATGCAACCGCAAGCGCCGCGGCGCGAAACCGAACGGCTGAATTGGGATTTTTTCCTCGGCATCCCGGATCGGGAGCGGCACCGCGTCCACGTGGCCAGCGTGCGCGAACAGCAAATCCTGGCGCCGCTGTTTGAATTCTCCGGCGCTTGCGCCGGCTGCGGCGAGACCCCGTACTTGCGGCTGCTGTCCGCGCTGTTTGGGGAGCGATTGATCATAGCCAATGCGACCGGCTGCTCGTCCATCTATGGCGGCAATCTGCCGACCACGCCGTGGACGAAAAACGCCGCGGGCCGCGGTCCGGCGTGGTCCAATTCGCTGTTCGAGGACAACGCCGAGTTCGGATTGGGCTTTCGAGTTTCGCTCGACAAACAAATTGAGTTTGCGCGCGAGCTACTCGAGCAGCTCTCCTGGACCCTGGGCGAGAGCCTGGTTCAACAAATCCTCGCCAATGACCAAAAGGACGAGGCCGCCATTCACGAACAGCGCCTCGCGGTCGCCGAACTCAAAGCCAAACTGGAAAGCCTGAACTCCGAAGAAGCCCGCCGCCTCCTGGGCGTGGCGGACGCGCTGGTCCGCAAGAGCGTGTGGATCATCGGCGGGGACGGCTGGGCGTACGACATCGGCTACGGCGGCCTCGACCACGTGCTGGCGAGCGGGCGCAAGGTCAAAGTTCTGGTGTTGGACACCGAAGTGTATTCCAACACCGGCGGCCAGATGTCCAAATCCACGCCGCGCGGAGCGGTCGCTAAGTTCGCCGCCGGCGGAAAACCGGCTGCGAAAAAGGATCTCGGCCTGATCGCCATGACCTACGGAAATATCTATGTGGCCTCGGTGGCGATGGGTGCCAAGGACGAGCATACCGTCAAAGCCTTCCTGGAAGCCGAAGCTTACGATGGCCCGTCGTTGATCATCGCCTACAGCCATTGCATCGCGCACGGCATCAACATGGCCACGGCGCTGCAAAACCAGAAAGCGGCGGTCAACACGGGCCAGTGGCTGCTCTATCGGTACCATCCCGACCGCGCCAAACACGGTGAAAATCCGCTGCAACTGGATTCGCCGGCGCCGAAAGGGAAAGTGCAGGATTATTTTCAAATGGAGAACCGCTTCCGCATGCTCACGCAGAGCAAGCCCGAGGTCGCGAAGGAGTTGTTCGACCAGGCGCAACTCGACATCGAAACCCGCCGGCACTTGTATCAATACCTGGCCGCGCGTCCGTGGAAATCCGGCAGCGAATCGGCGGCCGAAACGATCAAGAAATCCACCAACGACTCTCCGAATGCTAAATCGACCGAGGCGCATGCTGGCGTTTAACGTTTCAGCCCGACTATCCGAATCGCGGAGAATCTGCACACCGCGATCCCCCTCACCCTGGCCCTCTCCTCAAGGAGAGGGAAACTGCTGGGCTGCGTCAGACCAATCCCAGACGAGCCTTCTTCTCCTATGCGGAGATCGTTTCTCCGTCTCCCTAAGGAAGAGGGCCGGGGTGAGGGGAGAGAAGGCATCGGCTCGAGCAGGTGCCTGCTTCCCGGATCTGGCTGATTAGTCCACGCGAAAACATGAACCTCGCCACCACTTACCTGGGCCTGAACCTTCGCACGCCGCTTGTGGCCTCGGCGTCGCCGCTTTCGGAAAGCGTCGAGAACATCCAACGACTGGAGGACGCAGGCGCCGCCGCCGTCGTGCTGCATTCCCTGTTCGAGGAGCAAATCCGTTACGAGCGCTTTGAATTTCATCATTACATGACGTTCGGCGCGGAAAGTTACCCGGAAGCGCTCTCTTATTTTCCGCAGCCGGCGGAATTTCCCGTCGGACCGGAGGCCTACTTGCGGCATATCGCCAAGGCGAAGGAGTTGGTCCGCATTCCGATCATCGCGAGTCTGAACGGCTCCACGTTGGGCGGTTGGATCGATTTCGCCAGGCTGATGGAGCAGGCCGGCGCGGACGCGATCGAGCTGAACATTTATAGCATCCCGACGGACCCGGATTTAAGCGCCGCTGAAATCGAGAAGACCTGCCTGGAAATCCTGGCCGCGGTGAAGTCCGTTGTGACCATCCCGGTGGCCGTCAAACTCGGCCCCTTCTTCACGAACTTCGCCCACGTCGCCAAACAACTCGATCAGGCGGGCGCGGACGGTTTGGTTCTGTTCAACCGCTTTTATCAGCCCGACATCGAACTGGAGACATTGGAAGTTGTCCCGAGCGTGCTCTTGAGCACCCCGATGGCCATGCGCTTGCCGCTCCGGTGGATTGCAATTCTCTACGACCGCATCGGCGCCAGCCTGGCCGCGACCAGCGGAATTCATCGCGGCACCGACGCCTTGCGCATGCTCATGGCCGGCGCGGATGCCACCATGCTTTGCTCAGTGTTGCTCCGGCGGGGCATCGAGCATCTGGCCGTGGTCGAGAAGGAACTGACCGACTGGATGGAGGAGCACGAATACGAGTCCGTCGTTCAATTGCAGGGCAGCATGAGCCAGAAGAATTGTCCGGACCCAAGCGCCTTCGAGCGCGCCCAATACATGCGGGCGATTTCCGGCTACTGGCGCTAGCCAGCGTCAAGTGGCAGGCAACCGTGAAGACAGAAAGCGCTGCCTGCCGCATCGAAAGCCAATCGTTGATAACACAGCGCGGCGGGAATTCCGCGTGCCCGAAGCAACGCCGCTAGCAAATGACTCTTCGCGTAGCAAAAGCCCGCGCGATGCTCCAATACTTCGGAGGCAAGCGGTGAGTGGCTTTCACGATGTCAATCGTTCCGAATCCTCAAGTCGGAAAAATGGCCCTCCGTCTCTCAACTCTCAACTTCCGCACTGCGCCTGGTGCCGCAGGGCGTGATCGACCAGCACCAGCGCCGTCATCGCTTCCACCATCGGAACGGCGCGAGGGAGTACGCACGGATCATGGCGCCCGCGTGCTTTCAGTGTCGTGTTCTGGAGTTTCACATCGACGGTTTCTTGCTCGTGCATCACCGTGGCCACGGGCTTGAAGGCGACTCGGAAGTAAATCGTTTGCCCGTTCGAGATGCCGCCTTGCACACCGCCGGAATGATTCGTCTTCGTATAAACCTTGCCGCCATCCGCGCGGAACGGATCGTTGTGCTGCGTCCCCGTCATCAGAATGCCGGCGAAACCGGAGCCGATGTCGAAACCTTTGGAGGCCGGCAAACTCAGCATCGCCTTGCCCAGATCCGCTTCGAGGCGGTCAAACACGGGTTCGCCCCAGCCTGGAGGCACCGCGCGCGCCACGCCTTCCACAATGCCTCCGACGCTGTCGCCCGCCTTCCGCATCTCTTCGATCAACTGGATCATTTGTGCCGCAGCGGCCTGGTCCGGACACCGCACGATGTTGCCTTCGATGTCCTTCGCCTGAACAGTTTCTGGATCGACTTCGGCGACGATGCGTTGGACTTGTTTGACATAGGCGATGATTTCCACTCCAAACCGCTGTCGCAAAACCTTCTTCGCGATGGCACCGGCCGCAACACGGCCAATCGTCTCTCGCGCGCTGGTGCGTCCGCCGCCGCGCCAATCGCGCGTACCGAATTTCGCGAAGTAAGTGTAGTCCGCGTGTGAGGGGCGAAACTTGGTTTCCATTTCCGCGTACGCTTCAGGGCGTGCGTCTTCATTCTTGACCCACATGGAAATCGGTGTGCCCAGCGTCTTGCCCTCGAAGACACCCGAAAGGATCTCGACCCGGTCGCTCTCCTTCCTTGGCGAGACGATCTTGGATTGTCCGGGCCGCCGACGATCCAAATCCGGCTGGATGTCCGCTTCGCTCAATTCGAGGCGCGGCGGGCATCCATCCACGATCACGCCCACGCCGCCGCCGTGGGATTCGCCCCACGTCGTGAGGCGGAAGATCTGGCCGAACGAATTTGCCATGCGCTGAGGTTGGGGGAAATTCGCCGCGAGGTCAACCGAGCCTTAGCCGATCCATCCATTCGGAAACCGCGAATGGACGCCAATGGACGCCAATCGAAAGGCGTGCGAAGCGGTGTAGAGGACCCCTTGGCAGTCATTATTCAGGGAGTCCTTTCTCACGCCGGGGAATCCCTGGAAGGGCCATTCTTTATTCGCGTTTATTCGCGGTTGGACTGGATTACGCGCTGAGGCGCGCGAGGAATTCTTTGGCGAGGTTGCTAAACGCTTCCGCGCCGGCGGCCGAAGAATCATAGAGGTTGATCGGCTTTGCGGACATGGGCGCTCTTTCTCTATCGGAAACCGGGCGAACGGATCTTCACTGTGCTCACTCGCGCCGATGGTTTACCCGTTTTCCAAATGAAGGCAACAACGGATCGGACTTGCGACAAAGCTTTCTCTTTAGGACAGGCTCCAATTATGATGCCGGGGTGCAAACGCGACGTGCATGAGAATCGGTCTGATCACGAGAAAGGAAACCTGGTGCTTAACCTGGCGTGGTTGGCTTGCTGGAATCTTGACCCTCGCCGCCTGCGCCGCATTGGGAGTCCAATTGATTTTTCCGTTCCTCGCGGTCAGTCACCCGATCGGTGGCGATCTGTTAGTTGTGGAAGGCTGGGTGCCAGACTATTCGCTCGCGGAGTTGCGCGCGGAGTTTGACCGGGGAGGATACAAACTTTTGGTCGTGACCGGGAATCCAATGCTGAAAGGCGAAGCGCTGAGCGAATACAAGAACTACGCCGACCTGACCAAAGCCATCCTCCTCAAACACGGCTGGCCGGAAGAGAAGTTGGTCGCCGTCCCCTGTCCCGAGGCCTTGAGGAACCGAACCTACACCGCGGCGCGGGCCCTGAAGGATTGGATCGCCAAATCCGGAAAACCAATCCGCTCGCTCACCGTTTTCTCAAGAGGCCCGCACGCCCGCCGGACCTGGCTCCTGTACCGGCTTGCGCTCCACGGCCGCGCCGAGGTCGGGATCATTGCGAGCCAAGATTTGCGGTACGACGGCAACCGCTGGTGGACCACGAGCGAAGGCGTGCGCGACGTCATCGACGAAACCATTGCTTACCTCTACGCCCGGTTCCTCTTTCGCCCCGCGCAAACCAACGACTGATCAAAAGCGGGGATACGGATGACAAGGCCGCTACCGAAAGCGAAGAGACACGAATTGACACGTTCCAAGGTAAGGGAAAATCCTGGCGGTTCGGATGAGACCATCGCGTCCGCCCAACAAGCTTTACGCTGTGATTCGTCAACGGGGATATGCGGCTGAGGTGGGGAAGAGGTGATCTTGCGGGACGATTTTCCTGGTCTTCTGCCGGCTACTCGACCAGAAGAATTTCACCGAGGCGGCGCCCAGATTGTTGTAGTATTCCAGTTTCAAATCCACTTTTTGTCCTGCCACCAGGGAGATCACTCCCCGCTTTTCAACCGGTCCGTCGTGTTCGGTCCAGTCATTGATGACGAGGCGACCATTGACCCAGAGTCGGACTCCATCTTCGGCCACGGTGCTGAAGGTGTGTTCCTCACTGAAGGCTGGCAGCACCTGACCGGTCCAGCGCACCGAGAACGTGCCCGGCCTGATGATTTCTGGCTTTGGGGTGGTTCCCCAGGTGAAATCGATGACGGCATTGGTTTCGGTCAGCCGCAGATTCGTCAGATCAATGTTATCGAAATACTCGGCCTTCAAGCCCCAACCTCGTCCGCTGGTACGGATGGTCACCGCGGCCTTGTCCGGCGTGCCGAGCTGGGCCGGGAGTTGATCCGGAGTAAACACGACGCCGGCTGGCAAGGGGAATTGCAGTTGGATCGAATCGGTCGTGATTGTCTGGGACGGCGGCAACACCGTGAGGGCACCTCCCAGACGCAATTTCGCGTTGGCATTGCCGCGGTTTTGCAGTTTGCCACGAGTCGCAATTGGTCCGATTCCCAACTGAATGTAAAACGTTTTGTCGGACTGGGCCTGAGCGCTGGGCAGGATCCGGATGGCAAACGACTTGTCCGTTTCTTCGCCTCCCACCCAGGTCAAGACGCCCTCGGTCTGAGAATAGTCTTGGCCGCTGAGCGCGGTGCCGTCGATGGTGTGGTAGCTGAGGGTCGTTCCTGCGCTCAGACCAGTTCCGGTGGACCGAGTGACGGTGACCGTGATCGCGCCCTGAGCCGCGTCCACGGAATAACTGGCGGCGTTAAATTGCACGGTGCTCATGGTCTGCGCTTGTAATGGCGACAGAACTGGCTCGTAACACCCGAGCATCCAGATAACCAGGAGCGCCGGTCGAAAACGATGAAGCGGAACTGCCTGAAGGTCTGTCACCGGTTGCTGCTCCCAGTCCGGATGTTTTGGTTGAGGCATAGGCACGAGTGTCTGAATGGAAACCACGGTACAAAACGGACTGATCACCAGATCCTAAGCCTTGATTCTACTGTTGGCGCAGAATCGACGCAACGAGAAATCGGCACGCGACGTCAACGCCGTGTCTGGAGAGAAACCATTTCCTCCTTTGCTGAAACCCGGGTTCGCGGTTACTTTCCGCGCCATGCGAATTTTATCGGGCATCCAGCCGTCCGGCGCGCTGCATCTTGGCAATTATTTCGGCATGATGAAACCCGCTGTCGAATTGCAGGACCAGGGCGAAGCTTACTACTTCATTGCCAATTACCACTCGATGACTTCGCTCTTCGACGCGGAGGAACGCAGGAAGAACACTCTCGACGTGGCGCTCGATTTTCTTGCCTGCGGACTGGACCGGAAGAAGTCGGTTTTTTTCCGGCAGTCCGACGTGCCCGAAGTCACGGAATTGACGTGGCTGCTGGGCACGGTGACGCCGATGGGCTTGCTGGAACGTTGCCACAGCTACAAAGACAAAATCGCCAAGGGCATCAGTCCAAGCCATGGCCTCTTCTCGTATCCGGTGCTCATGGCGTCCGACATCTTGATTTACGATTCGAATGTCGTGCCGGTGGGCAGGGATCAAAAGCAGCACGTCGAAGTCACGCGCGACATTGCGATCAAGTTCAACGAGCAATACGGCACAACCTTCGTGATTCCCGAACCCCGCATCCGGGATGAGGTCGCGGTCGTGCCCGGAACCGACGGCCAGAAAATGAGCAAGAGCTACGGAAACACGATTGAGATTTTCGGCGAGGAAAAGGCCATTCGGAAAAAGATCATGAGCATCGTGATGGACAGTCGTCCCGTGACCGAGCCCAAACCGGACGCCGAAAAGA
This sequence comes from Verrucomicrobiota bacterium, assembly GCA_016190065.1. Lineage (GTDB taxonomy): Bacteria > Verrucomicrobiota > Verrucomicrobiia > Limisphaerales > SIBE01 > VHCZ01. The sequence continues at coordinate 29,796 of JACPRI010000421.1, forward strand.
ACCTCGCGATTCAATTGCTCAAACTGGTCGCGCCCGAACCGACGGCGAAAGAGATTGAGGAGCGCTTAAGGGCCGGCGGTTTCGGTTATGGCGATCTGAAAAAGACGCTTTTCGAGCACTATTGGAATTACTTTGCGGCCGCGCGCGCGCGCCGCGCCGAGCTCCAGGCCAATTTGGATTACGTTCACCAGGTTTTGAGCGAGGGCGCTGCCAGAGCGAGATCGATGGCTCAAACTGTCCTAACGCGAGCGAAGCGGGCGAGCGGGCTGGATTGAATCAGCGCGAGTGCTTGAGGAACCACTCGTAGAGCTTCGGATTGTTGTAAGCTTCCGTCCAGGAGTCGTGACCCGCTTCGGGATAAACGGTGAGTTCGACTTCCTTGGCGCCGGCGCTTTTCAATGCGCTCACCATCCGCTCCGATTCCGACACTTTAACCAGTGTATCTTTGCCGCCGTGAAATGCCCAGACCGGAAGGGACCTTAGCGCCGGGGCTTTTGAACGGCTGGCCAGCAGGACGTCGATAATCTCCCCGCCGCCGCAGATCGGCGCGATGGCGGCGAATCGATCCGGATGCGAAATACCCAGACTCCACGTGCCATAGCCGCCCATGCTCAGGCCGGTCAGATAAACGCGCTTCGGATCGACTTTGTGTTTCTTCATGACTTCGTCCAGCAGCGCCAGTAACGCGTCATTCTCCCAGCGCTGATTGGATGGACACTGAGGAGACACGAGGATGAAGGGGAAATCCGGTTTGTCTTTCACGATCTTCGGCGGACCGTGAAGGGTGACCTTGGCGATATTGGTCCCGCGCTCGCCGGCTCCGTGAAGGAACAGCATGAGCGGCCAGCGTTTGGTTCCCCTGGCCTGATAGTCTTTCGGCAGGAACAAAAGATAATTCAGCGCGACTTTCTTTTTGACGGTGCGCTCGAACTTCAGCGCTTTCTGGTTCGTAATGGGCATATCGTCTTGGCTTCGCGTGGTGGAACTGGCCAGTCCGGACAGACAGACCAGGGCAAGCATCAATCTCGTTGTTTGCATGGCGGTTTGTGGGGGAGTTGATAAGGGAACCAACAACTATGTGGCAAGCGGCAAGTCTGCTGTTGAGACTCGACAATCCGGCGGTCTGTCGCCCATCATACGCGCGCATCCTTCAACCGAAAGCCATTCTCATGACGCGCGACGAAGCCTGGAATTTGCTGAACGAATACACCAAATCCGAGTCTCTGCTCAAACACGCCCTCGCCGTCGAAGCGGCGATGCGGCATTACGCGGCGCATTTCGGCGAGAATACCGATCTCTGGGGAATCACCGGATTGATCCACGATTTCGATTACGAGCGCTGGCCCAACCCACCCGAACACACGCGCGAAGGCGCTCGCATTCTTCGCGAGCGCGGTCTGGACGAAGAGATCGTCGGCGCGATTCTTTCGCACGCGGAATGGAACCAGGACCAGTACCCTCGCGACCGCCCAATCCGGAAAGCGCTGTTTGCCGTCGATGAATTGTGCGGATTCGTCACGGCCGTGGCTTACGTCCGCCCGGAAAAGCTCGCCGGGATGTCCGCCAGCAGCGTTCGGAAAAAGATGAAGCAAAAATCTTTCGCGGCTGCCGTGAAAAGGGAAGACATCGAAAGCGGCGCGGCTTTGCTCGGAATCGCGCTTGACGATCACATCAACCACGTCATTGCCGCGATGCAACGTGTCGCCGAGCAGCTTGGCTTTCCGGCCGTCTAGGCCGCAAGAGGTGCCTGGGGATCGTGAACTCTCTGGAGTGCGCCGCTGTTTCTATCGCCCCTTCCGGGGCTGAGGGCGCTGTCGCTCTGTTCCCACGGCTTGCGCCGTGCGCTACAGTCTTGCGCCACTCCGTGGCTGGTTTCGGAGTTCATTTTCAAAAGCTCCAAATGCCGAGTCCCAAGAAATTGAAAATCCACGATGCCAGGGAAGGCACTTGCTGCTTCCGTCGTCGAAGGCGACTGGTTTGCGGATTTTGCCTCCCCACCAGGTGTGCGAGCAAACGCACGCTTGTCCTCGGCGTTCCAATCGTGTATAGAGCCGTTGTTTCGTTCACCAAACGCACTACGAAAGGCAATCCTATGTGGCTCGAAAGACCCAATTCCCAACAGCGGCGCTCCTATCCTACCTCTCGTCCCGAACATGGTTTCACCCTGATCGAACTTCTCGTCGTCATCGCCATCATCGCCATCCTGGCCGGGATGCTTCTTCCGGCGATGAGCAAAGCCAAAGCCAAAGGCCAGGGCATCGCCTGCATGAACAACACCAAGCAGTTGATGATGGGTTGGAAAATGTACGTGGACGATAACAACGATAAACTGCCGTTCGCGTATGCGCCCGAAGACAAGTCGAACCCCAATTATCCTTTCGCCTGGACCCACGGGATTCTCGACTGGTCCAACGGCAACTCCCAGAACTGGGATGTCGATAACACGCTGAAGAACGGCGCAATCTGGCCATACGTGGGAGGTTCGCTGTCGATTTACAAATGTCCCGCCGATAAATACACCGTCACACCGACGACCGGGCCTTTCAAAGCGCAAGCGGTCCAACGCTGCCGGAGCAATTCCATGAACTCCTGGATGGGCATGAACCAGGGGGACTGGACCTGGTTCGGCGGGCCGGAATTCCGCAAGTACACCAAGATGTCCGACGTGGTTGATCCCGGTCCGAGCATGACGTGGGTTTTGGTTGATGAACATCCGGACAGCATGAACGACGGTTTCTTCTGTGTGGACATGAACGGTTATCCCAACCCGGCCCAAGCCAAGCTCCCGGATATTCCGGCGAGCTACCACAACGGCGCCTGCGGATTTGCTTTCGCGGACGGCCACTCGGAAATCAAGAAGTGGCGCGACAAACGCACGATGCCTCCGGTCAAGAAGGGAAGCCTCCCCGGCGCCAGTCACGGCAATCCGCCCAATCCAGACGTGCTCTGGCTCTACGAGCGGACCACGCGCAAATACAAATAAATAAGGCGGATCGGAATCGACAAAGAAGAGGCCGGACCCGCGTCCGGCCTCTTGGTGTGTTCGCTGACTCTAATTCTTGATTCGCCCGAAGAGAACCGCTGTCGGTGGTTTGAACGTGTATGGGCTCGCTGCTCCGGGCACGTCCTGCCACGGACCGGTCACGGTCACGGCCGACTGCAATGTGCCTCCTCCGGTCCATTCAATCGTAATGCTGCCATCAGCATTCTTCGTGTATTTGGTGAATTTCGCCGCGGTCACCACGACCGGTTGGAGCTGATCGGGCGCGGTCCCTTGAGCGAGCTTGGCAACCTGTTCGGCCGTGAGCGCGCTTCCGAACACGGCAAAATCGTCGATCATACCGTGCAGGCTGTTGTTGCCGCCCGGTTCGGCCCCCATGACGAACTCGGTGAAGTCGGTCGGCAACGGCGAAGTGTTTGTTCCTTCGAGGAACACTTTTCCGTCGATCCAGATTTGCTTCTTCGAGCTGTTTTTCACGAAGGCGAAGTGGTGCCAGGCGGTGAAATCAAAAGCGGCATCGAACGTGTCGATGCTCGCGTTAATGCGCTGAGTCGCGGTGTCGCAACAACCCGCCGTGTCAAAATAGACATTATTGTTGCCCCAAGGAGTGTGCGCCTGGAAGCCGCGCTGGGTCCCTGAACTGGAAGGTGAGACCATCCAGAAGGCCGAGCTGTTGGCCACGTCCGCGAGCTTCACCCAAATCGAAACGCTCATACGGTCCGCCGCAGAGGCCGCGTTTAACCATACGGCGTTCGTGACGCGAACCAGTTGTTGCGCGCTGTCCGGGCCGAAATCCATGGCCCGATCACTGCCCTGGCCCGATCGCCCGCCTCCAGCCGCCGTGAAGGCCGCGCCGTTCTCGAGTTTGCCTGAGAATTTGTGCAGCTTGTCCAGCGTCCGGTCGGCGACGCTCGCATCGTTGAAATCCCACCAGGCGATCAAATTCACTCCGCCCGGGGTGGCCGGCGTGCTTTTCGCATCGGCCGGGGAAGTTTCCAGCATGACTTCGGCGCCATCGGCCACCAAATCGCCATCCGTATCCCTCAGCAACGGATGGGTGCCCGCGTCCGTTGCGCTGAGGAACCGGCCCGTGTTGGTTTCGGCGCCGTCTTTGAGTCCGTCGCCGTCAGTGTCTGCGTTCAATGGGTCGGTCCCGGTGTTAGTGGCGCTGACCCAAAGTCCCGAGCTGGTTTCCACGCCGTCTTTGAGACCATCGGCGTCCGTGTCTGCATTCTTCGGCTCGGTTCCCCGCTGATATTCCACCAGATTTGTCAAACCGTCTGCGTCGGCGTCGAGCGCGGCGTCCGCTTTGTCCTGTTTGTTGAGTCCTTTGCCATCCTCCCACGCATCGGGGATGCCATCGCCGTCCGTGTCCGCCTCCAGCGCGTTGGGGAGCGTCCCTTCGGCGAGCTTCAGAATGAGGGACGCGTCCAAAGCGCTGGCGAACACGGCAAAATCATCGATCATGCCGTGCAGGCTGTTGCTCAAATCACCCGCCGCGCCGATGAAGAGCTCGGTGAAATCGGCCGGCAACCGGGACGTGTTTCTCCCTGACAAGAACAACTTGCCATCGATCCAGATTTCCTTGGTCGTGCCGTTCTTCACGAAAGCGAAGTGGTGCCATTGCGAGAAGTCAAAATCCGGGTTGAAGGTGTCGATGCTGGCGTTGATGCGCTGGGTCGCCACGTCACAGCAGCCGGCGGTATCGAAGTAAAGATTGCGGTTGCCCCAGGGAACGTGAGCTTGAAAACCGCGCGCCGTTCCGGAACTGGAAGGTGAATTCATCCAGAAAGAAGAAGTGTTGGCCACATCTGTCAACTGCTGCCAAAACGCAATCGTCATCTTATCACCCGCCGAGGCCACGTTGATCCATTGGGCGCCCGCAACGCGCACCAATTGCCGGGCGCTGTCCGGGCCGAAATCCATCGCGCGGTCGCCCGACCGTGCGGTCCGGCCCCCTTGGTCCGCAGAATAAACCGCTCCGTTCTCCAGCGTGCCGATGAGGCCGTGGATTTTGTCTGAGGTTTTTTCCGCCACGCTGGCATCGTTGAAATCCCAATACGCAAGCAGGTTCACGCTGCCCGGCTTGATGGGAACGCCACGCGTGTCGATTGGCGAACTCCCCAGAGTAACTTCCGCGCCGTCGGCGAATCCGTCTCCGTCAGAATCCTTCAAGACCGGATTGGTGCCCGTGTCGCTCGCGCTGGCGAATTTTCTCGTGTTCGTCTCGACGCCGTCTTTCAAGCCATCGGCGTCGGTGTCCGGAGTCAGCGGATCCGTGCCCGTGTTCGTGCCGCTGACCCAGACAAGGGTCCCGGTCTCGACGCCGTCCTTCAGAGTGTCGCCATCCGAGTCGGCGTTTTTCGGATCGGTGGCTCTTTGGTACTCTTGAAGATTGGTCAGGCCGTCGCTGTCCCGATCCAGAGCGGCGTCGGCCTTGTCCGATTTGGCGAACCCGTTGTCGTCTTCCCACCAGTCCGGGATGCCATCGCCATCGGCGTCTTTATCGAAGGCCACAGGCAGTGCGCCTTGGGCGAGCGTCGTGATGTGGGATTGATCCAGAGCGCTGGCGAAAACGGCAAAGTCATCGATCCATCCCCGGGTGTTGGCGCCGCCGTCGCCGGCCGCGCCAATGAGAATTTCCGAAAAGTCCGTCGGCAAGGGCGAGGTGTTTTCGCCTTCGAGAAACAGAGCGCCGTCGATCCAGATTTGTTTGGTGGACGCCTTTTTCACGAAGGCGAAGTGATGCCACTGCATGAAATCAAAGTTGGCGTCCAGGGTGTCGATGTTGGCGAAAATGCGCTGCGTGCCGCCGTCGCAGCAACCGGCCGTATCGAAGTAGATATTTCGGTTCCCATACGGAACGTGCGCCTGGAATCCGCGCAGGGTTCCGGAACTGGACGGCGAATTCATCCAGAACGCCGAGCTGTTGGCGGCGACGACGAGCTTTTGCCAGAAAGCAACCGTGACCTGATCTCCGGCGGCGGCCTTGTTGAACCAGCCGGCATTTGAAACGCGGACAAATCTTCGGGCGGCCGTGGTGCTGAGGTCCAGAGCGCGATCCCCGGCCTGGCTGGTCCGTCCGCCTTTGTCGGCCGAATAGTTCGCGCCGGTTTCCAGCGTGCCGACAAAACTGTGCAGTTTGTCCGGCGCTCTTTTCGCGGTGCTCGCGTCGTTGAAGTCCCAATACGCGACGAGTTTCGCGGCTCCGGCAGCCTGGCCGAATGCAGTCGCCTGAGTGAGAGTGAGGAGGGTTGCAAAAGTTGCTACGCAAATTGCGCGCGTAGCCCGTTGAGAATGGAATTTGGCGTTCATGGGAAACTGGTTCGCTTCTTCCTTACCGGCCGGAGGGGAGAAAGTAAATCCAAAACTCCCGAAAATGCCCCTAGAATGTCTGAAATCTCCAGGAATCGAAGGAATCTCGTTAAGGGAGATTCTCGTGCGCGGCGGCTCGGGGTTTCGGAACTCGGCAGGCGCCTCCTCGCCTGGCTAAAGCCCGAGCGCGATAAATCACAAAGCTCCAGATCAAAAGCACCAGAGCACTGGTAAGAACCGTGGCCTGGTACGCGAAGAGGAGGAAATCGTAGAGGCCGTGCAGACTCATTGCCAACAGAATGCAGCCCGTCACCCACAGGACTCTTCTTGTCCCGCGCGGAACGCACAATCGAGCGTGTGCCATCCCGAATCCCCAGACGGCCCCGAAGAGCGTGTGGGTCAGAGGCAGAGTCGCCGTGCGAGCCAACTGTTCCCAGAGCGGCAAACCAGGCAGATGATAGAAGTTCTCCAAACTGGCGAAACCGAGCGAGACCGCCGCGGCATACACAAAGCCGTCGATCAATTCATCATACTCGGTCCAGCGAAAAATCACCAAAGACGCCACCAGAATCTTGGCGCCTTCTTCCACCGGGCCGATGAGCATGAAGCAGAACCACGCCTTCCAGGCGCGGCTCCCGGTTTCCACGTCCGGCAATCCCATCCGTTCGGTCGCGGTGAAAAAAAGGAAGGCGAGCGTTCCCGCGACGATTCCGAGGAGAAAAGCGGACAGCAAGCGTTTGCGCGGCTCCGGATGCGCGCGGTCTTTGAGATCGACGTACTGCATCCAAAAGACGGCGCTGGCGAGCACCAAACCCAAGATCTGCCATGTGCCTTTGATCGGCATGCCTTCTCTTCAACTCCACCGCGAATTAGCGCGAATCCACGCGAATGCGGTGCGCGCCATTGTGCGGCTCCAGTCAGCGCTCCCCAGTTCATGAGCCAGCCTGCCACCACGACCGTCAGGCACCTCTTCCCAAAGGCGAATGTGGCGTTGAAAGAGTCGCGTGCGGGCCTGGCACTCCAGACGCGTCACGGGGAGATTCGGCTGTGCCAAAGTCAGTTTCCAACGCGTCAGCCGCGGTTGCTTCGGGTCATTGGCTGCCGCAACACCCGGCGTGAGCGCGCGCATGATCGAGGTGCGCTGGATCAAATACGGCACTTGTTTGCCATCCCGCACGAGCCGCAAGTCGGCCAAATCGCTGCGGGCACGGGACAGCACCTCGAGGTCAAGGTCCAGTTGTTGCGGCCCGGGATTCGCCATCTTCACCGCCTTCCGGAACCGCCAGGCACTCGTGTCGATGTCCGCTCCGAGGTCGGCGAGACCCGGCAAAGTTTCGGGTTTTGGACTCCGACGATGAGTTCGCGAGAGAGCACCTGGCGCTCAATTGGGAGCACGAAAACAATGATGATCAACCCCAGGAAGATCAGAATGACGATAGGCTCCATGAGCGTTCTTCAACGAAAACTGCCGGACCCGTCTCGCGCGCAGGCTAGCACAGTGCCTTAATCCCAGGAGAGTTGGAGTGCCGAAGGGAGATCGTCCCAAAGGAGCGACTCCGCTCATTGCTCCGCAATGGCCTTGCTGACCCGGCTGGGCGGTTCGAGGTAACGGTAAGGGCTGCTGGGGTTGTCGTTGTCGTACGCGAAGGCATCGCGATGGCTCAGGAAGAATTTCACAGCTTCCACCGGGATCGCGAACCCCAGCCCTTCGCCAAACGTCATCTTCATATTCGTCACGCCCACGACCTCTCCGCGCATATTGAACAACGGGCCGCCACTGTTGCCGGGGTTGATCTGCGCGGTCGTCTGCAAATAAAGTTCTCCCTGCAATTGCCGCGTCTTGGTGCTTAAGATGCCTTCCGTCACTGTGCGCTCGAGGCCGAGCGGACTGCCAATGGCGAAAACGCGGTCGCCCACCGACAGCGCATCCGAATCGCCCAGCGCGATGAACGAGAACTTTGGCGCGTCCTTCTCCTCGATCTTCAGCAAGGCCAGGTCCTCGAACTTGTTCATGGCGACAATGCGGACCTCCTTGTAGGTCTTGCGCTCGAATTGTCCGCTCTTCTGATGATAGACCTCCACCGAAATCTGGGTCTCGCTTTCGATGACGTGGAAATTCGTGATCAAATGGCCTTCCTCGTTCAGAATGAAACCGGAGCCCAGCCCGCCCGGCGTCCGGACTTGCACCACGCTCTCCCCAAGTGCCTTGACCAATTCGCGCACGCTTCGCTCCTGCTTGTTAGCGCCCGCCGCGTGAAAAAGCGCCGACTTTGACTCGGTCGAGGAAGCTATGGCTTCAGTTTCGGAATCTTTCCCTGATTTCACCGCGTCGGACCGGGTGATGGCCACGATCTGATTGCGCGGCACGACGAGGACCGTGTAACCGATGTCCACCGCGACTTGGTCCGGTTTCTCAACCAGAATTCGGCCGTTGATAGCGGCTTGATCCTTGAGTTGAAGGACGTCCGCGCCCGCTGCAGAAAACTCCGCCAGCACCAGCGCGCCCAAGAGGATGACTCGATCGAACATGACGTAATCTTAATTGCCGGGGGTGCCATTGACAAGGTGCTAAACGCAGATCGAAGCTCGGTCCACCCGGATCGGGAGCGGCAAACATCGATCGCCGAACGTCGAACATCGAATCTCCAACATTGACTGAAGACTGGCTCGTTCGACGTTCATTTCCTCAATCAGTTCAATCAGTTCGTTCATGAAGCCACTTGTTCTCGGCGAGGCTTTCTGATTTCATCCCAGGCAACCAGAGCTTAATCACACCGCCGGGACCGAATCCCGGCGGTCGCACAGTGGACCCAGGCTAAGAACAATCGCGCGTCGCGGACCGCGCCCGAAGCCCTGACAGGATCTTTATGGAGATGACCCTCGTGCTCTTGAAACCGGACTGCCACGAGAAACAACTCGTGGGCGAGGTCATCGGGCGTTTCGAACGGAGCGGCCTGCGAATTTGCGCCTGCAAGACGTTCCGGTTCACTCCTGAACTCCTGCGCATCCACTACGCCCACGTGGTTCACCTGCCGGTTTATCCGCAGCTCGCCGCTTACATGCAATCGGCCCCTGTGATCGCTCTGGCTCTCCAGGGCGATCAATGCGTGGCGCGCGTCAGGGAAATGGTCGGTCCGACCGATTCAAGGAAGGCGCCCAAAGGAACGATCCGAGGCGATCTGGGCGAGGACGGCATGCAGAACGTCGTCCACGCTTCTGACTCTGTTGCGAACGCCCAAATCGAGCTGCGGCGGTTTTTCCAAGGGGATGACCTTGTCGTGGATCGAATGGCGTTTGCCCCGGCAAATCGACCTTAAAGCGGTGTCTGGCTGATCAGGAGGTAACAGAAACGGAGTGAAACGCGCTGCACAAAGAAATCATCCGCTGAGGAACGCACCTCGAGCGGGCGGAGGATGATCAGCGTCAGCCAGAGTTTCTCAGTCTCTGTTGTCTCCGTTTCCTCATGTTAGAAATCGAACGGTTGCGGCTCACCGTGTCTCCTTTCTTCTCGCCGGCTTCGAGCACTTCGTGGAATTCCTGTTTTCGCACCATCAGGCGAGGCAGGCAAAGATGCCTGCCCCTGAAGTTCGGACATACTTTGGCACGAGTCTTCAGTTCTTCGAGCCGAGGCACCAGAGGTTCTTGTAAGTCCGAATAAAAATCTCGCCGTCCGAGGTCGCCAACGACGACATGGCCGTCTCGCCCAACGGATTCGTGCTCAGCAATTCGAACTTTGGATTCGCCCGGAGCACAAAGGTGTCGCCGCCCTGATTGATCACGTAGAGCTTGCCTTCCGCCAGCACCATCGACGACCACGAGGTCGTTTTCGCGGCGGGCCCACGGAGACGTTCTTCCCAAACCAGCTTGCCGGTCTTCAACTCGAAGCACTCGGCAACACCCGGATCGTTGTGGATGTAAATGTGGCCGTCATGGATCACGCCCGATCCAATGCGTTGTTTGGTTCTTGGATGGTGCCACAGCCGATGCGTCTGGGTCACGTCCCCGCTCCCGCCAGGCCTGACGGCCAACGCGGAACCATTGAACCCGCCCATGCCGACGACCACGCCTTCGGCGAACAGAGGCGAGGTATAGACCAGCGGATTCAAACCGCCGCAAGTCCAGAGTTCCCGGCCCGTTCCCGGATCAAACGCGCAGACGCGCTGGGGGAACGTCATGACCATTTCTTCGCGCCCATCCACATTGATCACAATCGGCGTGGTCCAGGATCCAATCCACGTGTTCCCGGTGTCTCCCGATTTTTTTTCGCCGGAGTGGCCGCCGGGTTCATCGACTTGCCAGACGGTTTCGCCGGTCCGTTTGTTGAGGGCGATCAGGAAAGTTCGTTCGCCAGGACCGAAATTCAGGACGCACAAATCGCCCTGGAGCATGGGCGAAGCCGCGTTGCCCCAGATGTGGGTTTGCTTGCCCAGATCGCGATGCCAGATTTCTTTGCCGTGGAGATCGTAACAATACAGCCCGGCGGAACCGAATGAGGCGATCACGCGTTCACCATCCGTCACGGGCGAAGCGGAGCAGTCGGGATTCGTTTCGTGCGTGAGTTCTTTGTCGGGGTAAGTGGTGCCGGTTTGCCAGAGAAGCTTCCCCGCCCGGCGGTCGAAGCACATGAGGGTGCGGCGCCGCTCCTTCTCGATCGCCTGGGTGATGAAGACGCGGTCGCTCCACACAATGGGGGTTGAATTCCCTCGATCTGGCAAAGCCGCGTGCCAACGAACATTTTCCGTGGTGCTCCAACGGACGGGCAAATTCTTTTCCGTCGAAACGCCCGTGCCGTGCGGTCCGCGCCACGCGGGCCAGTTCCCGGCTTGAATAGACACGCTGCCAAGGAAGAGGGCGAGAACAACCCCCGATATCGCAGATGGGCGCGGATGAAGCGCAAAGGCAGCCTGGC
>JACPRI010000415.1 GCA_016190065.1 Verrucomicrobiota bacterium
ATCCACGACCAGCGTCCCGGCATTTCACCCAGGAAAAGCATCACCCAAAGCGGGTTCAGCACGGGTTCCACCGTACTGATCAAAGTCGATTCCAGCGCCCGCACCTGCTTGATGCCTTTCGCGTAGAGCACATACGCGAGGCCAAGCTGGAAAACTCCCAACCAGAGCAACCCTAACCATGACTTCGGGCTTGGCCAGGAACTGAATACGAACGGCAAGCCGACCAAAGCCGTCAGCGCGTTGCCCAAAAGCACGGATTCGATCGGAGAGGCGTCCTTCTGGCTGCGCAGGAGCAAAATCAACAAGGCGAACGCAAGCCCGCTGCCGAGGGCGCACAGGTTGCCCCAAAGCCCGTGCCACGAAAGTTCGTCGATGAAGAACAGGCCGACGCCCGAAACGGCGACGACACTCAAAACCCAGTCCAGGCGGGTTGGATGCTCGTGCAGGAACCATGCGCCGAAGAGCGCCACGTAAACCGGCGCGGTGTACTGAAGGAAAATCGCGTTCGCCGCCGTGGTGAGTTTGTTGGCCGCGACAAACAACGTGACCGTCGCCGCGTAGGCCAGCGCGCCGCCTAATTGCACGGCCGAGAACGTGAAACGAGGACGCCCGATCAGTAAGCAGACGGTGACCGCGGCAATCGCGCTCCGCGTCGCGGCGATGGCGAGCGCGTTCCACTCCACCGATTTGATGGCCAGCCCGCCGGTGCTCCACAAGACCGCGGCGCCGATGACCAGTGCGACAGGATGGTTGAGTGTTGGCTTCACAAGGTGATTGGCTGAACTCCCGGACGAGCGCGGACCGCTTGATCTCCCGAGGGCTGCGAGGCAGCGGCCTCGTAGCGCAGAGTTGCACTCTGCCGTATCGCCGATTAGCAATCGGCAGCGCGCGGGCAGCCTCCAAGTTTGCAGGGCCACGCAGGATACAATCCTGCGATACGGCAGATTGAAAATCTGCGCTACCTTATCGGATTTTTGCCAGCAGCAGCGGGAGCAGTTCGTCGATTTTGAGCCGGTCCTGCCGCATCGTGTCGCGGTCGCGCAGCGTGACGGTGTTCAACAACTCCGGCTTCTCACCCAGCGTCTCGAAATCAATCGTGATCCCGAGCGGCGTGCCGGCTTCATCTTGCCGGCGATACCGCCGGCCAATCGCGCCCGCTTCATCGTAGAAAACCGTCATGTGCGGACGCAGCAGATCGCGCACTTCTTTCGCCTTCTTCACCAGCTCGGGCCGATTTTTCAGCAGCGGGAACACGGCCACCTTGATCGGCGCGACGCGCGGGTGAAAACGCATCACGACGCGCGACTCCATGTTTCCCTTTTCATCCGGCGCCTGATCTTCGGCGTAGGCATGGCAAATCAACGCCAGGATCAGCCGGTCCACGCCGGCGCTCGGTTCGATGACGTGGGGGACGTAGTTGCCTTTGGCGAGGACGGTAGCGTCCTCGCGCGCTTGCTTCTCGGCCTTGTCGGCGGCTTCGCCCATCTTCGTCAAATATTTGAACCGCGCTTCAAAGTACCGCTTCGAAAGCTCGGCTTTCTTCGCGTCGTCGAGCTTGGCCCAGGCGGTTTTCAATTCTTCGTCGAACACACCCATGGGCTTGCCGGAGAAACGCTGGTGTTGGCTCAAATCGAAGTCGCTGCGCGCGGCGATGCCTTCCAACTCCTGCGTGCCGAAGGGGAACTTGAAAAGAATATCCACGCACGCTTTCGCATAATGGGCAAGTTCCTCGGGCTTCTGCCAATACTCCTCGATCGTCGTGCGCGGCAGCCCGATGCTTTCGTAGAACCGGATGCGTTCCTCGACCCAGTATTTGTGCCACGCTTCCCAGCCCCAATTGGGTTGAGGGTCTTGGGTTGAGAGTTGAGAGATGCCAGCGATATTTCCGCAGATGGCTTCGACGGCTTCGTCGGGGCGGATGAAGAACTCCAGCTCCATCTGCTCGAACTCGCGCGAGCGGAACGTGAAATTGCGGGGCGTGACTTCGTTGCGAAACGCTTTGCCCATTTGCGCGATGCCGAACGGCACTTTCTGGCGCGACGTTTCGAGCACGTTCTTGAACTGCGCGAAGATCGCCTGCGCGGTCTCCGGGCGGAGATAGGACACGTTCTCGTCGCTCTCAATGGGGCCGACGTTGGTCTTAAACATCAAATTGAAATTTCGGACGGGAGTTTTTTCGCCCGTGCACCGGCCCACTGTGTTGCTCGGCTTGAGCGGACACGGAATTTCATCGATCTGATCGGCGCGAAAACGGCCCTTGCAAGTTTTGCAGTCGAGCATCGGGTCGTTAAACGTGTCCACGTGCCCGCTCGCTCTCCAGATCTGCGCGTGCATGATGATGGTGGCTTCGAGGCCGGCGACGTCGTCGCGCTGCTGGGTCATAGCGCGCCACCAAAGCTCTTTCACATTGCGTTTGAGTTCCGCGCCGAGCGGGCCGTAATCCCAGAAACCATTGATGCCTCCGTAGATTTCCGAGGATTGGAAAATGAAGCCGCGCCGCTTGCACAGCGACACGATCTTTTCCATCAGCTCATTGCCTTTCGGTTCAGCCACAGCCATAAGGCGGGCAGTGTTTGCGATGGCAAACGTGATGTCAACCGCTGGCTGGGCTTGCGCTTGGCGCGAAAGCCATTAAAGTCCCCGCCATGGCTGATAAACCCAGCAGCTTGCCGACCGCGTTGAGATTCTCCCAAGGCGAGAAAGGGGAGCAATTGTCCGCTGATTTGCAGCGGCGCGATGCCATCGTGATTGGACGGGGCCTGGACTGCGACGTGGTGATCAATGATGCCAAAGCCTCGCGCCGACATTGCCGGTTGACTCGCGGCGACAAGGCGTTCGTGCTGGAGGATCTCGGCTCGAAAAACGGCACCTACGTGGACGGCGAACGGATCACCGGGCCAGTGACTCTGAAGCCCAGCCAGACGTTCAAGATCGGCGATACGGTGTTCTATCTGGCGCTTTGAGACCCTTCCAGCGCCGTTCTCCGACCCATGCGGGGAAGGATCGGGTTGAAGACCTCTACAGCTTCTCGCGTCCGCTGTAGCCCGAAGTCAGATCGTGCCAGTACTCGATGTCTTCCTCGTCCTTCTCCCAGCACAGAAAGACTTCCTGGCCGGCCACAAAGGCCGGGAAATCGATGAGACCGCGATCAAGGTCCTTGATCTGAATTTCGCGCTTCTGAAACTCGGCCTGGATGGTTTGTATCTCCCGCAGCGTTTTCATCCAGCGATTGACCGGGTCGCCGCCGACATCGTGGCCCTGAGCGAGCAACTGGTGGATATTCCGGTCGTATTCCTGAAGCCGCCCGCGCAGTTGGGCGAGTTGATCCAGCCACCCGCGAATCTGCGGCAGAAGAGACCGGGCTTCTTCGCGCGTGTAGTGTTTGCTGAATCGAAAGGCCATATCAGTGAAAGCAACCGGTGAAACCGCCAATGGACGCGAAGGAACGCGAATTCAGAGTGGGTTGCATGTCAATATCTTGTTCGCCCGACCCGAAGGTAAAGGCCGGTCCGAAAGAATTCGCTTCGGTTTGCACTCATTTCGCGGTTTTTGCATCTCGAACGTCGGATTCAGATTTACCGGGCGCGGCGCGGCCAATCCTTTCCGACAATCCGGGCCTTACGGCTGGGACCGATCAGGTGCCGGTGTAGCGGCCAGTTTTTCTTTGATCTTTTCGTTCGGCTCAACGCTGAGAGATTTCTGCCAGGCCTCGCGGGCTCGTTCCGATTCTTCGAGCGTCGCGTAGATGTCGCCCAGGTGATCGTAGAGCGTGGCATCGGGTTCGTCGGATTTTTCGATGGCGCGCAGCAGGTACGTCAGAGCTTCTTTCGGCTGGTTCAGCTTGAAAAGCACCCAGGCGAGGCTGTCGAGGAAAGCCGCATTGTTCGGCTCCAGTTCCACGGCCCTCTGAATCAGCACCCGAGCTTGTTCGAGTTTCATCCCCCGTTCCGCCCACATGTAACCCAGGTAATTCATGGCGTCGGCCGAATCTGGATCGAGTTCCAGACATTTTTGAAAATACTTCTCCGCCTGCTCCAGATCCCCGTTCCGCTCGCAAGCCGCGCCGAGTTGGTAATAGAGCGGATGGGTCAGCCGATTCGGGGCCTCCGTCCGGGCGATCAGTTCGGCCGAGGTGAAGTCCTTGACGGCTTCGCCGTATTTTTTCAACTGGAAGTGCGCCAGACCCGAATAAAACTCCATCGCGAAACCGGGTTTGAATCGGGATCGGGCTTTTCCCAGCAAGGCCAGGCCTTCCTCGGGTTTTTTCCGGTGGATGATTTTGACGGCGGCCAGTTCGTAATAAACGTGCTCCAGGTCCGGACTCAAAACCAGCGCGCTCTCGAAGTGCCGCACGGCGTCCTCAACCTTGTTCTCTTCCAAAGCCAGCGAACCGAGAAACGCCAGCGTCCGCGCATTCGCGGGTTCGGCGCGCACGATGGCCTCAAGCTGCTCCGCCGCTTTGTCCTTTCGGCCCATGCGAATGTAAAGGTCGGCGAGCTTGCCGCGGAGGAAGGAGAGTTGCGGATACGTTTTGAGCAAATAGGAATAACCTTCTTCAGCCTTGGCGAACGCTCCGAGATCCAGATACCCGTCCGCCAACTTCTGGAGCGTCACTGGATTCGTCGAATTAAGTTTGGCGGCCCGATCCAACGCCTGGACGGCGCGCTCTTTGACGGATTCGTCGCCGAGGTTCTTCATCTTGCTGAAGCGCGCGTACAGTTCGGCCAATTCGACGAGGAACCCGGCATCGACCGAAGGCTGTTGCGCCGCCTGGTTCAACACGCGCAACGCCTCGTTGGTCTGGTGGTTTTGAAGATAGATCTGCGCCAGGTTCTGGTAAGCCGGCAAAGAATGCGGAAGCTTTTTGATGGCGACGCGATTGGCGCGGATGGCCAAATCAGTTTTGCCGGCCTGCCCATAAGCGAGTCCGAGCCAGCCGTAGAGCGCTCCGGACGCCGTGGGAGACGCCGTGGCTTGGAGGAGGATTTCGATGGCTTTGTCGGCCTTGCGAGAACGAAGGCAACGTCGCGCCGCTTCGACGACCACCGGCTCATGCGTCGGATTGGTGAGCGCGGACTCTACGTATTCATCGAGCGCCTGGTCCGATTGGCCGCTCAGGTCGAGTGCAAGTCCGGCGGCGTAGTGCGCAATGGCCTGGATGGGCAGCTCGGTTTCCGGCTCCGGTTTGGGCTTGGCGGGGATTCCATTTCTGGCCGAGGGCAGAGCGGGCTTCCGGGTTGCACCCGTCGCCGGCGCGCGGGACGAGGTCGCGCACCCGGTCGCAACCAGGCTGCACACGGCGGTCAGACGAAGCCAGCGTAGAAATCCTTGCATGGAGCGTATGAAGTAAAAAACGCTGCGCTGCTCTTCCTCCGAGCAGCGCCGCGCATGAGAGTCGAGGTCCGTTTCGCGCAACTTCCGCTACTTCTGCCAGGTGCGCTTCTTGTGGCGATTGGCGCGAAGTTGCTTTCGGCGTTTGTGCTTGTTGATTTTCGCTTTGCGTCGCTTTTTCAGTGATCCCATAGATTAGGAGTTGTTGTCAGGCGCTAATATACAACTTTGTTGAGCGGATACTCAATGATTCCTTCGGCCCCGGCGGCTTTCAAGCGCGGAATCAATTCCCGGACGACGTGTTCGTCAATGATCGTCTCGACCGCGACCCAACCGGTCTGGCTCAGGTTGGAAACGGTTGGATTGCGCAAGGCCGGCAGAGTTTGCAGCAGCCGGGTGAGATTCTTTTCGGCGATGTTCATTTTCAAGCCGACCTTCGCCTCGGCTTCCAGCGCTCCCTGGAGCAAGAGCGCCAGGTTTTCGATTTTTTGCCGCTTCCACTGGTTCTTCCACGCCCTGTGGTTCGCCACCAGGCGCGGCGTTGAAACCAGGAGCGTGTCCACGATTCGAAGTTTATTCGCCCGCAGTGAAGAGCCAGTCTCTGTCAGTTCGACGATGGCATCGACCAATTCGTGGGCTTTGACTTCGGTGGCGCCCCAGGAAAACTCGACTTCCGCTTTGACGCCGTGCTTGCGCAGGTGTCGGCGCGTGAGGTTCACAAGTTCTGTGGCGATCCGTTTTCCGCGCAGATGCTTGACGGATCGGATTGAGGAATTCTCCGGCACAGCCAGGACCCAACGGGCCGGCTGGCGAGTCGCTTTGCTGAACAGGAACTCGCCGACTTCGTGAACGTCGGAGCCATTCTCCATGATCCAGTCGTGGCCCGTGATGCCGCAATCGAGATAACCGTGCTCGACGTAACGGCTGATCTCTTGCGCGCGAATAAGCCGGATTTCCAGTTCCTCGTCATCGACGTACGGAATGTACGAGCGCGTGCTGACCTGAATGTTGAACCCGGCCTTAGCCATCTTCTCGATGGTCGCCGCTTCCAAACTGCCCTTGGGCAAACCGAATCGCAAAATGCTTCTGTTCTTCATGCGTGTGTCAAGCAAGCCCGGATAAGGTGCCGTTAACCCTGGGGTGGAGCAATCCGGAATGTGCGTCTCCCTTCGATGCGTATGTTTCCTTGCGCCAACGCGGCGAGGGTCGCCGGGTACAGGACTCTTTCGGCTTGCTGAATTCGCTCGTGCAAGGTGGCGGGTGTATCATCGTCCAGCACCGGCACCGTTTGCTGGGCGAGGATCGGCCCGGTATCGATCCCCGGATCGGCCAAATGCACCGTGCAACCCGTGACCTTGACTCCGTAATCGAGCGCCTGCCGCCATGATTCAAGTCCGGGAAAAGACGGAAGCAGTGAAGGATGAATGTTGACGACGCGCTGGGGAAAGGCGCGGAGGAATTCGCCTTTCAGAATTCTCATGAATCCTGCCAGCACGACCAGATCGACGCGGGCAGTTTGTAACGTTTGGACGTATTGACGCTCGGCTTCTTCGTCCAGCTTCGTGCGAAATCTTCCTGGGGCGATGAATCGAGCTGGAAGCCCACGTTCACGCGCTCGCGCGAGAATGCCGGAGTCCTCGATGTCGCTGAGCACGAGCGCGATTTCCATGGGGAATTGGCCGCTCCTGCACGCCTCGGCGATGGCGGCCATATTCGAGCCTTTGCCGGATCCGAGAATGCCCAATCGTGTTTTGGGGATGTTGCCCACGCGCCATTCTTAGCGAGAGAGGGCCGCTTGAAACAAGCAGATTAACGCCGCTGAGGGATGGCCGCGTTATGTATTCCGGCGGCGCGCCGCCGGAGGAAAGTCAGGTGGTTCAATCCGTTCAATCTGGAGCGCAACGCGATTCGGGACCACCGCAAGCTTCTGGTTTGTGACCGCGCTATCGCGTTCGTCGGCGGATTCAACATCGCGGCTGAATACCAGGGCGACGGCGTCACCGAAGGATGGCACGACTGTGGTGTGGAGATTTGAGAGATTTGAGATGATCCATTGACGGCCCGCGGGGGCGCGGCTAGCTTGAGTGCGCCGATGATGATTGCCGGAAACACGAGCAACTCCAGTTCGCAGCCAGGATTTCGCGTCGGGGATGAGCGTCTGATCAAACTCACCCCCAGCGCCGCGAAGAAGGTAATATCTCTCTTGAATAAACAGGGCCGACCCAACGGCGTGCTGCGAGTGGCGGTGGTCGGGGGAGGATGCTCCGGCCTGCAATACAAAATGGATCTGCAAAACCAACCGGCCAATCGCGATATCCTCGTGGAAACGGCGGGCGTCAAAGTCGTCGTGGATCCCAAGAGCGCGCTCTACGTAACGGGATCGGAACTGGATTACCTGGATGCGCTTCAAGAAGGCGGGTTCAAAGTCAAGAATCCGAACGCCGCCACGAGCTGCTCCTGCGGCGAGAGTTTCAGCGCGTAAGACCGGCTACGACTTCGGCGCCATTCCTCCAGGAATACTTCGGCTTTCCTGCAATGCTTGATTATTTCGCACTTCTTCACGAGCCGAGGCGGCCTTGGATTGACCCAGACCAGTTGAAGGAAAAATTTCTGGCCCTCACTGCAACGGCGCATCCCGACCGCCTGCACCAAGCGTCCGAGGAAGAACGGAGCGCTGCGAACCGGCGCTTCGCCGAAATCAATGCGGCCTATCATTGCCTGCGCGAACCCAAGGAACGATTGCTCCACTTGATGGAAATCGAGTCCGGGACGAAGCCGAAAGAGATCGAACGCCTGCCTGCGAGCGCGGCTGATCTGGCGTTTCAGGTCGGTCAGATCTGCCGCGATGTGGATGTGTTTCTCCGCGAGAGATCAGAAGTGACCGCGCCGCTGCTCCAAATCCAATACTTCGAGAAAGCGCTCGGATGGGTGGATCAATTGAGTGCGTTGAAGGAATCGATTCAGGCCAGGAGCGCGCAGGCCGCCGACGAACTGAAAACGATGAATGCGCTTTGGGAGAGCGCTCCCGCCATGGGAAGGATTGAGCGGCCCGCGGCCCTGCCCCTGGACCGGCTTGAACAGATCTATCGGGCCCTCAGTTATGTTTCGCGCTGGAACGATCAGATCGGAGCGCGGATTGTCCGGCTGTCGGTGTAATTACTTGCCGATCAGTCTTCCGAGGGACTCTCTCACGGTGCTCAACAAATGCACCCCTTCGCGGACCTTGTTGTGGACGCGCATGAGATCCTCCGCCTGCGTGATCGTCTCCACGGCCTCCGCGAACATCTGCTCATTCTTGGTGCGCCGCATGAAGACCACTTGCAGCAGAGTTGAAATGCCCGTGATATAAAGCTGGTAACCGCGCACCTCAAACACATGGAGCGACGGCTTGACCAAAAACTCGACTCCATGCCAGATGAAGACGATGGCGCCGATCTTCTCTTTGACCTGAAGGTTAAGGATCGACCGGGGATCCGGAACGGTTTCCCGGATAAATTTCGACAAGTCAGGTAACGTTTGAATCATTGGTTTTCTCTTTCAACGCAATGATTGGACAATGCGCTCCAATCATCGCGGAAAAAGTGGACTATCTTTGCGGGTTGTCAAGCGGTTTCAGAGTCGTTTTATGATTTTTTCGAACGGCCCCCGCTGCGGTGCGGCGACGTAACGCCGACGTTCACGTCGGCAAGGTCCGAGGCATTCCTGCCTCGTGGCCCGCGAGGTCTGGAGACCACGGCGCTTGCTGGCTCGAAAGCCAGCGTTACTCGCAGCATGCCTGGGGCGCGGCCTCGTTTTCGACTTTTACGCTTGAATGGAACCGCGAAAAGGCCAAGAGTCCCGGCACTATGAAACAGGTCATCCGCGCTTTGGTCCTGGCTGCTTTCTTTGCGTGCTGCACGCTTTCCGTGAGGTCCGACGACTTGAGCAAACTGGAGGGCAAATGGTCCGTCAAAAAGACGAACAACGAGGGCCAAACCTACACGCAGGTCCTGGAAATCCAGAAGGCCAAGTTCAAGTTCAAGCTCGTGGGCGCGGATAATCAGACGCATCTTTACGCCGAAGGCGACATCAAGCTTTCCAAGCTGGGCCCGTTCAGCGCGATCAAGTTTTTCAACATCAAAGGCGGAGCGTCCGCCGACCAGCTTGAACCCGTCGATGACGATCGCGAGGCCATCTATATGCTGGAAGACAACCGCTGGACGCTCGCGACCAATTTCGACAAAGCGCACGACGGTCAAAGACCCGCCGCAGACACCTACGCGCGGGAGAACAAATAGGCCGCGTATGCGTCTCGAAGCCATGGAAACTGCTGAGCCGGACTGTTCGATGAGTGGATTCCTGGATTAGTGGATTGGTGGAGCCTTGGAGTGTTGATTCAAGGAAGTGAGTGCGCGGAAGAATTTCGCGGCTGGGTGAGCCGGAGGAGGAGGTCTGGATTGGTGTGCATCAGTTGCGGACCGTTCCGACGATGCAGGGTGCAACCTTCGTCCCCAATGCGACAAGTCAAGCTGCCTTTTCCCGGTGCCGAAGCCAGATACAAAACCGTCGTTGTGACCGTAGGACTGGGTGAGTAGTCTTACGCAGGTCGCTTGGACAATGACAAGCAAGTTAATCGTATCCGGTCTTGTGTTCGCTGGCGCCATGGGTTTCTCGCCCGTCGGCCAGGCGCAGGTTTTCATTAGCGAGATCATGTATCATCCGATCGAGGAACCGGCGTTTAACGCGGACGGGACACCCGTGATGGATCTCTACGAGGAGGTACACGAGTTCATCGAACTGCACAATCCAGGAACGATCCCGGTCTCGCTCGCGGGATGGAAGCTGTCCGGTGGAATTGAATTTGTCTTCCCTCCGTTCTCAATCATTCAGCCTGGCCAGTACCGGGTCGTCGCCAAGGATAAAGCGCGACTCGCGGCCGTCGCTGCCTACCAGCTTCGCGAGAGCGATCAGCACGGTCCGTACGCCGGCCAGCTCAGCAACCAGGGCGAGACGATTCGCCTGCTGAACGCCGAAAACCAGACGGTGGATTCCGTGAGTTACTCGACGCATTTTCCCTGGCCCATAACTGCGGACGCCCTGGGCGCCGACGAAGAATGGACGGGTCTCAAGCCGTTCGATTACCAATATCGCGGCCGCTCCCTGGAGCGCGTCAGTTTTACCGCGCCCTCGAACGACCCGGCCAACTGGGTCGCGTCCCCGCTGCCCGGCAACCCAAGCCCGGGTCTGCCCAACGCCGCTGGTCCGTATCTCAAACCGGTCGTCATTGATCTTCACGTCGCGCAGGCTGCCGACGGCCAGCGTTTGATCCGGCGCGGCCAGCCGGTCCGGATCGACTGCGTGTTTTCGTCCACAGGGTCGCTGGCCAACGTCCGGCTCGAGTACTTTGTGGACCACATTGAACTGACGAACGAAGCCCCGGCTTTCGTTTTGATGTGGCCGGTCGGCCAGCCCAATTCAGCCTGGTTCACAACCGACTTGCCGGGATTGCCCGATCGCAGTCTGGTCCGCTATCGCATTCGCGCGGACCGAGGCGACGGGGATGAAGTCGTTTCGCCGCGGGCGGATGATCCGCTCAAATGGCAGGCGTATTTCGTGACCCCGCCGCGAAGCTCCACCAATCCGGTTTATGACGTTTTCATCTCGGCGAAAAGCTTGCGCACGCTTCAGACCAACATTACGCAAAACCCCCGGCGAATTACGCGTCCGGATCCTCCAGGCCATCCGCGGAAGTCGTGGAACGCCACCGAGCCGGCCGTTTTTGTCCACGATGGCGTCGTTTATGACATCCAGATGCGGCACCACGGGAGCCGGTATCGCCGCGACGTCAACCGCCGCTCCTACAAATTCCAGTTTCCGCGCTACGCGCAATTCAACAATCAAACCGCCTTTTTCGTCACGGACAAGGATTACCAGACCGAAGCAGGCCATGCGTTGTTTCGGGCCGCCGGGATTCCGACTTCGCGCACGCGCTGGGTCGATCTTTACCTGAACAACAACGCGCGACTCCTCCGTCTAGAACAGGAGGAGAATGATGATCGGATGCTGGAGCGCGTTCAGCAAGAGCAGGAGCGTTTGCATCCCGGCACCATCGGCCTGGACGTCGGCGAGGTTTACAAATGCGTGGGCACAGCCGAAGGACCCTACGGCGACGGCAACGGGCGTCAACTGGCCGCGCGGTTGCCCTGGTGGACCGCCTTGCAACGATACGAATGGACCTTCGCCCTCCAGGACCACGGCTGGCGAGGCCACACGCAGTTCAAGGATATGATCGACAAGATGTGGGCCGCGCGCGGGTTGGGCAGCGTCGTCAACACCAACGCGCTCCGGACTTACTTTGAGCAGCGCTGGGACGTGGATCGCGAGCTGACCTACTTGAGCACCATCAACTGGATGGTCCCGTGGGATGATGTTTTTCACAATTATTTTCTCTGGCAGCAACGCAACGGCAAATGGTCCCAACTTCCCTGGGACTTTGACAACGTGATGAACGGCCAATCGGCCAGCACGTCGATTTTCACAGCCGCGCCCAACGCGGGGCCGAATTATTTCAAAGACAGCTTCCTCAAAGCCTTCCGGGACGAATTCCGCCAGCGGGCGTGGTTTCTCAACAACACGGTCTTGCATCCGGACCACATCGCGGCGCTCCGGCTGCACACGGCCATTCGCTCCTGGTCGTCGAATCGTTTCCGTTCCGTCAACACGCAACTCGGGCTGGGAGTTTTTGAACGGCCGCTCAAGCCGGTCAATCTGGCGCCAGCTCCCGGCGCTTCTGTTTCGCCGTTTGTCGGTCTGGAATCCTCGGCTTACAAGTATTCGACCAATCCCGTGCCTGGTCATCTCTCCACGACCTGGACCGTCCGATCCGCCAAGGGGAGCTATTACGATCCGGTCTTCCGAGTCGTGACCACCCATGCGCTGACTTCTGTGCGCGTCCCGCCGGAGCTGCTCCAATTGGGCGAGACCTATTTCTGGAAGTGCGCTCACACCGACGCCATCGGCCATCCCTCGCTCGACTCCAGCGAGACGTCATTCACGGTCCGCGTCGCGCCGAGGCTCTCCACGGACCTTGTGCTGAACGAAATCATGGCCGACAACCAATCCGCCCTGGCAAACGATGGGAAATTCCCCGATTGGATCGAGCTCTACAATCCAGCCGACACGCCGCGGAGCCTGTCCGGCATGAGTTTGACCGATGATCTGCTGGCGCCAACAAAGTTTCTATTCCCGACGAACCTCGTCATTCCGGCCCGGAGTTTTCTGGTGGTCTGGTGCGATAACGCGACCAACGCGCCGGGACTCCACACCGGTTTCGCACTGGAGGCCAATGGCGAAACCGTCGCGCTCTACGCCGCATCCCCGGGCGGTTTCGAGTTGAAGGACGCTGTCAGCTTCGGCTTGCAGATTATGGACTTGTCGGTCGGACGCGTTTCGGGCGGCGCGGACTTCTGGATCTTGAACATGCCGACGCCCGGCGCGGCGAATCAAACGCGTCAACTCGGTTCCCCGAACCGGCTCCGATTTAACGAATGGCTGGCGAATCCGAATGGCGGCGATGATTGGATTGAACTGTTCAACCCGGAGGAATTCCCCGTCGCACTGGATGGATGCTACCTGACCGATGCCCTGAGCGACCCCACGAAATCGCCGCTTCGTCCGCTGTCTTACATCCCAGCGCGCGGCTTCCTAAAAATCGTCGCCGATGGGCAAACAGGTAAAGGTGGGCATCACGCCGACTTTCGCTTGAGCTCGCACGGAGGCGCGCTGGGACTCTACGCGGGTGACCAGACCGCGATTCACACGGTGATGTACGGAGCGCAAACCACGGGCATTTCCCAGGGTTCCCTCATCGACGGTTCGCCGGCCCTGGTCCATTTTTCCAATCCGACGCCGGGGAAATCAAACGCCGCGGACACCGATGGCGATGGCCTGCCGGACGCCTGGGAATTGGTTTCCGGGCTGGACCCGAACAGCCCGACTGATTCTAATCAGGACCTGGACGGCGACGGATTTTCCAATCTGCAGGAGTACCAGAGCGCGACCAATCCGCGCGAGGCCACAAGTCATTTGCGGCTCGAGACGGTGGGTTTTTCGGGAAATGCCATGGGCGCGGCGACGATCCGTTTCCTGGCTGCTCCTGGTGTCACATACACCCTTCAATTTCGCGACACGGCGTGGCCAGGATCGTGGACCAAGCTGGCGGACGTGCCGCCACAGATCGCCGCGCGCAGCGTTGAAGTCATCGACCCGGATTCCGCCGGCCAACGCGCGCGGTATTACCGGCTGGTCACGCCGGCCCAGTAAGGATCCCCGGTTACGATCCTTCGAGCGCGCTCTGCGGAACCAGGGGGGCAACTTGATTCGCGCGCAGCCAGCCGATGCGTTTGGCTCCATCCTGGACCTGGAACCAATTGTCCTTCCGATCCAGCACGGTGAGCTCCGCTCCGTTTCTGAGCGTGAAGAAAGATTGTGATTCGTCGAAGGGACCGTAACGCACGACCGCCTCGTTCGCCACGACGACCGACGGCACTTCTCCGAGTTGAGCGTTCAGCACAGCGGCGAACCAGAATCCGAACACCACGAAGCACGCCGCCGCGACTTTCGTATAGACGCTCATGGACAAGCCGAGGGCCGGGCGGAGTTCCTTCAACGTGAGCAAGCCGAACCACACCCAGGTCAGGATCGTGACGAGGATCGTCAGTTCGTTTGGGGTCAGAACGCCGAGGAAGCGCCCGAGTGCGCTTTTTCGCTGAGCCACTCCGGCGCCAACGTTGTCGCGCGCAAACCGAAGGTTCGCTTTGATATCGGGATCGCGCGGTGAGAGCTGCTCGGCGAGCCGGTAGCAGATGATCGCGCGGCCGGCTTCGCCCGATTTGAAGAGCGCATTGCCCAGGTTAAAGAAGAGAGCCGGGGACGCGCGGCCTTGTTGCACGAGCGCTCGATAAGCCTTGGCCGCCTCCCGAAATTTGCTTTCCTCGTAGAGCTTGTTGGCCTGTTCGAAGGAACGCGGCGCTTCACTGGCGTGTGCAAACGCGCAAAGCCAGAAGCCAATCAGCGCCCACCAAACGAAAACAATCACCAACCGCAGAGAACGCAACGCGGCGAAGCCGCAACCGAGGTGGATGGAAGATAGAGGATTGAGGATAGCTTTGAAGAATTTAACCGCGGCCTGCGAACCATTTGGACCATTGCAGTGCAACGCACGCAGCGAGAGGGCTTGGGAACGAGCAGGGCGTTCGACGTTCCTGGCCATTTTGGATGCGGCTCGGCGGCGCTGCGCACGGCAATCGCCAGAATTGCCAGCACGTTGCGATAAAGTTTTTTGACCCATTTAACCGATTTAACGATTTAACGACGTCGGTTGCGACTACGCCGCGTTGCTTCCATCACGGCTGAAGGTTTCACATCAGACTTCCAGCGCTTGCAGTCCGCGAACGACCGACTCGACTTTGGGCACGAGCGACTGGAGTTCCTGGACCGATTTTGACGGCGCATAGCGAGCTTCGTTGCAAGCCAAAAACAAAGTGTGCAGTTCCGCCAGGAGTTCCTCCTGCACGCGGCTCTGACGCAGTTGCTCATCGACCACGGCTTCAGTAATGGCCGTGGCCGGCAGCCCGAGTTTTTCGCCGAGTTGTTCCTGGAGCAAGCGGAAGACGGTGGCGAAGAACTCCTCGGTTTGGTTCGCCGCGGCCAGGCGGCGCAAGTCTTGGAGGCCTTTGCGAACAACCTGGCTCACATGCGCGCGCCGGCGCAACCGCGGATTGTTCGCCAACTTGTCCTGATGCTTTCGCCAGATCAACGCCAGCAACCAGAGCACCAGGGGCGTGGCCTGCAATCCGAGAAACCACGGCTGTTGGATCAGGAGCGGCTGAAAACCCACCGCCGCGCCGAAATGCTGTTTGATGTGAACGATGTCGCGCGCGGGCGCGGGGGGGGCCGCATTCTGCGAATTGGCCAGGATCGTCGGTTGAGGTTGCGCGACCGCGCTGGGCCGGATCGACACGGCGATGGGAGAATTCCGGATCGTGCGATAAGCCTTTTGGTCCGGATCGAAAAAGCTGAAGGAGATCGCCGGCAACTCCTTGATCTCGGCGTTTTGTGGAACGACCACTTGCTCGAACGATTTGATGCCGCTCAAGCCGAGTTGATCCGTCGGTTCGACTTTGCTCGTCGGCGGATAGACCGTGAATTCCTTCCAGGGGCTCAAGGCGGGCCCGGCGAGCGTGTCGAGCGCGCCCTGGCCGGCGATCTGGATGCGCAGCGTAATGGGATCGCCCACGACGGCGTTGGTCGGGCTGGCATGGACCGCGATCTCGAAATGGCCGACTGCGCCGGTGAAATTCTCCGGTCGGCCCGCCTCAGGCAACGGCAACGCCTGGAGAGTTTCCGGAGGGCCAATGGCCGTATAGGGCCGCACTTCGATCCCTGTGCCAAAGAAATCGGCGAAGGGGTCCGATGGATCGCGCGCGCGGCGATAGCGAAGCGTCAGATTGCACTCGGCGGGCCCCAGCGTCAGTTCGCCGGTTTTCACCGGAGTGGCCGCGACGCGGAACGTGAAGACTTCGTAAATCGCGTTGCCGATCTGGCTGCGGCCCTGCGTGGGCTGGGCGATGGCTCCGAGAGTGAATCCCTCGGTTTTGAGTTGAGGCATGTTCAGATCATGCCGGTTCAGCGCGTAAAGCTGGATTTCGACCGGGAGCACTTCGCCGACAAAAACGTTCGTCTTCGGGGTGATGATCTTGACGAAGGCTGGCTTAAGAGTGCCGCCAGGACCCATCGGGCCGTCGCTGGCTTTCAAAACTTTCAGCCGAAGCGGCGGGCTGGAAACTGTCGTGTTGCCGACCAGAACTTGAATGGGGGGAATCAAGTAATCGCCCGGTTGATTCGCAGTAACACGGTAGATGTGCGTCAGCGTGGAACTGGTTTGCCCATTGATAATCGTGAACTGGCTGGACGGGCCGACATAAGTGACAACCAAGTTCGCCGGAGCCGGGACGGCGGGCGGACGGTTCGGGCCTTCGCCCTGGAAGACGAGCGAGAGGTTCGCGCTTTCGCCGACGGAAATGGTGGTGCGATCCAAGGACGCGGTAAACTGAGTCGCGGCTTCGCAGACGAAAGGCGTGAGAAATAGCCAAAGCAGGCAAAAGAAACTTCTCATGAACCGAACCCCCTCACCCCTTCCCTCTCCCCCACTGGGGGAGAGGGTGTCCGAAGGACGAGTGAGGGGAAGTCCGGTCGGTTTATAGTCGCAATGCGCGATGCAGTTATTGCGGAAGCTTACCACGAACTCGGAGCGCCGAACTCCGTTTCGGCGAGTTTGTAGGCGTGCGGGACCTGTCGCGCCGATCCGGAGCTCGGCGCTCCGTTTAAGGAGCGGACATCCCGTCTGCCGGTTCGGACGGCGTTTGGACGCGCGCGCCACGAGGCGAGGACGCCTCGCGAACTGGCAGACTGGGAAGCCTGCCCTCCGTGGCCTTATGCATTGCGTTGCCATCGTTACCAGTCCTTAAAAATGCGGTCCTTGTTGGTCCGTTTCTCCTTCGCGTCTTTCGGGATGAAAATCATCGCTTTCTCTTCGTTCTTGGCCGCGTCCAGGAGGCGCTTCACTTGCTCAGGCGTCATCTGGCCTTTGGCCGCTGCCGCTGCTTCGGCCGATTTCTCTTCGGACTTATCGCCACTGGCCGAGTTGCTTTTGTTTTCCTGTTTAGACGCATTTTGCTCGTCCTTCTCTTTCTGATTTTGGGACTGCCCCTGTTCCTTCTGGTCTTCCGGTTTCTGCTTGGGCTGTTCTTGTGATTGAGGCTTTTCTTCCGGCTTTTGGGAGTCTTTCTGCTGTTGTTGTTTCGAATCCTTGGATTGCTGATCTTGCTTGTCCTTCTGTGATTCGTCTTTGTCCTGTTGGTCGTCCTTGGAGTCGCCCGAATTCTTTTGCTGCTGCTGTTGCTGTTTGAGTTCTTCCAGTTTCTTCTTCACAAATTCGAGATTGAACTTGGCGTCAGCATCCACCGGATCGAGCTTCAATGAGCCTTCGTATTGTTTGATCGCTTGTTCCCAGGCTTGAGATTTTTGGGCCGGGTCCGGCACGGACTCGCCCAGACGGAAAAGTGAATTGCCGAGATTGTAGTACGACCGTTGTTGCAGATCGAGATCGGGCGAAGTCAGAGCCGCGCCGAAATGCTTGGTGGCCTCCGCAAAATCTCCGGCCTGGTAGGCAGCCGCGCCCGCGTTGTAATGCAAGCGAGGGTCGTCGGGTTTCTTTTGGAGGAGCTGCTGGTACTCCTGCTCGGCCTCCTTGTATTGGCCTGCTTGGTATTTTCGCTGGGCCTGGGCGGAAGAGGCGTTGGCGTGGAGCGGAAGCAGAAGCAAAAGGAGCGCCGCGGCGGCGCGGCGCAGTTCGGCGCCGGGTGCCGGCCCTCCGGCTGCTTCCGGGCGTGGAATTCGTTTTCGTTCGGGCAGGAACATTTCCAGCACGAGCAAAGCAATCGCCAGCCCCAGGAACCATTGATACCGCTCGTGGTACCGCTTGACGAGCTTGCTGGACAGCTCGCTCTTGGGCAAGGGTGCCAGGCCTTTCTCGTACAACACCTGCATCGTGCTGGCGCCGCTCATGGGCAGATAAAAGCCGTGGGCCGCCGTGGCGATCTGCGTCAGGAGCGTCTCATTCAAGCGCGAGATCACGGCGTTGCCTGCTTCGTTCTTGATGGTGGCCAGAGCGCCGGATTCATCGCGCTGCCGCAGCAATTCGCCGTTGGGCGTGCCGACGCCGATCGTGAAAATCCTCAGGCCGCTTTCGGCTGCCTTCTGCGCGGCTTCCCCGGCGCCGCCGTCGTGGTCCTCGCCATCCGTGAGCAGGATCAGCACTTTGTGGTTGTCTCCTTCACCGCTGAAGGCTTTCGCCGCAGTTTCAATCGCCTCGGTCAACGCCGTCCCGCCTTGAGGAATGATCCCGACTTGAAGCGCCTCGACGCTCTGGCGGAAAGCTTCGTCGTCCAGCGTCAAGGGGCATTGCAGGAAGGCGGTGCCCGCGAAGGCGACCAGGCCTAGACGGTCGCTCTTGGCCAGGCGCATGAGATCGAACGCCGCGAGTTTGGCGCGGGCCAGGCGGTTCGGCGCGATGTCCTCAGCGAGCATGCTGCGGGAAGTGTCGATCGCGACCACCACGTCCAGGCCTTGCTGTTTGGCCTCCTCCCACGCAAAACCCCAGCGGGGCCGCGCCAGAGTCAGCAGCAGCAGCCCGACGGCGGCGACGATCAAAGCCAGGCGCGTCTTCTGAATCGTTTTGGAAATGCCGACGGTGAGATGCGCCAGCAAGCGCGACTGGACAAATTGGGCGATGAGGCTTTGGCGTTTCCGCCAAGTCCACCAGAGAAAAAAGCTCAGGAGCGGAAGCGTTGCAGCGAGCAACCAGAGCATCTTCGGATGGCCGAAGGTAGTTTCGATCCATTCTTTGAACAGCGAAATCATGGCAGCTTTCTCCAGACCGTGTTGCCCAGAATCACTTCGAGCAACAAAACCGAGAGTCCTGATAACACCACCCACGGGAAAAGTTCCTGGTAGCGCTGGTATTTCTTGATCTGAATCTCGGTCTTTTCCAGCTTGTCGATCTCCGTGTAGATTTCGCGCAGGGTTTCCGTGCTGTCGGCCCGGAAATACTTTCCGCCGGTTTTCTGGGCGATGGCTTTCAATGTGTCTTCATCGATGTCCACCGGCACGGAGACATAAACCTTCCGGCCAAAAACGTCGGTCCTGGGCATCGGCGCCGTGCCGCGCGTGCCGACGCCGATGGTATAAACTTTGACGCCCAACGTCTCGGCGGCCTCGGCGGCCGTGAGGGGCGGGACTTTGCCGGCGTTATTCTGTCCGTCCGTCATCAGAATCACGATTCTACTTTTTGACGGCAATTCCCGCAATCGGTTCAGCGCGGCGCTCAAGCCGGACCCGATGGCGGTGCCGTCTTCGATCGTGCCCAGGTTCAGGCGCTGAAGGTTTTGGAGCAAGAAGTCGTGATCCAAAGTGGGCGGGGCCGCGATGTAAGCGCGCCCGGCGAAGGCGACCAGCCCGATTCGGTCGCTGACCCGTTTGGCGATGAACTTTTCCAGAACATCTTTGGCGATGTCCAGCCGATTGACCCGCTCGCCTTTGATTTGGAAGTCTTCAGCGGCCATGCTGCCGGAAAGATCCATGGCCACCACGATATCGATGCCGCTCGCCGTGATCCGCGTTTCGCCTTCGCCGATTTGCGGTCGAGCCAGGGCCACAATGAAGAGCGCGAGCGCGAGCCATCGCAGCTTCAGCAAAATCTTCCCCACACTGGATCGGGTCAAGCCCATGATTCCGCGAACGAGTTGGATGGAGGAATAGAGAAACGCGGCTTCCTGGCCATGTTTGCCTTTCAGCCAGGCCAGCAGCGGCAACAGGGCGAGCAGGGCCAGAACGTATGGGTAGGCGAAGGTCATGTCGCGGACCTCGCGGTTGGAGTGCTGGAGTATCGGAGTATCGGAGTAAACGCAGCGCTTAACCAACGGCAAGTCGGCGACGCAGCGCAGCGCGAGGAAGCCGCAACCAAAACGGAGCGCGGCTGTGGTCGGCGACCCAGCCGCAGCGTGTTGGAACTTCGCGTGAACCTGCTCTTCGGAGCGCGGCCTTCAGGCCGCTTCAACGTTCGACTCCAGAGCGGGGCCGGAAGCAGCCTGAAGGCTGCGCTCCGAATTGTTTTCGGTTCATGGTCCGTGCGCATGGCTCGAAAGCCGTGGAGCTTTCCCATGGAAGATCCACGCATACTCAAGAGCTGGTGGCCGGTTTCCCGGCTGCAGTTGTGCCGCTTTCCGCCATCGGCGGCGGGGGTTGGGTTTCTTCGATCAGCCGGATGGCCGCGTCGTAAAGCTGGCGTAGCTCCGGTTCGCCCGGCTCATAGCGCGCGAACTTAACCAGATCACAGCGCATGAGAAATTCACCCAGCGTTTGTTTTTGGTCGAAAGTTAGGAGTGCGCTGCTTTGAAGTTCGTCCAGGAACTCTTCGGTCGTGCGTTCCGGGGCGCGAAACTCGAAGCGCTCTTCCAGATACACGCGCACGGCGTCGGAGACCGCGGTGCAAAACGGACGCGGCTGGCCCATCAAGCCGAGCGCTTCGCGCAATTTCTCCAGCGCGCGTTCGTGAGGGGGGATGACGACGGCGGGCACGGGTTCGCTCTTTTTGCGACGCCAGCGGCGCCAGAGCCACCAGCTCAGCGCGGCGATCAACAACGCGGCGGCCAGCCACCAAAGCCAGGCCCAGGCGCTGGGAATTTCGACCGGCGCTTTGATGCCGCGAATGTCATTCGTATTTGCGTCGGAGGCCGGGTCCGGAAGGATCGCCGTGGAATTCAACAACACGAGAATCGCTTGTCTTCTTCCTCTCCCCGCGAGGAACGAGTGGGGAGAGGATCGAGGAGAGGGGAAATCCAATGAAAACGGCCTTCCTATCCCCGCCCCTCTCCTCCCTTCCCACGGAAGAGAAGGGGAAAACCAGACGCATTCCTCCGCTTGGTTCTTCAATTCAACAACAGTGTCGTCGGGAGGGATCATGGCGCTGGAGTTGGTTGCTTCGTAGCTTATCCGTGCCGACGCCTTCGTTCGCGCGTTTCAAAGAATCGGCCCAGCGCCGCGGTGTACGATTCGTCGGTGCGGAGCTGGATCGCATCAATCCTCGCCGACAAGAGCAAGCGGCGCAGTTCATTCTGCGCTTTGATCTGGCGCTCCTGGAAAGCCTGCCGCTTGCGTTCGTCGCCGGTATTGATTTCCACGACTTCCCCCGTTTCCGCGTCCTTCAAGACGAGATAACCGAGCGCCGGCAGTTCCTGCTCGAAGCGGTCCACGATTTGCACGGCCACGACGTCGTGGCGGCGGTTCGCTTGCCGCAGAGTCGTGAACGAAGTCTGGGCGAGGGTCTCGGAAAGAATCACGCGGCGGCGGAGGTGAGCGGCCATCTCGGCGCGGGTGGGGTGAGTCTGGCCGAGAAAATCCGAGAGGATCACGACAATCGCCCGATGCCGCGTCACCCTCATGAGAAAATCCAGCGCGCTGTTGAGGTCCGTGCCCTTGCGGCGCGGCACATAAAGCAAGATCTCGCGGATCACGCGCAAGACGTGCCGCCGGCCCTTGCGAGGAGGGATGAATTTCTCGACGCCTTCCGTAAAAAGGATGAGGCCGACCTTATCGTTGTTGCGGATGGCCGAGAAAGCGAGCACGGAGGCAATCTCGGCGGCGAGTTCGCGTTTGGATTGGTCCCGCGAACCGAACAGCCCGGAGGCGCTCATGTCCACGACCAGCATGACGGTTAATTCCCGCTCCTCGACGAATTTCTTGATGAACGGGTGGTTCATCCGGGCGGTGACGTTCCAATCGATGAAGCGCACTTCATCGCCGGGCTGGTATTCGCGCACTTCATCGAAGTCCATACCCTGGCCTTTGAAGACGCTGTGGTACTGCCCGGCCAGCGTCTCGTTCACGAGCCGAATGGAGCGCAGCTCGATCTGGCGGATCTTTTTGAGGATTTCGCGGGGAATCATTCCTTCAATTTCAAATTTCAAATTTCAAATTTGAAATCATCATTACGGCACGGGCAACTCGTCAAAAATCTTCTGGATGACCGTTTCGCTCGTTTTGTCCTCGGCTTCCGCTTCGTACGTGATGGTCACGCGATGCCGGAGCACGTCCATGCCGATGCTTTTGACGTCCTGCGGCGTCACGTAGCCGCGGCCGCGCAAGAAGGCGAAGGCTTTGGCCGCGAGCGTAAGCGAGATCGTCGCGCGCGGGGAGGCGCCCAGTTGAATGAATTCCTTCACTGGGATTTTGTAGTGATCGGGATCGCGCGTGGCGCAAACGAGATCGACGATGTAATCCTTCACCTTGTCGTCCACGTAGATGTCGTTGATCACGCGGCGCGCGGCCAGGATTTGGCCGGCATCGACCACGGATTGCGCTTCGGGCAAATTCGTTGTGCGGGCCATCAATTCGAGAATCTGGCGTTCTTCGGCACGGGAGGGGTACACGATTTTGAGCTTGAGCATGAAGCGATCGACCTGGGCCTCCGGCAACGGATACGTGCCTTCCTGTTCGATCGGGTTCTGCGTAGCCAAAACCAAGAATGGTTCCTGCAGGG